>NZ_JBYHFM010000004.1:0-374714 GCF_057669765.1 Microbacterium sp. Y832 | reverse complement strand
CGAGGGGCACGGTCATCACGATCGAAACGAGGACGCTCACCCGAATCACGACGAGGGGCACGGTCATCACGATCAAAACGAGGACGCTCCTCGCGGCGGTAGGACGGGCGCGCGTCGCCGTGCGTGCGGCGCTCGGTGCGATCGGCCCGGTCGGCGTACGGCGGGCGAGCGCGGTCGCGGTCACCGGCGGGGCGCTCGGTGCGTGCCGCGGGGCGGCCGGCGCCGCGCGCGTCGCGGTCGGTGCGGTCGAACGAGCGCGAACCGCCCTGCGACGAGTACGAGGGCCGGTCCGAGCGTGCGCGCTCGTCGCGCCGCGGACGGTCCTCGTCGAAGCGGGGACGATCGTCCCGAGCGTGCGTGCGGATGCCGCGGGCCTCGTCGCGGCCCGCCTTCTCCTGCGCCGACCAGCGGCGCTTCGGCGCGGCGGTGTCGCTCTCGGCGGGGCGGTACCCGCGATGCTGCGGGCTCTTGCTGCCGGGCTTGTTCGTGTTGGCGCGACCGTCGCCTGCGGCATCCGGTCGGCGCTTGCGATCCTGGTACGAGCCCTTCTTCTCGCCGTAGCGGGGCTCGAAGTTCTTGGCGGGGCGACCGCCGGCGGGCTTCTTGTTCTTGGGCATGATGATGTCCTTGTGGGTTTTCTCGCACGAAACAGCGCCCGCGCAGGGCGCGGGCGTACCCGGACATCCGTCGGCCGGGGGCCATTTTCAGTGATGGTTCATGTGCGTCGATCGACGCTCACCATCGGCCCCTTTGGACTCACAAACCCATCCGCGCGTGCGATGAACACAGCGCGGTGTCCTGAAGCCGACTTGTCAACATTACCGGTCGCCAGCTGAAAGATCACCGGTCACCTATCCGCCAATACACCCATTACCCTATGAAGGGTCGGTGACTTGCCGTCAGCTGGGGAGAACTTAAGCCATCGGCATGCTCTCCGCACGAGCCGGGCCTGGGGGGGCCGGGTGTACACGTGCGAGGTGTTGCCGCTACCCACGGTAACTTTATGACCTTTCTGCTCTCGGAGCCGTCCCGACCCGTCACCCTCACCGACATCGGGGTGTCTGGGGCCCTTCCGAGACGAGCCGCTTCGCGTGCCTCGGGCTCGCACCGCCTGGGCACGCTCGCAACCGGCGCACTCGTGCTGGGCGTCGTCGTGGCGATCCTCACGACGAGCGACCCGTACTGGTGGCACCTGCACTTCTCACAGCTCGGCACGTTCCGGGACTTCTCGGCGCGCACGTTCAACGCGACGGTGATCGTGTCAGGCCTGCTCCTCACGGTGTACGGCATCGTGATCGGCGTCGACCTGCCCGAGCGGATCTCACGGCGCCGGGCGGCATGGATCCGGTGCTCGCTCTCGTCGGCCGGCGCGCACATGATGATGGTGGGGCTCATCCCGATCCCGGTCAGTTCACTCCTGCACGACCTCGCCGCGATCGGACTCGCGCTGTCGTTCCTGTCGTTCGTGGCCTCTGGCCTGCGCTGCCGTGCGCTCTCGAACGCGTTCCGCCGCTTCGCCGCGGTCGGTGTGATCCTGCTCGCGACGGGCATGGTCGTGCTCGCCGCCGGTCTCATCACGCTGGCGTTCTACGAGTTCGTCGCCTTCTCGACGATGGGCGTCTGGCTGCTGGGCCTTCCGCGCGCGCTCGGCGCACCCGAGGATGGGACCCTGGATGCCGCATCCGCCGTGCTCGTCGCCGACCCCTCGCCGCGCGGCGACACGCTGCCGACCTACCCTGCGCCGATCCGCGCTGTTCACTCGACCGAACGGGCGGCGCGCGTGCGCGTCAGTCGTCGCGCCCTGGCCGTTCCTCATCTGCGTCACCGGCAGCCGTGGCTTCGTCCGCCGGGTCACCCACGGAATCTGGCTCGGGCTCGAGTTCAGGCTCGGGCTCGCGCTCGTCTGCGGGTACGGACTGCCGCTCGGGCACGCTCTCGGGCTCGATTTCAGGCACGGGAGACATAGCGGCGGCCTTCTGGAGGCGCCGCTCGCGACGGGTCGCGGGAGCGCTGACCGTTGACGCGCCGACGACAACGGGCCCGCCGCGTCGCGCCTGACGGCGCTCCTTCGCACCCTCGACGAGGTTGTAGAGCGTCGGCAGCACGAGCAGTGTCAGCACGGTGGACGAGATCAGGCCGCCGATCACGACGATCGCGAGCGGCTGCGAGATGAACCCGCCCTGGCCGGTGATCCCCAGTGCCAGCGGCGTCAGCGCGAAGATCGTCGCCAGCGCGGTCATCAGGATCGGACGCAGGCGTCGCGAGCTTCCGGCGACGGTGGCATCGCGCGCGGACAGGCCCTTCTCCCGGTACTGATTGACGAGGTCCACGAGCACGATCGCGTTGGTGACGACGATGCCGATCAGCATCAGGACACCAATCAGGGATGCCACGCCCAGCGGCACGCCCGTGACGATCTGCAGCAGGATCGCACCGGTAGCCGCGAAGGGGACCGACACGAGCAGCAGGATCGGCTGTCGCAGCGACTTGAAGGTCGCCACCATGACGATGTAGACGATGAGGATCGCCGCGAGCAGAGCGAGGCCCAGCTGCGAGAAGGCATCCGCCTGCTGCGAAACCACGCCTCCCAGCGATGCATCGGCCGATGCCGGCAGCTCGGCGTCTGCCAGCGCGGTGGAGACGGTGGCAGACGCCGCCGTCAGATCATCGGTCGACGGCGTGACGGTCACCGTCGACGTGCGCTGACCGCGCTGGGTGGTGATCGAGGTCGGCCCCTCGCTCTCCTCGACGGTCGCGATATCGGACAGGGGAACCGGCCCGACGGCGGTCGGAACCGTGAGGGCACGCAGCTCGTCGAGGGTCGCGGGGGTCTGCGAGGCGGCGAGGTAGACCGTCAGCGTGGTGTCGCTGATCTCGACCGAGCCGACCTGCTGCGGACGCATCGTGTTCGATACCAGGGCGCCCACGGCGACCTCGGAGAGCCCGAGCGACGCGGCGGCGTCACGATCGACGTTGACGGCGATGTACGGAAGCGACGCGGAGAGGTTGCTCGTCACCTGGCTGAGTCCCTCGCCTCCGGCGAGCGCAGCGACGACGGCATCCGTGGCCTCCTGCAGCGTCGAGGTGTCCGGCGCCGTGACGTTGATCTCGATGTCGCTCGACCCGAAGCCCCCGCCACTCGCGGCGATCGCGATCTCACCCGCATCCTCGAGATCGGCGATGGCTTCCTGCACCTCTTCGCGCAGGAGCACCTGGTCGGCCTCGGGGCTCGTCGTGATCGAGTAGGTCACACCGCTGCCCCCACCCGAGAAAGCATCACGCAGCGCCGAGCCGCTCGATCCGATCGACACCTGCACCGTCTCGATGCCCTCGATGTCCGAGAGGACGGCCTCGACCTGTTCGGCTGCCGCGGACTCCGCTTCGAGCGATGCCGCCGGTCCGATGCTCTGCGTCATCGTGAAGGTGTTCTGTCCGGAGTCCCCGAGGAAGTTCGTCTTCATGAACGGCGCTGCGGCGGCTGTGCCGCCGAGCACGAGGACGGCCAGCAGAATCGTCGTCCAGGAGTGCTTCAGGGTCCAGTTCAGGATCGGCAGGTACGACTTCTGGAGGCGGCTGGGCGGGGCGGCGGGGTCTTCGGGGTCGACCGACCGCCCCTCGGCATCCAGGATCTGCTTGCCGGGGCGCAGGAACCAGTAGGCGAGCACCGGGACGATCGTGAGCGCGACGAAGAGCGACGCGAGCATGGCGATCGTGGTAGTGAGCGCGAACGGCCGGAACAGCTCGCCCGTGACGTCGTCGACGAACGCGATCGGCAGGAAGACTGCGACCGATGTGATCGTCGAGGCCGTGATCGCCGCGGCGACCTCACGGACACCGATCAGGATCGAGCGCGTCTTGTCGGCGTCACCGACGTAATGCCGCTTGATGTTCTCGATCACCACGATCGAGTCATCGACGACGCGTCCGATCGCGATCGTGAGCGCACCGAGCGTGAGGATGTTGAGTGAGTAGCCGAGGGACTGGATGCCGATGAACGTGATCAGCACGCTCGTCGGGATGGAGATCGCCGTCACGAGTGTCGAACGCACCGACATCAGGAAGACGAGGATCACCAGCACGGCGAACACGAGGCCTAGCAGGCCCTCTTTCGCGAGCGCGTCGATCGACTCCTGGATGTAGGGCGCCTGGTCGAAGACGACCGTGAATTCGGCCCCGTCGAGGTCGTCCTCCAACGCGGGGAGCACGGCGAGCACGCCCTTGCTCACGTCGACCGTGTTGGCGGCGGGCAGCTTGGTCACCGCGATCGTGAGCGCTGGCTCGCCGTCGACACGCGACACCGACGTGACGGGGTCCTGGTCCTGCACGACCGAAGCGACATCGCCGATCGTGAGCTCACCGGCGGCGAACTGCTCGGCCGAAGAGGGAACGAGCGGCAGCGCGGCGATCTGTTCGACCGAGTCGATCTTCGTGCCGGTCTGCACCGTGAGCGTCTGCCCGTCCTCGGTGATGTCGCCGCCGGGGAACAGCACGCCGTTCTGGTCGAGGGCGTCGGTGATCGCCTGCTGCGTGTAGCCCGCGGCCGCGAGCGCGGCCTGGTCGGGGGTGATCGTGACGCGCTGACCGATGCCGCCGACGATCTCGGCAGCATTGACGCCGTCGACGTCTTCGAGCTCGGGGACGACGAGGGACTCCAAGCGCGCCTGGATCGTCTCGGCATCGTCGTAGCCCGTCACGGCAAGCTGGATGACGGGGAAATCGTCGATGCTCGCGGAGATGACATTGGGCTCGACACCATCGGGCAGCTGACCCTGCACGCGGTTGATCGCCTGAGCGATCTTCTGCTCGGCCGTGGCGAGGTTCGTCCCGTACGAGAACGACGCCTGGATGACCGACGCGTTCGTCGTGCTCGTCGCCGTCGTGGTTTCAAGGCCCGGAACGCCCTGGATGGCCGCCTCGATCGGGGTGGAGACGTCATTGTTGACGACCTCGGGCGACGCACCGGGGTAGGCCGAGACGACGATGAGCGCCGGGAACTCGATCGAGGGGATGAGCTCCTGCTTGAGGCTCGTCAGTGCGAGCCCACCGAAGATCGCGGCAACGATCGTGATGAGCGCGATGAGCGCACGGTTCTTCAAGCTCAAGACGGCGAGGTTCGACACGTGTGCCCTTGCGTGATCGTGAGGGATGCCGCGGCCCGATGCTCGCGCTGCGGAGCCATCGCGACGGATACGAATGTGTATCCGGCTCAGTATCCCACGACGCTTGCGGGGGCTGGGCCGAGAGTCGAAGCGCGCTCACCGGGGCCGGCGACGGCCCGAGCGCACGATGAGGTCCTGGATCGCCGACTCGGGCGTGACGCCGAGGTCGAGCAGCTGTCCGCGCGCGTACGCCTGGAAGACCCGCGGATCGATGTAACTCCCCCGTGCGACGGCGGGGGTGTTGCCCAGCGCCGCGGCCGTGGCGTCGACGGCGAGCTTCTCGGCCTGCGATCGCTGGCGGGCCGTGGCGACGAGCCCGATCCGGGCGAGAGTCTCTGCGGCGAGGATCGTGCCGCGGAGCGTGCGGAAGTCCTTCGCCGTGAACCGGCCGCCCGTGAGGGCTCGCACGTGCTCGTTGACGTCGCCGGGCCGCAGCGCGACGCGGCGCCTGCCGCGGCTGTACGCGAGCAGAGCGGCGCTCGGGCGCCCGGCGACGAGAAGCGGCATGACGACGGCGAGGTCATCGTCGCTGATCTCCAGCAGCGCCCGCTTGCCGCTCTTGCCGGGGAACGACAGCGTCACGACGGAGTCGTCGACGATGGCGTGACGACGCTGCAGGGTCGTCAGCCCCCGGCTGCCGTGCCGATCCAGGTAGCGTGTCGAGCCCACGCGCGGCGCCGCGGTGTCCAGCAGCCGGAAAGCGACGGCCAGCACCCGCTCGCGGTCGAGTTCGTCTGCACGCAATGCCACCGTGACGCGCCGCCGCGCGCTCGGCAGCGCCGCGGCCAGATCGAGCGCGCGGGCGAACTTGCCACGGTCGCGTCGTGCCCGCCATTCGGCGTGATAGACGTACTGGCGACGACCGGCGGCATCCGTCCCCACCGCCTGGATGTGCCCGAAGGGCTCGGCCGAGATCCACACGTCCTGCCAGGCCGGGGGGATGACGAGCTGCGAGATGCGGTCGCGGTCTTCGGCGGAGACCGTCTCGCCATCGTCGCGCTGGTAGCGGAATCCCGAGCCGGAGCGCACACGGCGCAGCCCCGGGTCATCGTCGGGACGCACCCGGGTGAGTCGCTGGGCCATGCCGTCAGTGGTTGCGGAGCATCGAGATCAGCTCCGGCTTGCGGACACCGGAGTAGCCCGTGATGCCCAGCTCCTTCGCCCGGCCCCGCAGCTCCGCGACCGTCCAGTCCTCGTAGTCGCCGGCTTTGCCGCCGCGCCGACCGACTTCTTCGGCTCCGTCGCGGGCAGCTGCGTTCGAGATGCGGGCGGCCTTCTCTTTCGACGCGCCGTCGCCCCGCAGCTCTTCATAGAGCTCGGGGCTCTTCAGACTGCTCGATCCGCGGCCTCGGGGCATGGCTCCTCCTTCGTCGTGCGTCGAACCTATGGCGGCGCGGGTCACCGCCGCAGGGGCTTGACACCCGCCCGCCCTATCACCAACCGATTCCGGGGTGCAACCCCTGTCGGGGTTTGCGGCGAGGGTGGCACGGTAGATGAGTGCTCATGATGCACGCGGCGCGATTGAGTTCGCGCCGTTCCACGAGGGAGGACTCTCCATGAACATCGCGCTGATCATCATCATCGTCGTCGCCATCGTGCTCGCCATCGTCGGCGGTCTCGGCGAGGCCTTGAGCTGGCTCCTGTGGGTTGCACTGATCGTCGGAGTCATCGCGCTCATCGCGCTGTTGTTCCGACTCATCAGCGGTAGCCGCGCCTAAGTTCGCGTCGCGCTGTCGGGGCGCGACGCTGAGAGAACGGATGCCGCAGACCTTCGGGTCTGCGGCATCCGTTCTTTTTTCAGAGGTTCGCGTGGGCGTACACCCGTAGCGCGTCGCGCACGAACTCCGCGCCTGCTGTGCCTCCGGCATCCGTCGCGTAGTTCGCACCGAATCGCGGGTCGGCAACGTACATCTCGCCGAGCCCCAGCACGTATCCCTTGATCTTGTCGGGCGCCGTCGGTGCGCCGGGCACCGACCTCAGCCACTCGACGTGCCTCTGCGCGAGCGCCTGTGCGAGGTCGCCGTCGATCGGCGTTTCGCTCTGAGCGGCCGCGATCCAGTCGCGGTTGAGGTCGGCGACGCGTCGCATCTCGGCTGCCTTCGCGGTGCCGTCCTGCCCTTGCCACCAGTCCTCGCTCGCCTGATAGGCGTCGGCACCCCAGCGCTGTTGCACTTCTTCCTTGTACTGCGTGTTGTCGAAGCCATCGAACATGGTCTCTGCCATGAGTTCTTCACCCCCTCTCCGTGCGTTCAAAGTGGACTTGACCGAGGCGATCTGCCGCGCCCGTCGCTCCTGTTCCTGGTGAAGCCAGGCGAGATGCCCTTCGAGCGCCTGGTCTTCAGAGACGCTGCGCTCGAGGACCCGCGCGATCTGCGGCAATCCCAGACCGAGTTCGCGCAGCAGCAGGATCCGCTGCAGCCGCACGAGCGCGGTCTCGTCGTAATACCGGTAGCCGTTCGCGGCGATCCGCGACGGCGGGAGAAGACCGAGCTGATCGTAATGACGCAGCGTGCGACTCGTCGTCCCGGTGATCTTCGCGATCTGCTGAATCGACCATTCCATGTGCATCCCTCCCTGTCGTCACCATCAAGAGTCACCGTAAAGGTTGACGTCGCGTAAACGTCAAGTGGGTGTTTCCTGAGTCTCGACCAAAAACGCGATATATCGTGTTACGGTCGGCACACGCGATATATCGCGAGATTACAAACTCTGGAGGAGTTATGGACTACGAGAAGTGGGTCGTCCACCCCGGCGAAACGCGCGTCATCGACATCGAGTCCGTGCGCTCGCTCAAGATCGGACTCGTCGGCGGTCAGATCGACGTCGTCGCACACGACGAGCCCGGCATGCGGATCGAAGTGCACAGCGTGACCGTGAAGGACCTGCGGATCGATGTCACCGACGGCACCGTCGAGATCGATCATCCGCAGCTGCGGTGGGACAACTTCCTCGAGGTGTTCCGCAACTTCGGCGACGGCGGCCCGAAAGCCGAGATCAGCGTGGCCGTGCCGCGATCCCTCACCCTCACCCTCGGCGTCGTGTCGGCGAGCGCGCTCGTGACCGGACTCGGCAGCGACGCGCGGCTCAACACCGTTTCGGGCGACATCATCGTCGACGGGCTCACCGGTGACGTGACCGTCAACGCCGTCTCGGGCGACGTCCAGCTGCGCGGACTCGACGGATCACTGTCGGCCAACAGCGTCTCGGGAGACGTCGCCGTCACGGGAACCCTGCGCAAGACGACGATCGACACCGTCTCTGGGGCCGTGCTGGTCGATTCCGACGGCCCGGTCCACGCCGTCAACCTCAACACCATCTCGGGCAACGCGACCATCCGGCTCGACGAGAGCCTCGCCGCCAACTACGTCGTGCGCAGCGTCAGCGGACGCGTGCAGATCGACGGCACCGTGCGCTCGGGGACAGGCCCCGGTCCCGCGACGAACTACACGGGCTCGACGGGGGAACTCAGCGGCACCTTCGCCGACATCCGCTCGAACTCGGTCTCGGGCGACCTCACCGTGCTGCGCCGCGCGGGCGGGTCCACCCCCATCGCTGAAGAGGGGGAATGGTGATGGGCCCGGTCTTCTCGCACGGTGACCTGCGCCTCTACCTGCTGAACCTGCTCGATGAAGGGCCGCGCCACGGCTACGACATCATGCAGGCCCTGTCCGATCGCACGGGTGGCACCTACACCCCGAGCGCCGGCACGGTGTACCCGCGCCTGGCGAAGCTCGAGGAGGAAGGCCTGGTCACCAAGTCCGTCGACGGCCGCAAGACCGTCTACGAGATCACCGAGGCCGGTCGCGCCGAGGTCGCCGCACGCGCCGATGACCTGCAGGGCATCGAGGCGGGCCTCGCCGACAGCGTGCGACTCATCGCCGATGAGGTTCGCGGAAGCGTACGCGAGGCGATGAAGAGCTTGCGCGCCGACCTCGCGGCGGCGAGCAAGCAGGAGCGCGCGAAGGCGACGTCGGCTCCCCCCGCGCCCGTCGATGACGTGCGTGGTCGCAGCCGCGAGCAGCTGCACCGTGCCGATGCGATCGTGAACGAGTTCCGCGGGCGCGTGCGCACAGAACTCCGCTCGCACGTCGCGCGGGGCGGTGAGCTCGCGGCATCCGTTGTCGATGAGCTCGAACGCGCCGTCGACGAAGCCGCTCGCGCCGTCACCCGCGCTCTCAAACCCTGACCTCTGCCCGCGAAACGGCAACGGCAGCGCCGTTGCCGTTTCGTCGTCACGGGTCAGATGGGCCAGACGTCCTCGTCATCGGGGACCGGATCCCCCAGCGGCACGACGAGTACCGGCCGGTATTGGCGGTGCGAGAGGCGCGCCGCGACGGAGCCCGTGAAGAACTCACGAATCGACTCGCCCATGCCCCGCTTTCGCGTGCCGACGACGATGAGTTTGGCGTCCACCCGCTCGGCCAGGTGCTTGAGCGCGAGGGCGGGGTCGCCCACGAGCTGCCGCACCGTCCACGCCAGCCCGGTTCCGTCGAGAACGGCGGATGCCGCCGCGCGAACACTCTCGAGCGCACCCTCGCCCGACGAGACATCGATATCGATGGGCACGGAGTTCACATAGCCGTCGGGGTCTTCGTACGTCACGAATCGCGTCACGTCGACGTGCACGACGATGAGCGGAGCCCCCAGCAGTCGCGCGTAGCGGGCCGCTTCCTTCAGCACCCGAGGGGACTGGTCGGGGATGATCCCGGCCAGGACTGCACCTCGAAAGGAATCGTCGGCGCGCGCGTCGGGAGGTCGGACTTCTTCGTCGGCCATGCGTCCTCCGCATCTCGAGCAGCCCGAGCAGCTCGCGAACCGCCGTGGTCTCGGGCGTGCGTGGTATTCTGAATGCTACTCTTCCCGGCCACATGCCGGATCGTGAATGCGTCGGGCCCGCGCTATGTACGCGGCTCAGAAGTGAGGGGGTCTCGCATGGGGCGTGGCCGTCAGAAGGCGAAGCACACAAAGATCGCTCGCGAACTGAAGTCGTTCAGCCCGAGCGTCAACTATGCAGCGCTCGAGCGTGAGCTTGCTCACCCGTCCACAGACGACGAATACGTCGATAAGTGGGCCACCGAAGACGAGGACGAGGACGAAGACACGTACTCGTACGGCACGACAGCCTGACCCGACCGGTCACCAGGCTCCGTGCCGCTGCTCCCAGGCGTCTTCGACTGTCTGGGAGCGCGCTGCGACGACCCCTGCGGGGATCAGCGTGAGGAGCGTTACGCCGATCAGCGCGAGCGGCAGGGTCCACGATGCCGTCGCGTCGTGCAGCAGCCCGAACGCGAGCGGGAAGACCGCCGCGATGCCGTAGCCGATGCTCTGCACGAACCCGCTCAAGGCGACGGCGCCCTCGTGCGTGCGCGTGCGGATCCCGAGGAGCACGAGGCTGAGCGGGAACAGCAGCGAGGCGACCCCGAGCAGCACGGTCCACACGGCCGGAGCGAGCGACGGCGCGACGAGCAGCCCTGCGATGCCGCCGAGGCCCGTCACGACGGCGACCGCAAACAGCACCCGGGTGGCCTGGAAGCGCACGACGAGCATGGGCACGAGCAGCGAGCACGGCATCCCGATCGAGGCGAACAGCGCGAGCATTGCGCCGGCCTCAGCCGGTGAGAGCCCCGCGATGTCGACGAGCACCTGCGGGTACCACGCGAAGAAGACGTAGGCGACGATGGCCGACACCGTGAAGGTGACCACGAGCGCCCACACCAGCGGGAGCCGCCACAGCCGGCCGAAGACGCGCGGGTGAACCACCTCGATGTCGTCGGCGGACACCCCCGCGCGCCTCCCCCGGGCGACGAGGATGACCCAGGGGATCATCGCGACGGTGGCGAAGACCGCCCACACGCCGAGGGAGAGCCGCCAGGACGCGGCCTCGGCGACGGGAACCGCGATGAGCGGCGGCGTGAACGTCGCGATCGCCAGCATCGTGGAGTACACCGACGTGACGAGGCCGATGCGATCGGGGAAGTACTTCTTCACCAGCGGCGGCAGCAGCACGTTGCCGACCCCGACCGCGGCGAAGATGAGCGCCGTCGCGAGCAGGAGGGTCGTCGCGTCGACGGCGAAGCCGCGCAGGACGAGCCCCACCGCCACGACGACCATCGCGGCCAGTCCCGTGCGCTCGAGCCCGAAGCGGCGCTCGAGGATCGGGGTGACGAAGCCGAACACGGCGTAGCAGACCGGCGGCGCGGTGCCGATGAGACCGACCACGGCGGCGGGCACCGTGAAGTCCTCGCCGATCTTGTCGAGAAGCGGCGAAAGGGATGCCACGGCGGTGCGCAACGAGAACGCGAACAGCACGATCCCGATGAGGGCGATCGCGCGACCCCGCCAGAGCGAGCGCGAGGGGGCCGATGTCACCCCGCAAGCTTAGGGCGGCCGGCAGGCCCGTTCGTCACCCGCGAAAGGCGGCGTGACCCGTGATGTGCTGGCCCAGGATGAGCGTGTGCACTTCGTCGGTGCCCTCGTACGTGCGCACCGACTCGAGGTTGTTGGCGTGCCGCAGGGGCGAATAGTCCAGCGTGATGCCGTTGCCGCCGAGCACCGTGCGCGCGTCACGGGCGATGTCGATCGCGATGCGGGTGTTGTTGAGCTTCGCGACCGAGATCATGTGGTGCTCGAGCTTGCCGGCATCCTTCAATCGCCCCAGACGCAGGGCGAGGAGCTGCGCCTTCTGGATCTCGAGCGCCCAGTTCACGATCTTCTGCTGCGTCAGCTGGAACGCTGCGAGCGGCTTGCCGAACTGCATGCGCGTCTGCGCGTACGCGAGGGCCTGGTCGAAGCTGTCGCGGGCGGCGCCCACGGCGCCCCACGCGATGCCGTAGCGCGCCTCGTTCAGGCAGGAGAACGGTCCCTTGAGTCCTGTGACGCCCGGCAGCAGGGCCTCGGCGGGCAGGCGGACGTCGTCGAAGGCCACATCGCACTGGAGTGAGGCCCGCATCGACAGTTTGCGCTCGATCGGCGTCGCCCGGTAGCCCGCCGTGTCCGTCGGCACGAGGAACCCTCGCACCCCCTCATCGGTCTGCGCCCAGACGACGGCGACGTGCGCGATCGAGGCGAGACCGATCCAGCGCTTGGCGCCGTTGAGCACCCAGCCGTCGCCGTCGCGCCGCGCGGTCGTCTGCATCGTGCCGGGGTCCGAGCCCGCGGTCGGCTCGGTCAGTGCGAAGCATCCGAGCACCTCGCCGCGCGCCATCGGCGGCAGCCACGTGGCTTTCTGCTCATCGGAGCCGTGCTTGTGGATCGCCGACATCGCGAGCGACCCCTGCACCGAGACGAAGGTGCGGATGCCGGAATCCCCCGCCTCGAGCTCTTGCATCGCGATCCCGTACTCGGTCGCCGAGCGGCCCGCGCCGCCGTAGCCGTCGAGGTGCATGCCGAGCAGACCGAGCTCGGCCATCTCGGGAACGAGCTCGACGGGAAAGACCGCCTCATCGAACCACCGCGCGATGTTGGGCCGGATGCGCCGGTCGACGAACTCCCGCACCGTCGCACGCGTCTCGAGCTCAGCAGCGGTGAACTCGTCGTCGAGATTCAGCAGGTCAGCGGCGGTGCCCACGGTCAGCTCTCCTGAGAGCCTTCCACCCAGGCGAGGTACTCCTCGGACACCGTGCCGGTGACGTAGCGGCCGTCGAAGCAGCTCATGTCGAGGTCGTCGACGTCTGATCCTTCGAGGATCGCGGCCTTGAGGTCCTCGACCTCCTGGTAGACCATGTAGTCGGCGCCGAGCTCCTCGGCGATCTCGGGGATCGTGCGCCCGTGGGCGACGAGTTCGTGGCGCGAAGGCATGTTGATGCCGTACACGTGCGGGTAGCGCACGGGGGGCGCCGCCGAGGCGAAGGTCACCGTCTTGGCACCGGCATCGCGGGCCATCTGGATGATCTCCTTCGACGTCGTGCCGCGCACGATCGAGTCGTCGATCAGCAGCACGTTCTTGCCCTTGAACTCGCTCGACATCGCGTTGAGCTTCTGTCGGACGCTCTTCTTGCGCACGGCCTGGCCGGGCATGATGAACGTGCGGCCGATGTAGCGGTTCTTGTAGAAGCCCTCGCGGTACTCGATGCCGAGCTTGCGCGCGACCTGCATCGCCGCGGGGCGCGACGACTCCGGGATCGGCATGACGACGTCGATCGCCTCCATCGGCGTGTGCTTGGCGATCGTGGCGGCGAGGCGGTCGCCCATGCGCAGACGCGCCTCGTACACCGAGATGCCGTTCATGATCGAGTCGGGGCGCGCGAGGTAGACGTACTCGAACGAGCACGGCACCAGCCGCGGGGCAGCCGCGCACTGCTGCGTGTGCAGGGTGCCGTCGAGGTCGACGAAGACGGCCTCACCCGGAAGCACGTCGCGGACGACATCGAAGCCGGCGTTCTCGAGCACGAGCGACTCGCTCGAGACGACCCACTCGGACGAGCCGTCTGCGGCCTGACGCGTGCCCAGGATGAGCGGGCGGATGCCGAACGGATCGCGGAACGCGAGCAGCCCGTAGCCGGCGATGAGCGCGATCGCGGCGTACGAGCCCTCGACGCGCTCGTGCAGCCGCTGAACGGCGTCGAAGACCTGCGCGGGTTCGAGTTCGACTCCCGAGATGACGGACTGCAGCTCGTTGGCGAGCACGTTCACCAGCAGCTCGGTGTCGCTGGTCGTGTTCAGGTGGCGACGGTCGGTGCGGAAGAGCTCCTGGGTGAGCTCGCGCGTGTTCGTGAGGTTGCCGTTGTGGACGAGCACAATGCCGTAGGGAGCGTTGACATAGAAGGGCTGGGCCTCTTCTTCGCTGCCCGCCTGCCCCTTGGTGGCGTAGCGGACATGCCCCAGGCCGAGGTTGCCCAGCAGGGCCCGCATGTCGCGCGTGCGGAAGGCCTCACGCACCTGACCGCGTTCCTTGTGCACGTGGAAGGTGCCGCTCGGCTCTGCCGTTGCGATCCCGGTCGAATCCTGCCCGCGGTGCTGCAGCAGCAGCAGGGCGTCGTAGATCTCCTGATTGACGGGGCCGCGCCCCGTCATGCCGACGATTCCGCACATAGGGGGTCGTTACGCTCCGCTGGTCTGGCTGTAGCTGCCGACGAGGCGCACCGCTCCGCCGTCGACGCCCTTGGCGCCCTGGTCGAACTCTCCCGACGGTCGCGCACCCGTGCGCACCATGCCGACGGGCCACGTCGTGATCCCCTGCTGCGTGAGAGCGGATGCCGCGGCTTCGGCGACATCGCTCGCGACGACGGCGAGGAACCCGATGCCGAGGTTCCATGTGCCCTCGGTGCTCTCGAGCGACAGGTCGCCGAGCTCGGCGAGCACGCGGAAGACGGGGGGCGGCGACCAGGTCGAGCGATCGACTTCGACCCACGTTCCCTGCGGCAGGACGCGCGCGAGGTTCGCCGCGATGCCGCCGCCGGTGACATGACTGAGGGCGTGGATGCCGTCGAAGCTGTCGGTCAGGCGCAGGAGCGGGCTCGTGTAGAGCCGCGTCGGCTCGAGCAGGGCCTCGCCCCACGTCGTGCCGAAGTCTGCCGCGTTGTCGGCGTACTGGATGCCGGCGCGAGCGACGATGTGGCGCACGAGCGAATAGCCGTTGGCGTGCAGACCGCTCGAGGCGAGGGCGAGCACGACGTCGCCCGTCTGCACGCGGTCGGCGCCCAGCACGCGATCGGCCTCGACGACACCCGTCGCCGCACCCGCGACGTCGTAGTCGTTCGGTCCGAGGAGCCCGGGATGCTCGGCGGTCTCGCCGCCGACGAGGGCGGTGCCCGTCTCGGCGCACCCGGCCGCAATGCCGCGGACGATGTCGGCGATGCGCTCGGGCACGACCTTGCCGCACGCGATGTAGTCGGTCATGAAGAGGGGCTTGGCGCCCACCACGACGATGTCGTCGACGACCATCCCGACCAGGTCGAGCCCGATCGTGTCGTGCTTGTCGATGGCCTGCGCGATCGCGACCTTCGTGCCGACGCCGTCGGTGCTCGTCGCGAGCAGCGGCTTGTCGTAGCTCTTCAGCGCGGCCGCGTCGAAGAGCCCGGCGAATCCGCCGACGCCGCCTCGGACCTCAGGTCCGTGCGTCTGCCGCACGGCGGACTTCATGAGTTCGACGGCGAGATCGCCGGCAGCCGTATCGACACCGGCTTCGGCGTAAGGGTTGGGGGAGGTGGGAGAGGACGCCACGGGATTCAGCCTACCGTCCTGGAGCACACCGAAACCGCGCCGACGAAGGGGCGCCGCCTACAATGGGCGGCATGAGCAGCACTGCGCAGTGGCTCGTCCGCGAGGACGCGGCCGAGTCGGTGCTCGTCGCCCTGTATCTGCGGCAGGTGCTGGGGATCCGCTTTCCCGACGAGTTGCCACAGCTGCGCAGCGTCCCCCCGCGTGCGAGTGAACCCGCACAGGACGACCTCGACGCATTCGAAGCCCCCTGGCGGGACTACTGGAACATGACGGTGGAACCCCTCGCGAACCCGTCACCCGCACCGCTCAACCTCGTGCCGGGCTTCGGCACCCTCGTCGCCCTGCCCGGCGACGCAAGTGCGCTGCGCGCGGCGATCGAGCCGCACGCATCCGAAGCCGTCGCCTATGCGAAGGCGGCGCACGCGCGCTACCGGGCCGGAACAGGCGGCGGCAGTGACCGCGCGTACGCGAGCGCGATCGCCGAGCACGAGCGCCGGGTGGGGCGCCCGGCGCACCCGTTCGAGCTGAACGTGCAGGTGCTGCCGCTGACGCAGCGCGGCGTGTGGTGGATCGGCAGTCTCACGATCGCGGTCACCGACGGCCTGCGCGCCGACATCGCGGCGTTCGACTCGGCGGTTCACCCGATCATCGCCGAGCTGGCCTGAACTCAGTCTTCGTGGACCGATTCGTGGTCGATCGTCACGTCACGGGTGCGCTTGCGGGACCGGCGGTCGAAGACGAGCGCGACGAGGGCTCCGAGGACGATGCCGATCGGGACGCAGCCGAGGATGAGGAAGCCGAAGACCTGGCCCCGTGAGTACACGATGCCCGTGTAGCGGCTCACATCGAGCGACCCGTCGAACGCATACGTCAGGACCAGTGCGACGACGATGCCGACTGCCGCGCCCAGCAGCATGAAGACCCAGATCTTGGGGGCTCGGCGCATGCGCACGACCTCGCGACGATCATCGATGCGAGGAGCGGATGCCGCGTGGTCGGGCTGTTCGGGGGTCTGTGCCATGTCGGCCATTCCCCCATTGTCCCACCTGCGACGACGACAGGGCCCCGCGGAGGCCATCCGGGGGCGCTGTCGTCACTCAGATCGTCAGGCGGAGCGGCGACGAGCCACGACGACCCACACGACCGCGCCGATCACGATGACCAGGGCGAGGCCGCCGACCGCCCACGGCCACACCGCGGCGGCCTCGTCGGGCTCCACCGCGTCACGCTGGGCCTCGGCGGCGACAGGTGCGTCCGCGGTGACGGCCACGGCGGGTTCGCCGCAGTCGTCCGAGACCGGGATGACCGCCGAGACGGGGTCCATCTGCTCACCCGCGGGATACGTACCGAAGGCGACCGAGCCCGCATCGGTCAGCGTCGAGGCGAGACCATCGAGCACGAGAGCACCCGAGGCGACCTCGAGGTCGGGCAGCGCGAACTCGACGAATCGCACGCCTTCGTCGGCGACGACTTCGCCCGCCTGCGTCGTGCCGAGCACGTCGAACACGAGGTATCCGACATCGCCCGCGAGCTCGATGCGCGCATTATCGAGCGTCGTGTCGAGCACGCCGTCGTGGCCGCGGAACCGGACGCTGCCGTCGAACGCGACGAGACCCGTGCCGGCCTCGAGATCGACGGGGCCCGTGCCCTCCGACCAGACGAACTCGGGGTACACGTATTCGACGCCGACGACATCCCAGCCGCCCTTGCCGATGCCCTCGATGTAGGTGCGGAACCCTTCACGGAAGCCCCAGTTCAGGGTCGCTCCGGTCACGACGCAGCCCGCGAGGGCCTCCGCCTCGCGTGCGAGCGTGAAGCGCACTCCCCGATCGACCGATCCCTGGAAGGTGAGCGTGTGCTCCCCGTCGGCGAGGGTCGCCGGGAGCGATCCCTGCCACGTCGCGGTGCCCGCGGCATCCGCCGTCACTTCGCCGAGCAGGACGGGCGTCGAGTACACGACGACACGGATGCCGGGTTCGTTCGGCTGGAAGCCGGATGCCGAGATCACGACCGACTCGCCGGCCTCGAGCGCGGCCCGCGTCGCGTCGTCGAGCTGGATGCCCTCGGTCGCCGGCGGCGTCGCGGGCAGCTCGGTGCGCGCGCCGGGGGCAGCAGCTGCCACGGTGCCCGATGAACCGACGGGCGCGAAGCCCGCCGCACCCACGGTGAAGGTGATCGGATCGAGCGCCGTGGAGAAGCCGTTGAGCACGCGGTTGAGCCCCGCGCTCGTGAGCGACACGGGCGCCCCGGCGAAGGTGACGGCCCCGTTCGAGGTCGTCTTGGTCGCCGCGCCGAGGTTGATGTCCGCGAAGTGCACCTGCGACCCGGCAGAGGCGACGTACAGCGCCGCAGAGGTGGGAGAGGTCGCCTGGATCTGCGGGTTCGCGACGGTGACGTCGAGCACGCCGGCGTGCGCCGTGAACCGGACCGCGCCGAGGTACGACACCGAGCCCGTCCCTGCCGCCGCATCGAAGGTCGCGCCCGCGGCCTGCCCGAACTGAAAGAGTCCGTTCGCGCGCGTCGCGCCGCCGCTCACGGCGATGCTGCCCTTCGCGAAGGTCGTGATGTAGTTCGTGAAGCTCGACGAGAGCGCCCAGCTCAGCGAGCCGGATGCCACGGGGATGCCCGGCGCGACCGGAGTCACGGGTTCAGCGGGGTCGACCGGGGCCGGCGGGGTCGTGCCGGGGAAGAGCGCGGTCCACTGCGCACCCGTGATCGGCACGTCGGCGCGCGCGAAGATCGTCTCGGCGTTCGGCGCCGCATGCTGTTTCCACACGATCACCTCGTAGCGCTTGGAGCGATCCAGCTTCGACGTTTCGGCGATGAGGGTGAAGCTCGTCGCGCCGTCCGTCACGGTCGGGAACGGCAGTGCGAAGGCGACGTAACCGCCGTCGGTGTCGAGCAGCGCCTCGGTGCCCTTCTCGATCATCGCGGCGTACACGCCGGACACCGATCCGAGCCCCGACGCCTGCACGCGCACCGTCGCGCCCTTGGCCTGCGAGGCCGCCGTCACCGAGGCCTCGGCGGAGGGGCCGGCCGGCTTCGCGAAGGCGAGCGGGGTATACGTCTCGAACCCGGCGTACTTGGCACCGGAACCCGAGTACGTGTAGATGCCGTAGTTGCCCGAGACGACCTCGTCAGCCTGCGCAACCGTCAACTCGATCTCGAACGAACCATCCGCCGCGATCGCGAACCCACCGCTGGCAGCATTCACCGCACCACCGAAATCAGCCGCAGCCACACCCCAACGGTCCTCGAACACCGTGCGCGCGGACGACGGCGCACCCGCCGACGGACGCCACGAATCAGCGAACGCACCGAACACGACATACGCGCCACCGAACTTGCCCATCAGCGGCGGACGCGTGCCCGTCGTGCCCGGCTCATCCGGAACGAACCCAGAACCCGTCACCGTCACCGTCTCACCCGCGGGATCCAGCCCCGACGTCTTCGACACCGACACCGAAGGAACCGGAGCAGCCGGCTTCGCGAAGGCGAGCGGGGTATACGTCTCGAACCCGGCGTACTTGGCACCGGAACCCGAGTACGTGTAGATGCCGTAGTTGCCCGAGACGACCTCGTCAGCCTGCGCAACCGTCAACTCGATCTCGAACGAACCATCCGCCGCGATCGCGAACCCACCGCTGGCAGCATTCACCGCACCACCGAAATCAGCCGCAGCCACACCCCAACGGTCCTCGAACACCGTGCGCGCGGACGACGGCGCACCCGCCGACGGACGCCACGAATCAGCGAACGCACCGAACACGACATACGCGCCACCGAACTTGCCCATCAGCGGCGGACGCGTGCCCGTCGTGCCCGGCTCATCCGGAACGAACCCAGAACCCGTCACCGTCACCGTCTCACCCGCGGGATCCAGCCCCGACGTCTTCGACACCGACACCGAAGGAACCGGAGCCGGCTCGATCGGATCGACAGGAGTCGTCGGCTCGGGGTCCGGGGTCGGTTCGGGGTCCGGGGTCGGTTCGGGGTCGGGCGTCGGTTCGGGGTCGGGCAGCGCCTGCCAGTCGAGGGCGAGCGTCGCGTTCTGGCTGGGGTCACCCATGCCCTGCCCGTGCGCCTTCGAGGCGTAGACGGCGTACTGCACGCCCTCGGTGTAGGCGGGAACGGTCAACTGCACCTGGAAGGACCCGTCTGTCGCCATCGGGGCGGTGCGCTGTCCGTCGCCCGCACCCTCGACGTTGCCGACGGCGAGCCAGACCACATCGGTGATCTGCGCGCTGCCGAGATAGAACCCCGGCAGTCCCACGGGGCCGACGCCGATGTAGACGCCCGGCGCAGCACCGGCGAAACCGGAACCGGTCACGGTGACCGTACCCCCGGCGCGCGGTGCCGCGTCGGCGGACAGCGCGGGGCCGGCCGCGACGGCCGCCGGGGCGCTGATCGCACCGGCGATCACGAGGAAGAGGGCGAGAAGCGCCGCGATCACGGCCTTGCCGCGATGGAGGACGGGCAGTGTGGACACGATGTCTCCGGCTCTGCCGACGCACGCAGGGCAGCGTGGGCCGGTGCGTCGATGCAAGCGGGTGGGATTCGATATTTAGGTGTGGCTTACCTAAACTCGACTCGACCGTAAGGCAGCATCCGCGCCACCGTCAAATTCCCGTGAGGCTCACCTATGCAACGCACCCGTCTGCTCGCCCTGATCGCCGCGGCAGCGCTTCTTCTGAGCGGATGCTCCGCAGCGGGAGCCACACCACCGGCATCCCCGCCCGCCGAGTCGGGCTGCCCCGACGCCGCCGTGCCGCTGAGCGACCTCGAGCCCACCGCCGACCCGCGGGCCGTCGAAGGGCCCTCGACGGCGTGCATCCCCTCGCTCGCGATCGATCCCGTCGCCGATACCTCGCCGCCCGCCCTTCCCGTGACGCTGACCGACGCGGAAGGCCGCACCGTCGAGGTGACCGACGTGTCCCGCATCCTTCCCGTCGACATCTCGGGAACGATCGCAGCGACCGTGTTCGCCCTCGGGCTCGGCGACAACATCGTCGGCCGCGATACGTCGACGGACTTTCCCGGCACGGAGGACCTGCCCGTCGTGACGAAGTCGGGTCACACCCTCAACGCCGAGGCGATCCTCGAGATCGCGCCCACCATCGTGCTGACCGACACCTCGATCGGCCCGAAGGAGGTGCGTCAGCAGCTGCGCGACGTGGGTATCGCCGTCGTCGTCATCTCGTCCGAGCACAACCTCAACACCGTGGGTGACCTCGTCGACGAGATCGCCCACGCGCTGGGCGTCGATCAGCGCGGCGACGCATTCCGCATGCAGCTCGAGACCGAGATCGCCGAGGCACGGGAAGAGGCGACCGGCGTCGCTCCTGCGGCAGCATCCGATCGTGTCCGGATGCTGTTCCTCTATGCCCGCGGCAACGCCAACATCTACTACATCTTCGGTCGCGACTCGGGCGCGGATTCGCTCATCGAGGCCGTCGGCGGCATCGATGTCGCCGGCGAGATCGGCTGGGAGGGCATGAAGCCCATGACCGCCGAGGCGCTCGTCGCGGCGCAGCCCGACGTCATCGTCATGATGACCGACGGCCTCTCGTCGGTGGGTGGTGTCGACGGGCTCATCGAGATGATCCCCGCCGTCGGACAGACGCCGGCTGGCGTCAACCGCCGCGTCATCGACATGGCGGACACCGCAATCCTCAGCTACGGGCCCCGCTCACCCGACATCGTGCGCGCGCTCGCGCGAGCGCTCTACGCACCGCACGCCGCGTCGGGCCCCGGCACATGACGAGCGAAGTCGTCGTCCCGACACCGACCCGGGGTCGCATGCCGCGCTTCATCGTGCTGACGATCGTGATGGCCGTCGCGCTCGTCGCCGTCGCGCTGGTGTCGCTCGGCGTCGGCCAGTACCCCCTGCCGCCGTCCGAAGTGCTCGGCATCCTGCTGCAGGCCGTCGGAATCGACACGGGGCTCGCCCCCGCCGCTGCGACGGCGAGCGGCGTCGTGATGGACATCCGGATGCCGCGGGTCGTGCTCGGCCTCATGGTCGGTGCCGCCCTGGCTGTCTCGGGCGTACTCATGCAGGCGATCTTCGGCAACCCGCTCGCCGATGCAGCCGTCGTCGGCGTCTCGTCGGGAGCCGCGCTCGGCGCCGCCGCGAGCATCACGTTCGGCGTCACGGCGCTCGGCGGCTGGTCGACACCCGGCCTCGCATTCATCGGCGGCCTCGCCGCCGTCTTCGCGGTGTACTTCGTGAGCCGGTCGGGGGGACGCACCGAGGTGGTCACCCTGCTGCTCACGGGCATCGCGGTCAACGCGATTGCGGGGGCAGGGCTGGCGTTCATGACGTTCCTCGGAACGAACGCCACACGCGAGCAGATCGTGTTCTGGCAGCTGGGCAGCCTCAACGGCGCCCTGTGGCAGAACATCGCGCTCGTCGCGCCGCTGCTCGTCATCGGCACGATCGCGGCGCTCGTCGTCGCGCGCAGACTCGATCTCTTCGCCCTCGGCGAGCGCACGGCGCGCCACCTCGGTGTGCGAGTCGAACTGCTGCGCATCGTGGTGATCGTGACAGTCGCCCTCCTCGTGTGCGCGGCCGTCGCCTTCGCCGGCATCATCGCGTTCGTGGGGCTCGTCATCCCGCACCTGATGCGCATGGCGATCGGTCCCGCTCACCTGCCGCTGGTCATCACGAGCGCCCTCGGAGGAGCGCTGCTCATCGCGATCGCCGACCTCATCGCCCGCACCGCCGTGCCCCTCGCCGACCTGCCGATCGGCATGCTCACCTCGCTCGTCGGCGGGCCGTTCTTCCTCTGGCTGCTCGTGCGCACGCGCCGCCGGGCAGGAGGCTGGGGATGACCGTCCGCCTCGAAGCCCGCTCCGTCACCGTCATCCCCGACGGGTCGCGCCGCGCGATCCTCTCGGACGCCTCGGTCGAAGTGCACGACGGTGAAGTGCACGCCCTTGTCGGCCCCAACGGCGCCGGCAAATCGACCCTGTTCGGCGTCATCGCCGGCGACACGACACCGACGCACGGCGAGGCCCTGCTCGATGGGCGGCCCCTGCGCGAGTACCCGGGCCGTGAACTCGCGCGGCTGCGAGGTGTTCTGCTGCAGCAGAACACCGTGACGTTCCCGTTCACGGTGGCCGAGGTCGTCGAGATGGGGCGGGTGCCGTGGGCGCGCACGCCGCACGAGGACGAAGACGCCGATGCGATCCGCCGCGCCCTGCAGGACACCGACATCACGCAGCTGGTCCACCGCACCATGCCGTCGCTCTCGGGAGGAGAGCGTGCCCGGGTCGCACTGGCGCGCGTGCTCGCGCAGCGCACAGACATCCTGCTGCTGGACGAACCGACCGCAGCCTTGGACCTCAAGCACCAGGAGGACGTGCTCGCCGTCGCACGGAGCCGGGCCCGCGACGGGGCCGCCGTCGCGGTCGTGCTGCACGATCTGAACGCCGCGCTCTCGTCTGCCGACCGCGTCACGCTGCTCTCAGAAGGACGCGTGGTGGCGTCCGGTGAGCCGAGCGACGTGCTCACGGCCGAGCTCATCGAAGAGGTCTACCACCAGGCCGTCGATGTCTTCCCGCACCCCCTGACCGGTACGCCCATCGTGATGCCGCGGCGCTGAGAGCGGCGCCCCGGCTCAGGGACGCAGCGGCAGCAGATCGGAGACGTCGGCGCGCGTGCCCGAAGCGATGATGCGGCCCGCGGCCGCGGCATCCGCCCAGTGCTCGTCACCGAGGGCGACGGCGATCCAGGTCGCGGGATCGGTCTCGACGACGTTGGGCGGCGTGCCGCGCGTGTGGCGCGGTCCTTCGAGCACCTGCACGGCCCCGAAAGGCGGCACGCGCACCTCGACGGTGTGGCCGGGAGCCTTCTCGGCGAGCAGCTGCAGCAGATAGCGCACGGCCGTTGCGAGATCGTTGCGGCCGGGCGAGTCCGCGGCGCGAACGGACGCAAGGGCTGCTCGGCCGAGGTCGGTCGTGATCCTGCGGGGCATGGCTCCACGGTAACGCCGCGGTGTGGCGTCGGTAGGCTGGGCGCGTGAGAATCCTGGTCCTCGGTTCGGGCGCGCGCGAGCACGCCATCATCCTCGCCCTGCGTTCGGAGGAGGCCTCGCACGAGATCTTCGCCGCGCCCGGCAACGCCGGCATCGCCCGCGACGCGACGCTCACCGCGATCGACGCGAACGATCCCGGGGCGGTGACGACCTTCGCGAACGAGAATGCGATCGACCTCGTCGTGATCGGCCCCGAGGCTCCCCTCATCGCGGGGGTCGCCGACGCGCTGCGCGAGCGAGGCATCCCGGTGTTCGGTCCCGGCAAGGCCGCCGCTCAGCTCGAAGGCTCGAAGTCGTTCGCGAAGCGGGTCATGGAAGCGGCGGGTGTGCCGACCGGCGGCGCGACCCGTGCGCGCACGCGCGCAGAGGTCGAAGCCGCGCTCGACGAGTACGGCGCACCGCACGTCGTGAAGGCTGACGGACTCGCCGCAGGCAAGGGCGTGATCGTCACCTCCGACCGCGAGGCGGCGCTCGCGCACGCCGACACGTACCTCGCCGACGGCGCGGTGCTCGTCGAGGAGTTCCTCGCGGGCCCCGAGGTGTCGCTGTTCTTCCTGAGCGACGGCGATCACGTGCTGCCGCTGAGCCCCGCGCAGGACTTCAAGCGGCTCGGCGACGGCGACACGGGCCCCAACACGGGCGGCATGGGCGCGTACTCCCCCCTGCCGTGGCTCGCCGACGACTTCGGCAGCGAAGAGGCATTCGTCGACCTCGTCACGGCCCAGGTCGCCGAACCCGTCATCCACCAGCTCGACGCCGAGGGCACCCCCTTCATCGGCCTGCTCTACGCCGGGCTCATCCTGACCGAGCAGGGCATCAAGGTCATCGAGTTCAACGCGCGCTTCGGCGACCCCGAGACCCAGGTCGTGCTGCCCCGCCTGATCGACCCGCTCTCGGAGCTGCTTCTGGCGGCGGCATCCGGCCATCTCGAGGATGAGCCGCGACCGTCATTCGCCGACGAGGCGGCCGTGACCGTCGTGCTTGCGAGCGAGGGCTATCCGCAGGCACCCGTGACCGGTCGGCCCCTGACCGGCCTCGACGCGGCAGCCGCCGTCGACGGCGTGCACCTGGCGCACGCCGCCACCGCCGAGCGCGACGGGATCCTGATCACGACGGGCGGGCGCGTGCTCAACGTCGTCGGGGTGGGAACGTCGTTCGCCGAAGCCCGCGAGCGCGTCTACCGTGCCCTCGGCGAGATCGCCCTCGAGGGCGCGCAGCACCGCACCGACATCGCCGCCCGCGTCGTCGAGACGGCTCTCTGACCCGGCACCGGCCGGATCCCGCCGTCGCCGTCTCGCGGCCCGTCCGGGGGCCCGGCAGCGCTCCGGGATAATGGGCGGGTGACAGACCCCCACCCTCTCGACCTCGCCGGTTGGCGCCACGTCTATTCGGGCAAGGTGCGCGACCTGTACGAGCCCGACCCGTCGGCGGGCTCAGTGGCCGCCGGCGCGGGGCGCATGCTCGTCGTCGCGAGCGACCGCGTGAGCGCGTTCGACCACGTGCTGTCCCCCGGGATTCCGGACAAGGGCGTCCTGCTCACCACCCTCAGCCTGTGGTGGTTCGACCGGCTGGCGGGCGCCGACGGGGGTCGCAGCATCCCGAACCATCTCGCAGCGTCGCACGCCCTCGGGCCGGGCGACGAGACGCTCGACCTGATTCCCGACGCCGTCGCGGGGCGCGCCATGCTTGTGCGCTCCCTCGACATGCAGCCCATCGAGTGCGTCGTGCGCGGCTACCTCACCGGGTCGGGCTGGGCCGAGTACCGCGAGAGCGGCACGGTGTGCGGCATCCGCCTGCCCGACGGTCTCACCAACGGCGATCGACTGCCCACCCCGATCTTCACGCCGGCCTACAAGGCGCCGATGGGCGAGCACGACGAGAACATCTCGTTCGACCAGGCCGTCGAACTCGTCGGCGCGGAGCGCGCTGAACTGCTGCGCGACCTCTCTCTCGAGATCTACGAGCGCGCCGCGCGCACGGCCGAGGAGCGCGGCCTCATCCTCGCCGACACGAAGTTCGAGTTCGGCATCGACGACGACGGCGTCATGACCCTCGCCGACGAGGTGCTCACGAGCGACTCCTCCCGGTACTGGGACGCGGCGGCGTGGGCCGAGGGCACGACGCCGGCCGAGCGCATGGCCAGCTTCGACAAGCAGATCGTGCGCGACTGGCTCGCGGCGAATTGGAACCCGGAGCCCGGGGCGCCGCAGGCTGAGCCCCCCGAGCTTCCCGCTGAGGTCACCGAACGCACGGCCGCCCGCTACCGCGAGCTGCTCGAGCGACTCACCGGAGCCTGAGTCGGGCGTCGACAACTCCGGATAGATCGCGCCACAACCTCGTCACGGGGCGCGAGCGCACGATTCGTCCGGAGTAGTCGACACCTCAGGCGTTCTTCATCGCCTTCAGCCGCGAGAGCAGCGCCGGGCCCGAACGATCGAGCATCCGTCCGCCGACGAGAACGCCGACGATCAGGAACACCGCGCCGAGCGCGAGCCCCACGCCGCACGCGATCCAGCTGAGCAGCGCGCTGCCCGTGAAGAACCCGATGAGTCCGACGACGATCGCCGGCGCCGCGAGCACGATCGACACGAGCCAGATCCCGAAGAAGACGAGTCCTTGCAGAAAGGTCGTGCCGGGCACCTTCTTGAACGGGTTGTCCCCCGAGTCGGCGACGGGGACGACGATCTGCGCGCTCGTCACGGCGCACACGCCGTACCCCGTCAAGAGGATCCCGAGCGACATTCCGAGGATGCCCGGCAGCTGAACCCAGTTGCCCGAGAAGAAGAACGGCATCACGGCCGCGAGCAGCAGTACCGGCACGGCGACAACTGCCGCCGCGAGCACCCGTCCGGCACGGTCGGCGCGGCCACTGACACCCGACGCGAGCTCGGTGCCGAACGCCGTTCCGTCGTACGAGATGTCGGCGTACACGACGATGCCGATGAAGATCGCCATGACCGGGGCCGAGAAGCTCAGGCCGTTCGCCACGTCTCCGTCGCGCAGGTAAAACCAGAGCAGCACGGGCACGATCGGCACGACGATGAGCTGCCGAAGGTACCGCGGATCGCGGATCCAGTAGGTGAGCGACCGGGCGAACACGGCGCCGGCAGCCCCGGTCGGCACCCGCCCGAACAGGCCGATCCTGCCGGCGGCGACCGTCGCGGCAGCCGCCGAACGCGGGTGGGCGAGAGCCGACGCGAGGGACCAGCGCCACAGCACCCACAGCAGCGCCAGCGTCGCGAGGGCGATGGTGAGCTTCGTTGCGGCGGCGAGCCAGTCTCCTGACGCGACGTCGCCCGGCACGGCCCACGCGGCGCCGATGGGAGTCCACCCGAGCACTCGCACGGTGACGAGCAGCGTGTCGACGTTGAGTGCGAACCCCGTCGCGACCCCCGCGATGATCGGACCGGCCAGCATGAGCGGAATGAACACCAGCACCCCAGATGCTTCGCGCAGGCGGCGCTTGCCGCCCAGACCCGAAGCGAGCGACGCGACCGCGCGCGACGCGACGACGGCGGTCACCACGGCGAGCGGCACGCAGATGAGTGCGGCGATGAGCGCGAGCGGCCAGTGGATCCACGTCGTGAGCGTGCCGAGCGCGGCAACCGACGTGACGATTCCCGGGATGCCGCACACTCCGGCGAGCGCCAGGGCGACCATCATCCGCCCGAGCGTCATCGGGAAGACGACCAGTCGTTCGGGATCGAGGGTCATGTCGACGCCGAACACGATGAGCGGTCCCAGCACCCACCCGAGCGTCACGAGCGACCCGACGCCGACGATGACGTTCACCGCGAGATCGAGCGGACCGAAGCCGAGCACGACGAGTCCCACGATCGCCCCGAGCAGCACCCCCAGGCCGTACAGCGCACCGAAGATGAAGCCGACGAGCTGCCACGGACTGCGAGCGAGCTGGTTGCCGAGAACCCGGAAGCGCAGCTTCAGGAGTGTCGCAACCATTCCGGCCCTTCCGTGTGCCGGCGGCCGCCGACGAGGTCGACGAAGCGGTCCTGCAGCGACTGACCCGCACGCACGTCATCGACCGTGCCGGCGACGAGCAGGCGTCCCGCGGCGATGATCGCGACGTGGTCGCACATGCGCTGCACGAGGTCCATCGAGTGGCTCGACACGATGACGGTGCCGCCCGAGCTCACGTATCCCGTCAGGATGTCCTGAATGTTCGCCGCTGAGACCGGGTCAACCGATTCGAACGGCTCATCGAGCACGAGCAGCCGTGGCGCGTGCACGAGGGCGCACGCGAGTGCGATCTTCTTGGTCATGCCGGCCGAGTAGTCCACGACCATCGTGCCCGCGGCATCCGTCATGTCCATGAGGGCGAGCAGGTCGTGCGTGCGCCGGGCGACCTCGTCATGCGGCAGCCCGAACAGCAGCCCGTTGTAGGTGACGAGCTGCTCGCCGGTGAGCCGGTCGAACAGCTTGACGCCGTCGGCGAGATTGCCGAGCATCGCCTTCGCGCGCACGGGCTCGCGCCACACGTCGACGCCGTGCACGAACGCCTGGCCCCCATCGGGCACGAGCAGGCCGGTCGCCATCGACAGCGTCGTCGTCTTGCCGGCGCCGTTGGGACCGACAAGACCATAGAACGAGCCGATCGGGACCGTCAGCGTGATGCCCTCGACGGCGACCTTCTCGCCGAATCGCTTGTGGAGCCCGTCCAGCTTCAGCGCCGCGGTGTCCCCCGCGGCGGGCGCGCGGGGCGTCGACGCCGGAGCCACACCGGGCGGGGGCGGAAGGACAGGATCGGTCACGCTCTACTCCGTCACACGTCATCGGATGCCGCCGGCAGGGGCCGCAGCATCCCTCCAGCCTTTCGAACTCGTGCGGGGATGCCGAACGCGCCGCGCCGTGGTCGCTAAGGTAAGGCGAGCAAAGTTCGATCGAGCACAAGGAGCGGCCCCATGGCCCTGTGGAAACTGCACGGCAACGGCCGGAACGTCGAACCCGGAAAGGTCGTCGCTCCCGACGAGCGACTGAACTGGCCTGCGACGATCGCGATCGGGGCGCAGCACGTCATCGCGATGTTCGGCGCGACCTTCCTCGTGCCGGTCCTGACGGGTTTCCCCGTGCCGACGACGCTGCTGTTCTCGGGCATCGGGACGCTGCTGTTCCTGATCATCACGAAGAACAAGCTGCCCAGCTACCTGGGCTCGTCGTTCGCCTTCATCGCACCGGTCACGGCGGCCACCGCGACAGCCGGCATGGGGTCGGCGCTCGCGGGCATCGTCGCCGTCGGCGTGCTGCTGGCGGCCGTCGGCTTCATCGTGCAGTTCGCCGGTCTCGGCTGGATCGACCGCTTTATGCCGCCCGTCGTCGCGGGCGCGATCGTCGCACTCATCGGGTTCAACCTGGCACCCGTCGCGTGGTCGAACTTTCAGCTGCAGCCGGGCACGGCGACCATCACGCTGGTCGCGGTCATCCTGTTCAGCGTCCTGTTCCGCGGGTTCCTCGGCCGGATCTCGATCTTCCTCGGTGTCATCGTCGGCTACGTCGCGGCCCTCATCTTCGGTGAGATCGACTTCTCGGCGCTCGACGACGCCGCGTGGATCGGCCTGCCGGAGTTCCACATCGCCGACTTCACCTCGCCGGGCACCTGGAGCGCCATCGCGATGTTCCTGCCGGTCGTGCTCGTGCTGATCGCCGAGAACGTCGGACACGTGCGTGGTGTCGCCACGATGACCACCCCCGCCGTCAACAAGCACACGGGTCGCGCGCTCATCGCCGACGGTGCGGCGACGACGGTCGCGGGCTTCTTCGGCGGATCGGGCACGACGACGTACGGCGAGAACATCGGCGTCATGGCCGCGACGCGCGTGTACTCGACGGCTGCCTACTGGGTCGCCGGCGTCGTGGCGATCCTGCTCGCGATGTCGCCCAAGGTCGGAGCGCTGTTCAACTCGATCCCGCCCGGGGTGCTCGGAGGCGTGACGACCGCGCTCTACGGCCTCATCGGCATCATCGGCATCAAGATCTGGGTCGACAACCGCGTCGACTTCTCGCGCCCCGTCAACCAGTACACCGGTGCCGTCGCGCTCGTCATCGCGATCGCGGGCTTCACGATGCAGTGGGGCGACTTCCAGCTCGGCGCGATCGTGATCGGTGCCGCTGCGGCCCTGCTGATCTACCACCTGGGCAACGCGATCGCCCGCTGGCGCAAGACCGGCGCCGACGACGGCGGTCCGATCCCGGCGGTCGGCCCGCTGGGCGGCGACCCCGCTGACGCCCCCGTCCGCTGATCAGCGGCGTCGGGGGCAGGTTCTCGAGCGGGGGAATGAGCACGGGGTGACGCGGGTTGATATGCGTATGAATACACCTCGACTCGCGACGGATACGGCCATGGGCCCGGTCACCCTCTTCGTGGGTGACCTCGACGGCATGACGGCGTACTACCGCGACGTCGTGACGCTGGAGCTGCTGTCAGCCGAGGGCGAGACGGCGACGCTCGGTCGCGCCGGACTGCCGCTCGTCGTGCTGCACCGCGACCCCGCGCTGCGCCACGCGTCGCCCGGAGGGGCGGGGCTGTTCCACACCGCGATCCTCTTCGAGACGCAGGAGGCGCTCGCCGCCGCGCTGTACAGCGTCGCCCGGCACGCACCGGGCACGTTCACCGGCTCGGCCGACCACCTCGTCAGCCAGGCGTTCTATATGACCGACCCCGAAGGCAACGGCATCGAGCTGTACTGGGATCGCGACCGCACCGAATGGTCGTGGGTGCACGGCCGCGTCGAGATGGCGACACTCCACCTCGACCCGAACGCCTTCCTCGAGCAGCACCTCACCGAGCAAGCCACCCTCGGCTCGACGGTCGCGCAGGCGGCGACGATCGGCCACGTGCATCTCTCGGTGGGCGACATCGAGACCGCCCGATCCTTCTACGTCGACGCCCTCGGGTTCGACGTCACCACCGAGCTCGGCAACCAGGCCCTCTTCGTCAGCGCCGGCGGCTATCACCACCACATGGCGATGAACGTCTGGAACTCACGCGGCGCAGGACCCCGGATGCCGGCACTCGGCCTCGGACGCGTCGATCTGCTGCTTCCCCACGGCGACGCCCTGGGCGAGCTCGGCGACAGGCTCGCGTCGGCGGGCGTGGCGACGCGCCACGACGGCCGCACACTGAGTTTCGACGACCCGTGGAACAACGCACTGCACGCGAGGACCGCTGCCGCCTGAGCTGCCCGCGCGGGGTCAGACCGAGTCGCGGATGATGAGGTCGGTCTCGAGGATCGTGACGTGCGGCGGCTGACGTCCCGCCAGCAGGTCGATCAGGATGCCCGCCATCCGCTCCCCCTGCGCGAACGACGGCTGCCGCATCGTCGTGAGCTGCGGCACGACCGACGTCGCCACGGGCGAGTCATCGAAGCCGACGATCGCGATGTCGTCGGGCACGCGCAGTCCGGCGGGGCTGAGCACGGTCAGCGCGCCCCGGGCCATGAGGTCGCTCGCGATGAACACGGCGTCGGGCGTCTCACCCGTCGCCAGGATGCGCCGCATCGCGGCTGCCCCGCCGTCAGCGGTGAAGTTTCCGTCTTCGACGGCGACCGGCTCGAGGCCGTGGGCGGCGAGCGCCGCAAGGAACCCCTCGATCCGGTCGATCCCGGCCGGCATCGTACGCGGCCCCGTGATCGTCGCGATTCGCCGCCGCCCGGCGTCGATGAGGTGCTCCGTCGCCACCCGGGCCCCCGACATGTTGTCGACGTCGACGTAGTAGTCCCGGTCGCGCTCCCGCGAGGGGCGGCCGCCGTAGACGACGGGCACGGCCGAAGCGATCCTGTCGATGAACGTGTCGCTCGTGTGGTGCGACACGATGATCACGCCGTCGACGGCGCCGCTGCGCACGTAGCTGGTCGTCTTGTCGCCGGGGTCATCGCTCGCGATGAAGAGGTTCAGCACGAAGTCAGAGCGACTCAGCCGCGCGTTGATCCCCGACACGATCGCGGCGAAGAACGGGTCGCCGAAGAAGCGCGTCGTGTCTTCGGGCACGATGAGGGCGATGGCGTGCGTCTGCCGGCTCGCGAGCGAGCGCGCGGCCCGGTTGGGCACGTAGTTGAGCTCGGCGATCGCCCGGGTGACGGCATCCAGCGCTTCCGGACTGACCGCCGTCGAACCGTTCACGACGCGCGACACGGTCGACCGTGAGACCCCCGCCGTCGCGGCTACCTCTTCGATCGTTACCGAGCCGCGCATCGCATCCGTGCTCATCCGTTGATTCTCCTCGATGATCAGGATGCCGCGCCCGCGGGCGCCGCGTTCAGAGCCCGCGCCGCGATGATCCGCATGTACTCGCGGCCGCTGTCCTTGATCGTGCGCTCCTGCGTGTCGTAATCGACGTGCACGATGCCGAACCGCTTGTCGTATCCCCACGCCCACTCGAAGTTATCGAGCAGCGACCAGTAGAAGAAGCCCCGCACGTCCGCACCGGCATCCACGGCATCGAGGACCGCCGCGAGGTGGGAGCGCACGAACTCCGTGCGTTCGACGTCGGCGATGCGCAGGCTGTCTCCCTCGCGCTCGGGCTCGTCGTCGTAGGCCGCACCGTTCTCGGTGACGTACAACACCGTGCCGGCATCCTTCGCGTATTCATCCCATACCCGGGTGAGTAGGCGCGTGAGCCCTTCGGGCTGCACTTCCCAGTTCTGCGCCGTGCGGGGCAGGCCCCGCTCACGCCAGTGGATCCCGTCGTGCGAGGGGAAGGGCGAGCCGGTCTCGCGGGCGATCGCGGGGTTGCTCGACGGCAGCGGTTCGCCGTCCGGCGTGCCGCTCACCAGTTCGCCGTGGTAGTAGTTCACGCCGAGCGTGTCGATGGGCGTCGAGATCGCCTCGAGGTCGCCCGGCAGGACGGCCGCTTCGAAGGCGGCGACGGCGTCTGCGTCGACGGCCCGGATGTCCTCGACGACATCGGCGGGGTACGCCCCGCGGAAGATGGGGTCGAGGAACCACCGGTTGAACTGTCCGTCGATGCGTCGGGCGGCGTCGACGTCACGGGCGTCGGTCGGGTCGGCGGCATCGGCCACCGTCAGGTTGAGCGTGAGGCCGAGGTCGAGCGACGCGTCACGGGCCCGCAGCTCGCGAAGGGCCAGCCCGTGCCCGAGCAGCAGGTGGTGGGATGCGAGCAGTCCTTCTTCGACGCTGCGGTGCCCGGGGGCGTGGGCGCCCGCCGTGTACGACAGGAACGACGAGCACCACGGCTCGTTGAGGGTCGTCCACACGCCGACCCGGTCCCCGAGGGCGTCGTGCACCGCGAGCGCGTAGTCGACGAACCGCTCGCTCGTGTCGCGTGAGGCCCAGCCTCCGCGGTCCTGCAGCGCTTGCGGAAGGTCCCAGTGGTAGAGCGTCAGCCACGGCAGGATGCCGGCGCCGAGCAGCTCGTCGACGAGGCGCGAATAGAAGTCGAGGCCCGTCGGGTTCGGGGTCGAGCCGTCGGGGGCGACCCGCGCCCACGAGGTCGAGAACCGGTACGTCTGCAGGCCCATGCGCTGCATGAGCGCGACGTCGTCGGCGTACCGGTGGTAGTGATCGCACGCGACATCGCCGTTGTCGGCGTCGACGACGGCACCGGGCACGCGGCTGAAGGTGTCCCAGATCGAGGCCTGGCGGCCGTCTTCGAAGGCGGCGCCCTCGATCTGGTAGGCAGCGGTTGCCGCTCCGAAGAGGAAGTCCGTCGGGAACGAGCGAGGCGCGGACGCGGTCATGCGAACGAGGTCCAATCTGTCTGCGGTGGTCACGGTGGGCTATCCCTTCACGGCGCCGGCCATGATGCCGCTCACGAGCTGCTTGCCCGCGAAGATGAACAGCAGCAGGAGCGGAATGGTGGCGAGGACGACACCGGCGAGGACGACGGAGTAGTCGACGAAGTAGTTGGACTGCAGGAGCGACAGCGCCACCGGCAGGGTCGGGTTCTGGCGATCGAGCACGATGAACGGCCAGAAGAAGTTGTTCCACGCGCCGACGAACGTGAAGAGGAAGAGCATCGCGGCGGCCGGGCGCGCAGCGGGCAGACCCACCGTGAGGAACGTGCGGAACATCGTCGCTCCGTCGACGCGCGCGGCCTCGATGAGCTCGTTCGGCACGGCCTGGCGCAGATACTGCGTCATCCAGAACACACCGAACGCGCTTGTCAGGGCCGGGATGATGATGGCCCCGATCTGGCCCGTCCATCCGAGCTCGGCGAACAGGATGTACAGCGGCACGACGCCGAGCTGCTGTGGCACGGCCATGGTCGCCACGACGAAGACGAGCAGACCCGCACCGCCGTGGAACCGCAGCTTCGCGAACGCCCATCCGGCGAGAGTCGAGGTGATCACGACGGCGGAGGCGATGAGGAACGAGCTGTAGATCGAGTTCCACAGCGCTCCCCAGAAGTTCACGGCGGGGTTGTTCAGGACCGAGACCGCGTTGTCGATGAAGTTGCCACCGGGGATCCACGGGAACGGTCGACGCAGCGTCGTGGCATCACCCGATCCGATGATGAACGACCAGTAGAGGGGGAAGATCGCCGAGAGGAAGACGACCGCGAGTGTCGCGTACGCCCAGAATCCCGGTCGGGTACCGCGGATGCGCGTGGTTCGGGCGCCCCGGCGGCGGCGGCCGGCGTTGGGGATGTTCTCTTCCACGACGGCCAGCGGCGTGGGTGTTCCGAGTGTGCTCATGGCCGGGCTCCCACATTCTTCTTCGCTTCTCGCGCACGCTCGCGCAGCTGACGTTTGGTGAGTTCGGAGCGCAGCCCTTCATCGCGCAGCAGCGTGCGTGTGACGAGCAGGTTCACGAGGCCGATGAGCAGGATGACGACGAACAGGATCCACGCCATCGCCGCCGCGCGGCCGAAGTTCCACTGCCCCCAGCCGATGTCGTAGAGGTACAGGGTGACTGTGAGCCACTGCTGCCCCGCGCCGCCACGGCCGAACTGGTCGAACACGCGCGGCTCGTCGAAGATCTGCAACCCGCCGATCGTCGAGGTGATGATGACGAAGATGAGGGTCGGCTTGAGCGAGGGCAGGGTGATGTTGACGAACTGACGGATCGGGCCGGCGCCGTCGACGGTGGCCGCCTCGTAGTAGTCCCGGTTCACGGCCTGCATCGCGGCGAGCAGGATCAGGGCGTTGTAGCCGGTCCAGCGGTAATTCACCATCGTCGCGATCGCGACGTGACTCCAGAACGGCTCGACGTGCCAGGGGATCGCCGAGATGCCGATCGCGCCGAGCCACGAGTTCACAAGCCCCGACTGGTCGGCGAAGATCGCGTTGAAGATGAGCCCGACGGCGACGGGGGCGACGACGAACGGCACGAGCACGCTCATCCGCCAGAACGTCTTCGCGCGGATGTTCCGGTCGAGCACGGCGGCGATGAAGACCGCGAGGATCAACTGCGGGATCGAGGACAGCAGGAAGATGCTGAACGTGTTGCGCATCGCCGTCCAGAAGTGCGGCTGCGTGAGGATCCAGATGTACTGGTCGAACCCGACGAACTCACCCGAATTGCGCACGAGATCCCAGTCCATGAACGAGATGACGGCGGTGTACGCGATCGGGAACAGCCCGACGACGGCGAACATGATGAAGAACGGTGAGATGTACAGGTAGGGCGAGATCTTCACGTCCCAGCGGCTCAGCCGGTGGGAGAACGAGATCACTCGGGGTGCCTTGCCTGCAGTGGGGGCCTCGGCCCTCGGTCTGATGGTGCCCGTCGCGGTCACAGTCGTCCTTCGTCGTCGTCGTCGAGAGGGTGAGGAGCGGGGGCGGACGCCGCGTGGTGGCATCCGCCCCCGCCGGTCAATCGGTCAGCGACCGTGTCAGAAGGCCGAGATCTCGGTCAGCCAGTTGTTCCAGGACTTCTCTTTGTCTTCGAGACCGTCGAAGACGCGCGTGATCGCGTTCTGAAGGGCGTCGTGGTACTGGAAGTACTTCGGGCCCTTGAAGGTCGACACCTCGATCGCGTTGGCGCGATCGATGCCGATCTCACCCGTCGGGGCGTCGTTGAAGTACTCGTTGACGTAGCCGGTGAGGTCGGTGCTGGACTGCGCCTCGAGCTGGCTCGGGAAGGTGCCCGCGTTGACGAACGCCTTGAGCTGCGTCTCGGGAGCGGTCAGCCAGTCGGCGAGCTGCTGGGCGGCCTCGACGTTGGCGCCGTTGGCGGGAACGACGAGGTACGAGCCGCCCCAGTTGCCGCCGCCGTCCGGGAAGGCGTTCGCGATGTCCCATCCCGCGACCTCGGGCGCTTCACCGGCGATGATGCCGTGCATCCACGGCGGGCAGAGCATGGCGGCGAACTCGCCGCCGGCCATGGCCGCGTACCAGTCGTCGCCCCACTGGGCAGGGAACGCCGCGATCGGGATCGCCTTGTCGACGACGGTGTCGTACGCGGCGCGGATCTCGGGGTTCTCGGCGGCGATGATGGCGCCGTCGGGCTCTTCGTAGGCGAACTCGAGCTGGTTGACGAGGCCCTGCAGGACCGAGTTGGCCGAATCGATGAACGGCGTGCCGGTCTTGGCGACGTAGTCGGCGCCGACCTCGAAGAAGGCATCCCATGTCGGGAAGAGCTCGGCGACGGCTTCGCGGTCGCTGGGCAGTCCGGCCGCTTCGAACAGGTCGCCTCGGTAGCACACGGCCTGCGGCCCGACGTCGGTCCCGTACGCGACGAGGTTGCCGTCGGCGTCGGTCGCGGCGGCCTCCTTCCAGTCGAGCCAGCGGCCCTTCAGATCGTCGGGCACGGGGGCGACGAGGTCGGAGTACTGCATCATCTCGGGGAACCAGTCGATCTCGACCGCTTCGACGTCGCCGAGGCCGGACTTGCCGAGCTTCTGGAAGAAGTTCGCGCGGGCATCGTTCGAGGTCGCCGCCTTGTTGTGCACGACCTTGATGCCGGTCTCTTCGGTGAACTCGGCCAGGAGTTCGTCGGTGTAGCCCATGTCGTTGAAGGTCGCGAGCGTGAGGGTCACGTCGCCGTCGGCCCCGGAATCGGACGAATCGCCCCCGCCGGAACAGCCGGCGAGGACCATGGCGGTCGCTGAGAGGGCGGCCACGGCCACGGCGCCCCTGCGGATGGCACGAGTGTTCACTGTCACTCCTTTGTGTTTGTCAGGTCGGTTGATGCTACGTGCGGGATCGGCCATAGTCCGGCGGCCGGTCGTTCATGGGAGCGTTCCCACGAAGTGGCGCCCACACTACGGGAGCGCTCCCACGAACGCAAGAGCCCGGTTCTGGGTCCGGCGACGGAAGCTTGCGGCGGGGACGCCGGGTGGGTAGGGCGCGCCCCCGTAGACTGTGAGGGTCCCCCGCCCCGCGACATCGGAGCCCCGTCATGCCCACCATCGTCGTCGACGTCATGCCCAAGGCCGAGCTGCTGGACCCCCAGGGGAAGGCGGTATCGGGTGCGCTGAGCCGACTCGGCGTCGACGCCATCACCGGCGTCCGCATCGGCAAGCGCTTCGAGCTCACCGTCGAGGGCGAGGTCGACGACGCGACGCTCGCCACGGCCCGACGCATCGCCGACGAGATCCTCTCGAACTCCGTCATCGAAGACGTCGTCGGCATCGAGGTCGTGGAATGACCGCCCGCGTCGGGGTCATCACCTTCCCCGGCTCGCTCGACGACCGCGACGCGCAGCGCGCGATCCGCGTCGCGGGCGGCGAACCCGTCGCCCTGTGGCACGGCTCGCACGACCTCGACGGCGTCGATGCGCTCGTTCTGCCGGGAGGCTTCAGCTACGGCGACTATCTGCGCGCCGGCGCGCTCGCGGCTCACGCGCCGATCATGACCGAAGTGTCGGATGCCGCGGCGAAAGGCATGCCGATCCTCGGCATCTGCAATGGATTCCAGATGCTCGTCGAAGCTCACCTGCTGCCCGGCGGCCTGATCCGCAACGCCCACCAGCAGTTCATCCGCCGCGACCAGCGCCTGCGGGTCGAGAACGCCGACACGGCGTGGACGAGCGACTTCACGGCGGGCCAGGAGATCACGATCCCGCTCAAGAACGCCGACGGCGGCTACATCGCCTCGGAGTCCGAGCTCGACCGTCTCGAAGGCGAAGGCCTCGTCGCCTTCCGCTACGTCGGCGTCAACCCCAACGGGTCGCTGCGCGACATCGCCGGCATCACGAACGAGCGCGGCAATGTCGTCGGCCTCATGCCGCACCCGGAGCACGCCGTCGAAGAGGGCTTCGGCCCGAACACCCCCGCCGCGATGCGCTCGGGCGTCGACGGCCTGCCGTTCTTCACGTCGGCGATCGCCGCCGTCGTGGGCGCAGTCGTCTGAGGCACAGCCGCCTGGCCCGCGGCATCCGGCATCTCGATATCGTGGAGCGGTGACCCGCCCCCTCGTCATCAGTGTTCCCACGCAGGAGTTCGCCGACGATCTCAGCGACCTTCCCGACGATGTCGAGATCGTCGTCTGGTCCATGGAAGAGCCCGCCCCGCGCGCCCACTTCGACATCGTCATGCCGCCCTACATGGCGACGACCCGAGTGCTGGGCCGCCTGCAGCGCGTCTCGGTGGGACTCGTGCAGGGCGAGTCGATCGGATACGACGGGTTCGCCCGTCTGCTTCCGCCCGGTGTCGTCTTCGCCAACGCCGCATCCGTGCACGAGACGTCGACAGCCGAACTCGCCCTCGCCCTGACGCTCGCGGCTCAGCGCAGCCTGCCGCAGTTCGTGCGTGCGCAGGACGCGCACCGCTGGGCGCCCGAGAAGACGCGCAGCCTGGCCGATCGGCGCGTGCTGCTGCTCGGCTACGGCGGCGTGGGCAAAGCCGTCGCTGCTCGGCTCGCGCCCTTCGAGACCGTGGTGACCGTCGTCGCCTCTCGCGCCCGCGACGAGAACGGCGTTGCCGTGCACGGCGTCGACGAGCTTGCCGCGCTGCTGCCCGAGGCCGAGGTCGTGATCCTCACCCTGCCGGGAGGAGACGCGACCCGCCGCATGGTCGACGCGGCTTTCCTCGCCGCGCTGCCCGATGGCGCGCTCGTCGTCAACGTGGGGCGCGGATCGCTCATCGACACGGATGCGCTCGTCGCCGAAGTCGAGTCCGGACGCCTGCGTGCTGCGCTCGATGTGACCGACCCCGAGCCACTGCCTGCCGACCACCCGCTGTGGTCGCTGCCAGGAGCCCTCATCGTGCCGCACGTCGGCGGTCACTCCGACGCGATGCAGCCACGCATGACGGCGCTGCTGCGCGCTCAGATCGATCGGGTGCGGACCGGCGACGAGCCGTTGAACGTCGTGATCCGCACCTGACGTCAGGCCGTGAAGACGGCGTGTGTGTCGGGCACGAGCGGGCGCCCGCCGAGAGCGGTGAGCTCCATCAGCACGCTCGTCGCGACGACGATCCCGCCCAGCGCCGGCACGAGCTGGTGCGCGGCCTGCAGCGTGCCGCCCGTCGCCAGCACATCGTCGACCAGCAGCACGCGTGTTCCGGGCGCGATGTCGTCGTGCGCCTCGATCGTGGCCGTGCCGTACTCGAGCGAATACGAGACCGACGCCGCGGGCCGGGGAAGCTTGCCCGCTTTGCGGATCGGCACGAGGCCCACTTCGGCGACCGTGGCGACCGCGCCGGCGAGCAGGAACCCGCGCGCTTCAACACCCGCGACGATGTCGAACTGGCCCTCGAAGGGTTCGATCATCGCGTCGATGACGGTGCGCAGCGCCGCGGCATCGGCCAGAAGTGGCGTGATGTCCCGGAAGATCACGCCCGGTTCGGGGTAATCCGGGATCGTGCGGATGAGCGATTCGGCACGGGCGAGGGCTGCAGTCACCCGCCTACGATACCCGGATCGGCGGATATGTAAGCGCTTGCACTATCCTGGTCCGATGACGTCGAAAGATCTCTCCGAGCCTATCGAATCCCCCGCCGGAGACGAGTGGTGGCGCACCGCGGTGATCTACCAGATCTACCCGCGTTCGTTCTCGGACAGCTCCGGCGACGGCATCGGCGACCTTCCCGGCGTGACGGCACGGCTCGATGACCTCGCGGCCCTCGGCATCGACGCCATCTGGCTGAGCCCGTTCCAGCGCTCCCCACAGAAGGACGCCGGTTACGACGTCTCGGACTACTGCGACATCGACCCGCTCTTCGGCACGCTCTCCGACTTCGACGCGATGCTCGAGGCCAGTCATGCGCGCGGCATCCGCCTCATCGTCGACCTCGTGCCCAACCACTCCTCGGACCAGCACGTCTGGTTCCAGGAGGCCCTCGCGTCCGCGCCCGGCAGCCCCGAGCGCGCGCGCTACATCTTCCGCGACGGCACCGGCGAGAGCGGCGAACTGCCCCCCAACAACTGGGAGTCCGTCTTCGGCGGCCCCGCCTGGACGCGCATCACCGAGTCCGACGGCAGCCCCGGCCAGTGGTACCTGCACCTGTTCGACTCGTCGCAGCCCGACTTCGACTGGTCCAACGAAGAGGTGCGCGCCGAATTCCGGCGCATCCTGCGCTTCTGGCTCGACCGTGGTGTCGACGGCTTCCGCGTCGATGTCGCGCACGGACTCGTCAAGGCCGAGGGTCTGCCGGACTACACGCCCGACCCTGCGGGGGGCTCGATGGGCGGCGAAGCCGACGACGTGCCGTACTGGGGCCAGGAGGGCGTCCACGACATATACCGCGACTGGCATGAGCTGGTCGCGGAGTACGCGGGCGACCGAGCGCTGTGTGCTGAAGCATGGCTCTCGACGCCCGAGAAGACCGCTCTGTGGGTGCGGCCGGACGAAATGGACCAGGCGTTCAACTTCTCCTATCTTGAGACGGGATGGGATGCACCGGCGCTGCGCGCCGTCATCACCCGCTCGATCGAGGCCTACGGCGCCGTCGGCGCCCCGAGCACCTGGGTGCTGTCCAACCACGACGTCGTGCGCCACGCGTCGCGTCTCGCGCTGACCGCCGAGAACCCGCAGGGTCACGGCATCGGCCCGAAGTCCCCCGGCAAGCCGCTCGCCGACGTGGGGCTGCGCCGCGCGCGCGCTGCTACGACCCTCATGCTGGCTCTGCCCGGCTCGGCTTACATCTACCAGGGTGAAGAGCTCGGACTGCCCGAGGTCATCGACATCCCCGATGACGCACGCCAGGACCCGACCTGGTTCCGCACGAACGGCGAACGCTACGGCCGCGATGGATGCCGCGTGCCGATCCCGTGGACCGCGGACGGCCCGTCGTACGGCTTCAGCGACACGGGCGCATCGTGGCTCCCGCAGCCCGCCGAGTGGGCATCGCTCGCCCGCGACGTGCAGGCCTCGGACCCGGAGTCGACTCTGTCGCTGTATCGCGAACTGCTGGCGGTGCGCGCCGCGCACGGCCTCGGGGCGGGCTCGCTCCAGTGGCTCGACGGTTTCGATGACGACGTCATCGCGTTCCGCAACGGGGACATCACGGTCATCGCCAACGTCGGCGCACATCCGATCCCGCTGCCGGCCGGAAACGTTGTGGTCGCGAGCGGAGACGTGTCGAACGGCGCCCTGCCCGCCGACACATCGGTCTGGCTCATCAACGACTGAGTCATCACAGCAGGAAGCGACAACGTGGTCAGCATCGGTGAAGTCGCCCGCGCGGCGGGTGTCTCGACGGCGACCGTGTCGCGCGCCCTGAGCGGTCGCGGCCACGTGGCGGCGGCGACGCGCAGCCGCGTCGAAGCGGCGGCGAAGAGCCTCGGCTACGTCGTCTCGGCGTCGGCATCGAGCCTCGCCTCGGGCCGCACGCGCAACATCGGCGTGCTCGTGCCGTTCCTGGATCGCTGGTTCTTCTCGACGGTGCTGAGCGGCATCGCATCGGCTCTCATGCGTCGCGGCTACGACATCACGCTCTACAGCCTCACGGCCGACCACGGCGAGCGCCACCAGGTGTTCGAGACGTTCCTGCGCCGGCAGCGCGTCGACGGCGTCATCGCGATCGGCCTCGACCTCGACCAGGCCGAAACCGACCGCCTCTCCGAGCTGGGCCTTCCCGTCATCGCGATCGGCGGACCGAACCCGCGCTTGACGACTCTCACTGTCGACGACGTCTCGGTCGCGCGACTCGCGACCGAGCACCTGCTCGGCCTCGGTCACCGCGACATCGCCCACATCGGCGCGAGCCCCGAGTTCGACATCGACTTCCACATCCCGACGCGTCGCCGCCTCGGGTTCGAGCAGGCGCTTTCGGATGCCGGCATCCCGGCCCGCGCCGCACTCTACGAACCCGCCGACTTCACGATCGAAGGGGGCTACGCGGCGGCCCGCCAGCTGCTCGAACGCCCCGGTGTGCGCCCGACGGCGATCTTCGCCGCGTCGGACGAAATGGCCATCGGCGCGCTCATGGCTGCCCGCGCACTCGGCTGCCGCGTGCCCGAGGATCTGTCGGTCATCGGCATCGACGGTCACGAGCACAGCGAGTTCTTCCGACTGACGACGGTCGACCAGTTTCCTCGCGGCCAGGGCGAGCGGGCCGCCGAGGTGCTCCTCGACGAGCTCGAAGCGCCGGGGCGTGCGCACGACCCCGCCCGGCTTCCGTACGAGCTCATCGTCCGCGATTCGACCGCGCGGCTCTGACGCGCCCTGCTGAGACCGTCGGCCCGCGGGGCACGGACGTAGGCTCGGCGCCATGGCCATCGACCTCGAAGCGCTGTACATCGACCTGCACCGACACCCGGAGCTGTCTTTCCAAGAGACCCGCACGGCGGGTGTCATCGCGCGACACCTCGCCGATCTCGGGCTCGAGGTCGAACAGGGCGTGGGCCGCACGGGCCTGGTGGCCGTGATCCGCAACGGAGAAGCCCCCGTCGTGTGGCTGCGCGCCGACATGGACGGCCTCCCCGTCGAAGAGCGGACCGGACTCCCCTACGCCTCCACGGCCCGCGGCGTCGACCCCTCGGGTCTCGATGTGCCCGTCATGCACGCGTGCGGACACGACATGCACGTCACCGCCCTGATCGGCGCGCTCGAGCGGCTCGTCGCGACGAAGGACGAGTGGTCGGGCACCGTGGTGGCCGTCTTCCAACCGGCAGAGGAGTACGGCGCGGGTTCGCAAGCGATGATCGCCGACGGCGTGCTCGAGCGGTATCCGCGGCCGGACATCGTCCTCGGCCAGCACGTGACACCGCTGCCGGCGGGCACGATCGGCGTGCGCAGCGGCACGCAGATGGCGGCATCCGACGGTGTGACGGTGACGCTGTTCGGCCGCGGCGGCCACGGGTCGCGGCCGCACTCGACGATCGATCCCGTCGTCATGGCGGCGGCGACCGTCATGCGACTGCAGACGATCGTCTCGCGCGAAGTCGACCCGCGCGATGTCGCCGTCGTGACGGTCGGCTCGATCCACGCGGGCCTGAAGAACAACATCATCCCGGCCGAGGCGCGCCTCGAGCTGAGCCTGCGGTATCCCGACGACACCGCCCGCGCCGCCGTGCTCGAGAAGGTCGAGCGCATCGTGCGGGCCGAGGCACAGGCATCCGGAGCCGAGCAGGAACCCACCTTCACGACCATCCACTCGCTGCCCCCGACGATCAACGACGTCGCCGCGACGGCGCGGCTGACCCTCGCGTTCGACCGCGCTTTCGGCGAGGGGACCGTCACCGACCCGGGGATGTACACCGGCAGTGAGGACGTCTCGTGGTTCGCCCGCGAATCCGGTGCGCCCCTCGTGTTCTGGTTCTGGGGCGGTGTCGACCCCGACGCTTACGCGACGGCCACGGCAGCCGGCACGATCGCGAGCGACATCCCCACCAACCACTCCCCGTTCTATGCGCCCGTGCTGCACCCGACCCTCGAGAACGGCGTCGACGCGCTCGTCGTGGCCGCGCGGGAGTTCCTCGGCTGACGGGTATCTGACCGACTGCGGCCCGGGCCTTCGATCACGAGATCCGGCGTAGCCTGGAGGAATGCCCGCCACGACGACCGATTTCGATGTCGCCGCTGTGCGCGCAGACTTCCCGATCCTGTCGCAGACCCTCAACGACAAGCCCCTCGTCTATCTCGACGCCGGAGCGACGAGCCAGAAGCCGCAGGTCGTGCTCGACGCCGAGGTCGACTTCCTCGTCCGGGCGAATTCCGCCGTGCACCGCGGCGCACACACCCTCGCCGCTGAGGCGACCGAGCTGTTCGAGGACGCCCGCGCGACCGTCGCCCGATTCTTCGGGGCGCGCCCCGGCCAGCTCGTGTGGACGAGCGGCGCGACGGCTGCCCTCAACCTCGTCGCCTACGCGATCGGCAACGCCACGGCGGGGCGCGGCAGTGCGCGGTTCGCCCTCACCCCGGGCGACGAACTCGTCGTGACCGAGACCGAGCACCACGCCAACCTCATCCCCTGGCAAGAGCTCGCCGCTCGCACGGGCGCTGTGCTGCGCCACATCCCCGTGCGCGATGACGGCACGCTCGACCTCGAGGTCGCGGCATCCGTCATCGGCGAGCGCACGCGCGTCGTGGCGTTCCCGCACGTCTCGAACGTGCTCGGCATCGTCAATCCCGTCGCCGAGATCGCCGCGCTCGCCCGAGCCGTCGGCGCGCTCACGGTGCTGGATGCGTGCCAGTCGGTGCCGCACCTGCCCGTCGACTTCGCCGAGCTCGGCGTCGACCTCGCGGCGTTCTCCGGCCACAAGATGCTCGGCCCGTACGGCGTCGGCGGACTGCTCGGGCGCACCGACGTCCTCGAAGACCTGCCGCCCTTCCTCACGGGCGGATCGATGGTGACGACCGTGACCCTCGACGAGGCCGGCTACCTGCCGCCGCCGCAGAAGTTCGAAGCCGGCACGCAGCCCGTCTCACAGGCGATCGGCCTGGCCGCCGCCGTGCGCTATCTCGACGGGCTCGGGATGCAGAATGTCCTGGCCCACGAGCGCCGGCTCGAGCAGCGCATGCTCGCAGGACTGCGCGGGATCGACGGGATGCGGCTGCTCGGCGATGCCGCCGGGGTCGAGCGCATCGCGATCGCGGCGTTCGACGTCGAGGGTGTGCACGCGCACGACGTGGGCCAGTTCCTGGACGACCGCGGTGTCGCGGTGCGCGTGGGGCACCACTGCGCCAAGCCGCTGCACGCACGATTCGCTCTCACGGCGTCGGTGCGGGCATCGACGTCGGTCTTCACGACCGAGGACGACATCGACGTGTTCCTCGACGCCGTCGCGGACGTGCGGCCGTTCTTCGGAGTCGGCGCATGAGCGGCCTCGAAGCGCTGTACCAGGAGCTGCTCCTGGATCACTCCAAGCGTCCGCGCGGCAAAGGGCTCGCCGACGAGGTCGGGCGCAACGCCACGTCGCACCAGCACAACCCGGTGTGCGGCGACGATGTCACACTGCGCGTCCGGCTCGACGACGACGGGCACACCATCCGCGACGTCACGTGGGACGGCGCCGGCTGCTCGGTCTCGCAAGCCTCCGCCTCGATGCTCAGCGAGCTCGCCGAAGGACTGCCGCGAGCCGAGGCATCCGCCCTGATCGACGGATTCCGCACGGCACTGCGCTCGCGCGGCGCGATCCCGCTCGATGAGGACGTCTACCTGGATGCCGCCGCCCTCTCGGGCGTCTCGCGCTACGTCGCGCGCGTGAAGTGCGCCATGCTCGCGTGGGTCGCGCTCGAGGACGCGCTCGCCCGCGCCTGAGCGGACGCGCGCCGATAGCACACGCCGCCACAAGACCTCGCCCCCTGGAGAGCCGCTTCGGCCTTTGGCATCGTGACGGGATGTTCGACACCGACCAGCCCTCAACCCATCCCCTTCGTGAAGACGGCGCGTCGTTGCTCGTGCGGGGCTTCGGCCTCAGCGCGCACATCTGGAGCCGCGTGCGCGACGGCGCCAGGTCGGCGCCGATGCGACTGCTCGCCCAGGACGCGATGCTCGTGCGCGGCGCCGAGGGCGTCGCCCTGTTCTACGACGACGAGCGCATCGCCCGGCACGGCGCGATGCCGAAGATCGTGCAGAACACGCTCTTCGGCAGCGACTCGTTGCACAGCCTCGACGGAGCGGAGCACCGCCACCGCAAGGCGACCTTCGTCGACGTCGCCTATGAAGACGCGCAGGTGGAGCGGTTGACGCCACTCCTCGACCAGGAATGGCAGCTCGAGCTCGACGCGTGGCTCGCCGGCGGCGAGCGCAGTGCCTATGACGCGGCGGTCGACGCCTTCGGGCGGGCGATCATGCGCTGGGCCGGGCTGCCCGGCACGCCGGACGCCCAGACGCGCTGGGCCGCTCGGCTCGCGCAGATCGTCGACGGTTTCGGCGCGCCCTACTCGCCGTCGTTCGTTCTCGCGCAGGTGAACCGGGTCTGGTCCGACCGGCACGCCGCGCGCCTCATCGAAGCGGTCCGCGAGGGTCGCCTCGAAGCTGCGGAGGGCACGGCGCTGCACGAATGGGCGTGGCACCGGGATCCGGCCGGCAAGCGCCTGCCTGCCAAGCTCGCCGGGGTGGAGCTGCAGAATGGCCTGCGGCCCATGATCGCCGTGGCCCGTTTCGTCGCCTTCGCAGCGAAGGGACTGCACGATCACACCGAATGGCGCGAACGAATCGCCGCCGAGACATCGGAGCGGGGCTCGCTGGTGGGCGGTCCCCTCGCGACGGCGTTCGCGCAGGAGATCCGCCGCACCTCGCCCTTCGTGCCGATGCTGCCGGGCTGGGCCCTCACCGACGTCGAGCTCGACGGTCTCGAACTCGCGGCAGGTGGACGCGTCGTGCTCGACATCCTCGGCACCGACACGGACGACCGCTCGTGGGACCGCGGCGACGAATTCGACCCCGAGCGCTTCGTCGGCGTCGAGGACTACGAGGCCCTCGCCGCGTTCGTGCCGCACGGTGGCGCAACGGTTGCGGATGGCCACCGGTGCCCCGGCGAGAAGCTCGCGATCGCCGGCCTCGCCGCCGCCGTCGCGACCCTCAGCGACCCGCGACTGACCATTCTGGGCGAGGGTCTCGACGTGAATCTGCGACGGCTGCCGACCAAGCCGCGCTCCGGGGGGCGCATCCGCTGCCCCTTCCACTGAGCGCTCGCGACACCACCCATCGACGGATCGCCAGCCGTGTCCTCAAACGTCACGATCAGGTAGACTTTCTGCTCGATCCTCGGCGCGGGCGGGTAATGAGTGCTAGATCTGGGCTAGACGGAGATGCTGTTGACCTTGGTTGACGATCTTTGTTACCCCTAGCGAAAGAGATCGAATAATTTGGTCAAGCCCCCCTCACGTTCAGCCCTGACCACCGTCATCGCGGGCCTCGTCGCCCTGATGCTCCTGCCTGGAACGGCGGCGTTTGCGGACACGAAGATCGACGGTCCGGTCAATCTCGGCACCGCCGCGCCATTCTCGGTTCTTGGCGCATCGACAGTGACGAACACGGGACCCTCGACTCTCAGTGGCGACCTGGGCCTCAGCCCTGGCTCCGCGATCACGGGATTCGGGCCCGGGATCGTGAACGGAACCATCCATGCCACCGACGCGGTCGCAGCGCAAGCGCAGGTAGACCTGACGACGGCGTACGGGATTGCAGCCAGCCTGACTCCGACCGCAACCGGGCTGGGCGACCTCACCGGACAGTCACTGACACCGGGGGTTTATTCGGGAGGCGCACTATCCCTCACCGGCGCCTTGACGCTGGCAGGCACGGCGGAATCGGTATGGGTGTTCCAAGCAGCGTCGACGCTGACTATCAGCTCCGGTTCGATCATCACCGTGACGGGTGGTGGCAGCGCGTGTAACGTGTTCTGGCAGATCGGCAGCTCCGCGACGATCGAGCCCGGCGCCCAGTTCGTCGGGACCGTCATGGCCAACGAATCCGTCACCGCACAGACGGGGGCGACCATTGCGGGCCGCCTGCTCGCTCGAACCGGCGCCGTCACGCTCGACACCAACACCATCACCACACCGACCGGCTGCGCCCCGGCCGGAGAGGTGAGCACGAGCCCCGCGATCACATCCGCCGCACCGACGGCCGGCACCGTCGGCGACACCTACTCGCACACGATCACCGCGTCTGGGACACCGACCGTCACATTCACAACCTCCAGCGGCGCACTCCCGCCGGGCCTCACGCTGGACGCCACGACGGGCACGATCGCCGGAGAACCCACCGTCGCCGGAACCTACACATTCGACATCACCGCTTCGAACGGCACCGCCCCAGACGCGGTTGCCACGTACACGGTTACCGTCGCAGCAGCAGCAGCAGCAGCAGCGACAGCGGCAGCGGCAGCGGCAGCAGCAGGCGGCAACACTGATGCCGCGCCTCCTGAACTTGCCGAGAGTGGAGCGGAAGCCCCCACGGCCACGCTCTCCATCCTTCTGATAGCTGCCGGGCTGGGTTTCGTGTTCTACGCCCGCCGTCGAGCCGACCGTGCCGCGGAAGTACCCGCCACGCCCATCCGCCGGACCACGTACTTCCTCCATCACCCGGACACGGCCGACCGTTCCGGCACCTGAGACCGCATCGCCGTGGCCCGGTTCGTCGCCTTCGCGGAGGTCAATCTGCGACGGGTGCCGACCCAGCCGCGGTCGGGCGGTCGCATCCGCTGCCCCTTCCACTGAGCGCCGCGCCGCGCCGCGGCCTGCGTGTCACCCCAGGCCGCGGCGCTCCTCGCCCGGGGTCACCTCACCGTCGACGGGCTTGCGGGACAGACCGACCGAACCTGCACCCGGCGCCGTCGACAGGGCCGCCGCGACGGCGATCGATTCGTCGACATCGGGGTACCGCGGTCGCAGCTGCACGGCGCTGCTCGCTCGGTGCGCCCGCTTGGCCTTGCGCGAGGCGGCGAACAGGTTGAGCGCCTCGACGAAGATCGCGAACGCCATCGGGCCGTAGATGAGGGCCTTGTCGATGTGGAAGCCGAAGCCCTCAGCGATGAGGAACACGCCGATCAGCAGGAGGAACGACAGAGCGAGCATCTTGACCGTGGGGTGTGCGTTGACGAACTCGAAGATGAACTTCGCAGCGAACAGCATGATGCCGAACGACAGCACGACCACCGTGATGATGATGAGCATGTTGGTCGTCATGCCGACCGCCGTGATGACCGAGTCGAGCGAGAAGACGAGGTCGAGCACGAGAATCTGCGCGATGACCGATCCGAACGTCACGCCCTTGCCGTTCGAGGTGCCCTCGGACTCCTCGGCACCCTCGAGCTTGTGATGGATCTCGGTGACCGCCTTGTAGACGAGGAAGAGACCACCCGCGATGAGGATGAAGTCCTTCCACGAGAACCCGAGGTCGCCGATCGAGATGATCTCCTCGGTCAGCGTGATGAGCCAGCCGGCGAAGAAGACCAGGATGATGCGCATCAGCATCGCAAGCGTGAGCCCCAGGTTGCGCGCCTTCGCCTGCTGCTCCTTGGGCAGCTTCGACGAGAGGATCGAGATGAAGATGACGTTGTCGACGCCCAGCACAACCTCGAGCACGAACAGCGTCAGAAAGACGGCGATGAGGTCGGGGGTGAACGCAAAAGAGAAGTCCATGGCGCGATATTAGGGCCGGGAAGCCGCTTCTCCCCGACGGCTTGCGGCACACCGCGCCGTCGTGATCATGCTTCGGTGAGCACGCGCTCCAGTCGCGCATAGCTCGACTCCATCCCGTCGGCCATGCCGGTCGCCAGCACCATGTCGCGCGTCGCGCTGTCGGGGTACTCGATGAGCGTCGTGATGAGCGTCGCGCCGTCTTCCTCTTCGAGCTGCAGATCGTTGAGCGTCGATGGATAATCGGTGCCCGTCATGTGCTCGGTCGTCACACCGCGGCGCGGCGGTTCGCTGAGCACCGTCTCACCGTCGAATCCGAAGCGTTCCCCCTCCACGCCCGGCAGAGGCTCCCACTCGTACCGATACCGCCCGCCGACCGAGAGGTCGACGTCGCACACCGACATGCGCCAGCCATCGGGCCCCAGCATCCACTGCCGGATCAGGTCGGGCTCTGTGTGCGCGCGCCAGACGAGGTCACGCGGTCCTTCGATCAGCCGCGTGATGCGCACGTGGGTGTCATCGAGGATCTCGGTGCGCGTGCCCTTGCCGGCCGCATACTCGCGCAGCCCTTGCAGCACGCGGTCGAGCTGGTTGATCGCCATCCTCGATCCCTCGACGGCTCCGAACGCGACGACCTGCTCGAGGGCGTCGGCCGAGTCGAAGTACGTCGTGTTCACCAGCCGCGACCCGGTGTCGGTCGCTTCGAACCGGAAGGCGACCCGCATGGCGGGCATCCCCTCGAGCGGCGCGCCGTCATCGTTGACGAAGTTGTCGAGCACGGTGAAGCCGCGCGGCTCGTCGATCTCGAGGAACTCCCACGACCCCGATGACGTCTCGCCCTGCGGGCTCGTCATCGTGTAGACGGCGCGCCCTCCGACCGAGAGGTCGAACGTCGGAAAGCTGGCCGGCCATCCGGGCGGGCCCCAGAACCGCTCGAGCTGGCTGGGATCGGTGAACGCGGTCCAGAGCCGTTCGACGGGCGCGTCGAACTCGGCCGTGAGCGTCATGGTGAGCGCTTCGGGGTCGGTCGTGACTTCGGTGACAGGCATGATCAAGCTCCTTCTTGTGCGGAGGGTTCGGACGGTTTCACGTGCTCCGGCGCGGGGCCGGACAGGAGCGAGTCCAGACGAGAGATGCGGGCACGCCAGAGTTCTTCGTAGCGTGCGAGCAGGGAACGGGCGCGAGCGATCATGACCGGATCCGCTCGCACGAGTCTTTCGCGCCCTTCGGCGCGCTTGATGATGAGACGCGCCGCCTCGAGCACCGCGACGTGCTTCTGCACCGCGGCGAACGACATGTCGTAATCAGCAGCCAGAACCGAGATCGACAGTTCGTCGTCGATCGTGCGCCGCACGATGTCGCGCCTCGTCGTGTCGGCGAGCGCCTGGAAGACGCGGTCGATCTCGTCATCGCTGGGTTCCTTTTGCACAACCATTTGGTTGTACGTTACGCTCGGGATGCCGCGAGCACAAGCCCTTCTTCGCGCGACGTGCTGCGGGGTCACGGCGTGGGCACGACGCCCCCCGCCCCGGAACTAGACTTGGGGCGTACGGCACCCCTTGATTCCTGGAGCTGAGCCGCGTGACCACCCCCCTGCAGAATTCCGCGGCCGTCGCCGACACCGTCGAGAACGCCGCCGCCACCCCTGAGAAAGAGCAGCCGTACGCGGCGCTCGGACTCAAGGACGACGAGTACGCCGAGATCCGCCGGATCCTCGGCCGCCGCCCCACATCCGGTGAGCTGGCGATGTACTCCGTCATGTGGAGCGAGCACTGCTCGTACAAGTCGAGCAAGATCTACCTGCGCAAATTCGGCCAGAAGGTCTCGGACGAGATGAAGACCCGCCTCATGGTGGGCATGGGTCAGAACGCGGGCGTCGTCGACATCGGCGAGGGCTGGGCGGTCACCTTCAAGGTCGAGTCGCACAATCACCCGAGCTACATCGAGCCGTTCCAGGGCGCGGCGACCGGCGTCGGCGGCATCGTCCGCGACATCATCTCGATGGGCGCGCGCCCCGTCGCGATCATGGACCAGCTGCGCTTCGGTGCGATCGACCACCCCGACACGGCCCGCGTCGTGCACGGCGTGACGAGCGGCATCTCGTTCTACGGCAACTGCCTGGGCCTGCCCAACATCGGCGGCGAGACGGTCTTCGACTCGGTGTACCAGGCGAACCCGCTCGTGAACGCCCTCGCCGTGGGCGTGCTGCGTCACGAAGACCTCAAGCTCGCCAACGCCTCGGGCGCGGGCAACAAGGTCGTGCTGTTCGGAGCCCGCACGGGCGGTGACGGCATCGGCGGCGCGTCGATCCTGGCATCCGACTCGTTCGATGAGGCCGGTCCGACCAAGCGCCCCGCCGTTCAGGTGGGCGACCCGTTCGCCGAGAAGGTGCTCATCGAGTGCTGCCTCGAGCTCTACCAGGGCGAGCTGGTCGAGGCGATCCAGGACCTCGGTGCCGCGGGCATCTCGTGCGCGACAAGCGAACTGGCCGCCAACGGCGGATCGGGCATGCGCGTCGACCTCGAGAGCGTTCTGCTTCGCGACTCCACGCTCACTCCCGAAGAGATCCTGATGAGCGAGAGCCAGGAGCGCATGATGGCGATCGTCGCGCCCGAGAAGCTCGACGCGTTCCTCGCCGTCACCTCCAAGTGGGATGTCGAGACGAGCGTCCTGGGCGAAGTCACGGGCGACGGACGCCTGCAGATCTTCTGGCACGGCGAAGAGATCGTCAACGTCGATCCGTCGACGGTCGCGGTCGACGGACCCGTCTACGAGCGGCCCGTCGCCTACCCGACGTGGATCGACGCCCTGCAGGATGACTCCGCGTCGGCGCTGCCGCGTGCCCTCGACCCCGACACGCTGCGTCGTCAGTTCCTGCAGCTCGTCTCGAGCCCGAACCTCGCCGACACGTCGTGGATCACGAACCAGTACGACTACTACGTGCTCGGCAACACGGCGCTGTCCTTCCCCGACGACGCCGGCATGATCCGCGTCGACGAGCAGTCCGGTCTCGGATTCGCGATCGCCACGGACTGCAACAGCCGCTTCTGCCAGCTCGACCCGTACCAGGGCGCCAAGCTGGCCCTCGCCGAGGCATACCGCAACGTCGCTGTGACGGGCGCGATCCCGACCGCCGTCACGGACTGCCTCAACTTCGGCAGCCCCGAGAACCCCGAGGTCATGTGGCAGTTCTCGCAGACCGTCGACGGCCTCGCCGACGGATGCCTCGAACTCGGCGTCCCCGTCACGGGAGGCAACGTCTCGTTCTACAACCAGACCGGTGACCAGCCGATCTTCCCGACCCCCGTCGTGGGCGTGCTCGGGATCATCGACGACGTCGCGCGCCGCATCCCTTCGGGCTGGCAGGATGCCGGCGAGAACATCTACCTGCTCGGTGTCACCTCGACCGAGCTCAGCGGATCGCAGTGGGCGGGTACCGTGCACGGTCACCTCGGCGGTCGTCCGCCCGCGGTCGACCTCGGGCAGGAGCGCAAGCTCGCCGAGCTGCTGCACGCCGCAGGACAGCAGTCGCTCATCTCGTCGGCGCACGACCTGTCCGGCGGCGGACTCGGGCAGGCCCTCGGCGAGGCCGTGCTGCGCTTCGGCGTCGGCGCCCGCGTGTGGCTCGACGAGATCGTCGAGCGCGACGGTGTCGACGTCGCGACGGCGCTCTTCTCGGAGTCGACAGGCCGCGTCCTCGTCACCGTTCCGCGCGAAGACGACGTCAAGTTCCGCGGGCTGTGCGAGGGTCGCGGCTATCCCGTGCTGCGCATCGGCGTGACCGATTCGCCGAGCGAAGACGGCGTCGCCGCTCTCGAAGTGCAGGGCCTGTTCACCGTGCCGCTGCCCGAGCTGTACGAGCGGGCGACCTCGACGCTGCCCGCCGCGTTCGGCCCTACGGTCGCCGAGCCGGTCGCACGCTAACCTGATCGGCATGAGCGACGACGAGTACGGCAACTACGACGACGCACGGCAGCGCCGGATCAAGACGGTGGCGTGGGTGGTCATCGTCTCCCTCATCCTCGTCGGCGGTGGCGCGACCGTCATCGCCCTGCTCTTCGGCTGATCCCGGCGACCTCCCGCGCGTCGGGTGCGGCGGTTAGCATCGGAGGGTGGAGCCGCTTCTGGTGTTCGTCGCCGAGTTCTGGTGGATCGCGCCTGCGACCGCCGGTGCCGCGGGCGTCGGCTATGCCGCTGCGACCACGCGCCGACGACGGTCGAAGGGCACGATGAGCAGATGGCGGGCCAAGCGGCTCGAAGTCGAGGCAGCTCGCCACGATGTGCAGCTCGCGTATCGCGGCATGCTCGAGGCGCGCGCCGAGGTCCGCGCCGCGCAGGCCCGGGTGCAGCTGGCACAGGCGCATCGCGCGAACCCGATGCCGGGCGCGCCGAGCGTCGCCGATGCGAAGCGCGACCTGCAGCGCGCGCGCCAGGCGTACAAGAGCGCGACGATGGCGCTGCGGGCCTCCCGCACCCACGTCAAAGCGGTCGATGCCCGGCGGGTGGCCGCGGGACCGAATGATCCCCTGCCGCTGGAGCGGCTTCTGCACGAGCACGACGCCATCACGGCGCGGTGGCTCGAGTATGAGACCGATCCGCTCGCCCTCATGTCGTTTCCCCAGATGAGCGACGCCAACCACCCGGCGACGCTCGCATTCCTGCGGGCGCAGAGCGACGCCCACCGGCTTCGTCCCGCCCAGCCGCTCGCGCGCATGCGTCCCGAGGAATATGCCGCCTATCGGGCCGCCATCGCGCGATACGGCGCCGCGTTCGCCTATGCCGAAGCCGAGGCCCGCCTCGCCGGAGCAGCGGCAGCAGCACAGACGCGGACGCCACGCCCCGGCGGCGCTTCGCGCGCGCCGCGCCCCACGACCGCTGTCGAGCCCGGTCATCCCGGCGACACAGCGCGCGCGGCGGCGTCCGACCCTGCCCCACCCCCGACGCAGCGGACCGTGTGGCCGATCCCCGCCCGCACCTCACGGCCTTCGGGCGAAAAGAGATCTTGATGGAGACCCTCGTCACCCTCTGGGAGGGGTACTGGTGGTTGATCTTCCCGCTCGGCGGCGCAGCTGTCGGCGTGGCAGGAAGTGCCGCCCGCTCGTGGGAGCGACGCGCGAAGCGCCGCCACAAGCAGAAGCTCGAGATACTGAAGGCCCGCAGCGAGCTTCGCGCGGCGAGTGCGTCAGGAGCGGTAGTCGCCGCGCCACAGGAGTCGCAGGCCACGCAGCTCGCGAGGCTCTTCGCAACGCACGATGCCGTCATGGCTCGCTGGCTCGACTATGAGCTCGACGTCGCCAAGCTCATCGCCTTCCCCGCCATGAGCGACGGCCGCCAGCCGCTGACGGCCGCGTTCCTGCGGGCGCAGCGCGCAGCCGATGCTCTGCGACCCGCGTCTCCCAAAGCCCGCGTGACCGCCGACGAGCTGGCGGAGTACCGCAATGCCGTCATCGACTACGAAGTGGCCTTCGACGTCGCCGAGCGGGATGCCCGCCGGCTGAAGGCCTCGACATTCAGCGAGAGCGAGCGGCGCCGCCTCGACAAGGCTCAGCAGCTGCTCACGATCGCGGTCGATCAGGCCGCGACACCGGCGGAACGCCAGGTCGCCTACAAGCGCGTGCGCGAAGAGCTCGACGGACTGATCTCGCTGTCCGACGACGCGATCGAGGGGCTCGAGAGCCAGGTCTCGCTGCAGCTGCCCTCCGCGCCGAGCCCCGGCATCCGACCCCCGCGCCCGGCCTGACGGGCGCGCGAAACGACGAACGACCCCGGCGCAGGCGCCGGGGTCGTTCGGTTCAGACCATCAGTTCGTGATGACGGTGTCGAATGCGTCGGGGTTCGCGTCGAGCCATGCCTGGACCGCCTCGCGCTCCTGGCCCTCGTCGAACTCGTTCACGACGAGGTCTTCGAGCGCGCCGTACTGCGCGTCGTCCAGCTGAATACCGGCGATGAGATCGGCGGCCTCGCCGCAGCGGTCCGAGAAGCCCTCGGTGCCCAGGAAGTGCAGCGCCTCGGGGTCGCCCATGGCGCCGAGCGGATCTTCGAGGTCCTTGATATCGAACGCGTCGCTGGCCCAGAACGGACGCCACAGCGTCACGACGATGTCCTCCTGCGCATCGATCCGGCTGTCGAGCTCGGTGAGCATGGCCGCGGTCGACGACGTCACCAGCTCGTACTCGCTGTCGAGCCCGTAGGCGGGCATCATCTCTTCCTTCGCCTGGCGCGTGAGGCCGGCGCCCGGCTCGATGCCGTAGATCGTGCCGTTGAAACGGTCGGCGTTTCCGACAAGGTCTTCGATCGAGTCGATGTCCATGTACGTCGGCACCGCGATCGTGAGCTTGGCGTTGTCGTAGTAGGCGCCGAGGTCTTCGATGCGGTCGCCGTACTCATCCATGTAGGCGGAGTGGGTCAGCTCGGGCCAGGCCGACGGATAGATGTCGATGTCGCCCTCGGCCAGAGCCGTGTAGAGCGGGCCGGCCTCGGTGAGCGTGTTCATCTCGACCGTGTAGCCGAGCTTCTCGAGCTGGTTCTCGAGCAGGTATGCCGTGCTCAGGCCGTCCGTCCACGAGGGGAGGAAGCCGAGCGTGATCGTGCTGCACTCGTCGGCCGCGCCGGCGTCGGCGCCGTCGGATCCGTTGTCACCGTTGTCGCTGCTGCAGCCGGCGAGCACGAGGCTCGTTGCCGCGCCGAGTGCCAGGAATGCAGTGATGTTGCGGGGTTTCATATGATCTCTTTCTTTTCGTATACGTTCATGCGTTCCGTATGTGTTCACGAGGCGGGTACGGGGACCGTCTCGATCGCGGGTGCCTCTGCTGAGGCCTTCTCCCGTGCCTCGCGGTGCCGGGCGAGCATGCCCAGCAGCGACGAACGGTAGTCATGGGGGTTGCCGAGAGCCGCTGTGACGCGGTCGAGGAAGATCGCGACGAAGACGACGCTGAGGCCTGCTTCGACGCCCTGCGGCACGTTCAGGGTGGATACCGCCGCCACGACCTCTTTGCCGAGGCCGTCGGCCCCGGCGATGCCTGCGATGACGACCATCGACAACGCGAGCATGATGACCTGGTTGACGCCGGCCATGATGGTCGGCATCGCGAGGGGCAGTTGGATGCCGCGCAGGATCTGCCCGGGCTTGGCGCCGAAGGCGTACCCCGCTTCGACTGTCTCGGAATCGACGCCCCGGATGCCGAGCTCGGTCAGACGCACTCCTGCCGGCAGCGCGAAGATGACGGTGGCGACCATGCCGGGCACGACGCCGATGCTGAAGAACACGATCGCGGGGATCAGGTAGACGAACGCGGGCATCGTCTGCATGAAGTCGAGGACCGGCTTCACGATCCTGCTGACCGTGGTGTTGCGCGCCGCCCAGATTCCGAGAGGTATCGCGATCGCCACGGCGACGACCGTCGCGACGAGCACGAGCGCGAGAGTCTGCATCGAGGCCACCCACATGTTCATGCCGACGATGAGCACGAACGTGATGACGGTGCCGACCGCGACCTGCCACGAGCGCACCAGCCACCCGATCAGGGCGAAGAGAAGGATCGCGAGCGGCACGGGGGTGGCCAGCAGCACGTCGGTGAGCCCCGAGACGAGCCAGCGCGCGCCATCGGCGACACCGTCCAGCAGCCAATCGAGGTTCGCTTTGATCCAGTCGATGACGGCCTTCGCCCAACTGCCGATCGGAATCCGGAAGCCATCCATCAGCGCACCGCCTCGCCGTCGCCGGCCTCTTGGGCGACGGCGTCGGCCTCACCAAGGACGGCGTCGATCTCGGCCTGCGGAACGGGCGGCAGCGGCAGCGCGATCTCTTCCGTCGCACCGGGGCCGGGGCCGAGCGCGGCGAGCAGCGTCACGCGGGGGATGACGCCGACGAGGCGGTCTTCCGTGTCGGTGACGGCCAAGGGCAGCGGCGACTCGACCGCCGGCACGAAGAGGTTCATGAGCACTTCGTCTTCGCGCACGCTCTGCGGCACAGGCTTGATGATCGAGGCGAGGGTCGTCGTGCCCTGTCGTACGAGCCTGACGGCGTCGCGATCGGTCACGATCCCCAGCAGGCGCCGGTCGCGGCCCATGACGTACAGGGCGGACATGTAGGCATCCCGCATCTGGCGCAACGCCGTGCGCGGCCCGGCCGTGTCGGTGACGACGGGCCGCGGTCGCTCCATCACGTTGGCAGCCGTGAGCACGCGCGCGCGGTCGACATCCTGGACGAACTGCTCGACGTAGTCGTTCGCGGGGTCGGTGAGGATGTCTTCGGGGGTGCCCGTCTGCACGATGCGCCCGTCGCGCATGACGGCGATCCGGTCGCCGAGGAACATCGCCTCGTTGAGGTCGTGCGTGATGAAGACGATGGTCTTCTGCAGCTTCTGCTGCAGCTCGAGCAGCTGCTCCTGCATCTCGCGGCGGATGAGCGGGTCCAAAGCGCTGAACGCTTCGTCCATGAGCAGGATGTCGGTGTCGGCGGCGAGCGCTCGCGCGATGCCGACGCGCTGCTTCATGCCTCCCGACAGCTGGGCCGGCAGCTTGTCGCCCCAGCCCGTGAGCCCGACGAGCGCGAGCATCGCGTGGGCCTTGGCGACGCGCTCGGCCTTGGACACTCCGCGCAGCTCGAGGGGATAGGCGACGTTCGCGGCGACGGTGCGGTGCGGCAGCAGAGCGAAGTGCTGGAAGACCATCGAGATCCGATCGCGACGCAGCTCGCGCAGACGATTCGGCGGGATGTCGGTGATGGGGTCGCCGTACACCGAGATGGTGCCGGCCGTGGCGTCGTGCAGCCCATTGAGCATCCGGATGATGGTGGACTTGCCGGACCCGGACAAGCCCATGATGACGAAGATCTCGCCCGGGGCGACGGTGAATCCGGCATCGATGACGGCCGCCGTCCCGACGTCGCTCACGTCGGCCCGGGACTCGCCGGCGCGGAGCCGCTTGACGGCATCCCTCGGGTTGCGTCCGAAGACCTTGTAGATGTTCCGTGCCTCGATGGCGGGAACGGTGTCAGGTGCTGTGCTCACGTGCTTCGCCTCGGCCGCGTCCTGCCTCGGAGCGGCATCGGTTACGCCCGGGTGACGATCCTGGATGCGCCTGCACTGACATGAAGGGTCAGAAGGCCGCGCGCGGCGACACACATCGGGTCCGTCGCCTGGACCGCCGACCGTACGCCCCCCGTCGCCGGCTCCCAGAAGGTGCGGCATGGCGGTCGCGGACTGGTCGTGCGTGGCCTCGGAAGGCCTCGACCGACCCTAGTCGGCTGGCTTGGAGTCGCCCAAATCCGCGGGGCGGTTGACAAGCGGTCGGCCTTGATGCATGGTTAGCTAGTCAAGTAAGTAACCAACCCAGTGAGGTTCATGTGATCGCTGACGGCAGAGCGCTGTTCCTGCAGATAGCGGAACGCGTCGAGGACTCGATCGTCGACGGCAGCCTGGCCGAAGAGAGCCAGGCCCCGTCCACCAACGAGCTGGCCGCCTTCTACCGCATCAACCCCGCGACGGCCGCGAAAGGGATCAACATGCTCGTCGACAAGGGCGTGCTCCACAAGCGTCGCGGCATCGGGATGTTCGTCGCCGACGGCGCGCGCGAAATGCTCCTGTCGGAGCGCCGCGCCGCGTTCGCCGAACGCTACCTCGACCCGCTTCTGGACGAGGCGCGCACGATCGGACTCGACGCCGCCGACCTCGCTTCTCTGCTGCGAGACCGCGCAGCGCGAAAGACCACCATGGAAGGACCCGCACGATGAACCCAGTGATCGAGGTGAAGAACCTCACGAAGCGGTACCGCGAGACGCTCGCCGTCGATGACGTGAGTTTCACGATCGAGAAAGACCGGATCTACGGACTCCTCGGTCGCAACGGTGCCGGCAAGACGACGGTCATGTCGATCCTCACGGCGCAGAACTTCGCGACGTCGGGCGACATCCGCGTCTTCGGCGCCAACCCGTACGAGAACGCGCGGGTCCTGCAGCGGATGTGCTTCGTGCGGGAGAGTCAGAAGTACCCCGAGGATGCGACGCCGCGGCACGCCTTCCGCTCGGCACGCCTGTTCTTCCCGAACTGGGATCAGGAGCTCGCAGATCAGTTGATCGACGACTTCCAGCTGCCGCTCAAGAAGACGATCAAGAAGCTCTCCCGCGGTCAGCTCTCGGCCGTCGGCGTGGTGATCGGACTTGCCGCTCGCGCCGAGATCACGTTCTTCGACGAGCCCTACCTCGGTCTCGACGCCGTCGCTCGGCAGATCTTCTATGACCGGCTCCTCGAGGACTACGCCATCGTGCCGCGGACAGTCATCCTGTCGAGCCATCTCATCGACGAAGTGTCCAATCTCATCGAGCGGGTCCTCGTGATCGACCGCGGCCGCATCGTGATGGACGAAGACACCGACTCGGTGCGCGATCGGGCCACGAACATCGTCGGCGACTCGGCAGCCGTCGACGCCTTCGTCGTCGGCCGTGAGGTGATCCACCGCGAGAGCCTGGGCCGCGTCTCATCCGCGACGGTGCTCGGTGCACTCAGCCCCGAGGACCGCGCACGCCTCACCGCGGCGGGTCTCGACGTCGCGCCCGTCTCCCTGCAGCAGCTCATCGTGCGCATGACACAGCACGCGCAGGAAAAGTCCACCCTCGACGAAGGAGCACTCCGATGAGCCGCACCCTCAATGTCGTCCGCATGCAGCTGATCAACCGTCAGACCTACATCTGGGTTCCCCTGCTCGTGCTCGTCGGCTCGCTCGTCATCACCCTGGGGATCTACGGCATCATCTCGAACGCGGGCGTCGCCACCGCGATGTACGGCGGCGGCGCACAGGCCCCGCTGTGGTACTTCGCCATCGTCGGTGCGCAGGCATTGACGATGACGTTCCCCTTCTCGCAGGCGATGAGCGTCACGCGGCGGGAGTTCTATCTCGGGACGCTTCTCACGGCGATGCTCACGTCGGCGATCCTCGCCCTGATCTTCGTCCTCGGCGGGCTGTTCGAGCAGGCCACGAACGGCTGGGGCATGAACGGGTACTTCTTCTATCTGCCCTGGGTCTGGGAGGGCGGCCCCGCCGCCGCGGGCCTGTGCTTCTTCACCCTCGCCATGCTGTTCTTCATCGTGGGGTTCTGGGGCGCCACGATCTTCAAGAGGTTCGGCACGGCCGTGCTGACGACCGTGATCCTCGGAATCTCTCTGATCCTTCTCGGGCTGCTGTGGATCGTGGGGCAGCAGAACGCCTGGTCCGACCTCTTTTCGTGGATCATGGCGACGGGCGCGCTGGGGCTCGCACTGTGGGGATTCGCGCTGATCGCCGTACTGGCCGGGACGTCGTATCTGACATTGCGACGTGCCACTCCGTAGAGCGGATGCCGCCGAGGCGGCCGGCGGGCCTCAGCGCCCGTCGGCCGCTTCGGTGTGGTGGCGGATGACCTCGGCCACGACGAAGTTGAACCACTTCTCGGCGAACGCCGGATCGAGGTCGGCGTCTTCGGCCAGACGGCGCAGGCGCTCGAGCTGCTGCTCCTCGCGAGCGGGGTCGGAGGGCGGCATCCCATATTCGGCCTTCAGCTGACCGACCTGCTTCGTGCACTTGAAGCGCTCGGCGAGCAGAAAGATCAGCGCAGCGTCGACGTTGTCGATGCTGCTGCGCAGACGCAGCAGCATCGTTGTCGGGTCCTCGTCGCTCATGCGTCGAGATTACCCTCGCGGCAAGGCCCGCCGGCTCTAGAGTGTGACCCATGACCGATGTTCCGGATGCGTCCACTCCGCCACCTGCATCACCCCTGCCTTCGGGCACGGTGGCCGCGCCGCCCGCACACGATGTGCCGGCAGAGGCGATGCTGACTTCCACCGGAGAGGCACCGGCCTCGCGCAGCTACTGGACGACGCTCAATCGTCCCTTCGTCGCGGGGTTCTTCCTCGTGCTCGGCGGGCTCGCGGCGGTCGCCCTCGGCCTGGCCATCACGAACCTCTCCACCGTCCTGATCTACATCGTGTTCGCGCTGTTCGCGGCGCTCGGGCTCGACCCGATCGTGCGATGGCTCGAGAGGCACTCGGTGAAGCGCTCGTGGGGCATCGTCATCGTCTACACGGGCTTCGCGATCCTCATGGCCGGCGTGCTCCTGCTCATCGTGCCGACGGTCATCCAGCAGATCGCGCAGTTCGTCAAGGACGTGCCGTCGCTCATCGGCGACTTCCAGAAGTCCGACCTGTACCACTCCCTGCAGGAGAACTTCGGCGACCAGGTCGGCACGATCCTCAACCAGGTCCAGTCGTTCATCACCAACCCCTCGAACATCGCATCGATCGGCGGAGGACTGCTGCAGGTCGGCGCCTCGATCGCCACGACGATCTCGGGCCTGGTCATCGTCCTCGTGCTGAGCCTGTACTTCCTCGCGTCGCTGCCGACGATGAAGAAGGCGTTCAACCGCGTGTTCGCCGCACGCAACCGCCCGCAGGCCAGCGCACTCACCGATGAGATCACCGACTCGATCGGTGGCTACCTGATGGGGATGGTCATCCTGGCGTTCTGCAACTCGATGGTTGCGCTCATCCTTCACCTCGCACTGGGGCTGCCCTTCCCCGCGCTGATGGCCGTCGTCGCGTTCTGCATCACGCTCATCCCGCTCGTCGGTTCGGTGCTGTACTGGGGAACAGCGACGATCATCGCCCTGTTCACGGGATGGCTGCCGGCCCTGCTGTTCGCGGCGATCTATCTCGTTTACATGCAACTCGAGGCATACGTCCTCACTCCCCGCGTCATGAACCGCACCATCTCGGTGCCGGGATCGCTCGTCGTCATCGGCGCGCTCGTGGGCGGCACGCTGCTCGGCCTGCTCGGGGCGCTGGTCGCGATCCCCGTTACCGCATCGATCCTGCTCATCATCAAGCAGATCCTGATCCCGAAACAGGACGCGAAGGTCTAGCGCCGAGCCGAGTCTCGTCGACCGGGTTCAGCCGGCGATCGGGACGAGGCAGGTCGGGCTGGGCACCGCTGCGCGGTGGCGCACACGGCCCGGCACGCCCGTGCGGGCGTCGAGGGCGAGCGACGCGACGTCGTTTGAACGCTCGCCCGCGACGAGCAGTGTGTCGCGCACGACCAGGTGGTGCCGGGGCCAGGTGACGCCGGCCTCGACGAGGGCCACCGGATCCAGCGACTCACCCGCGCCACGCACGCGCAGCGTCGCGACCGTGTCGCTGCCCCGCACCCCCGCATAGACGAAGTCGCCGTCGCGCGACATCGCGAGCTCGGCGCCCGTGTCGGTCTCGAGCGTCGGGCCGACCGCAGTCGCGGCGACGACGCGCCAGCGGCCTCGCCCCTGAGCGGCCTCCGGGTGCCACGCGAGCACGTACACCTCGTTCGACAGCTCCGTATTGACGTACAGGTGTCCGCTCGGATGCCACACGGCATGCCGCGGCCCCGTGCCCCGGGGCAGGGCGACGGCCTGTGCCGGCACGAGACGATCGCCGTCCTGCCGCCAGAACCTCACGAGGTCGAGGCCGAGGTCCGTCGAGGCGAAGACACCGCCCGCCAGCGCGACGGCGTGATGCGCACGCGAGGGGCGGGATGCGGGCGCCTCAGCGGCGGCGTCCGGGTCGGGTTCGTCGTAGTCGGGCACCAGGTGCGCGTACTCGGCGCCGGCGGCGTCGCGCAGCGCTCGGGCGGCGGCAGCGAGATCGATGTCGGCGGAGTGCGACGGCTCGGCCACGCCTTCGCCCGGCGGGGCCGCCCCCGGCAGAATCTCCGGAGCACCCGGGCGCCCCGTCGCATCGAGCGGGATGCGCACGACGCGACCGTCGCCCCAGCAGCTCGCCAGGGCGAAGCGCGCATCGGGCGACACGGCGATGTGGCACACCGCGTCGCCGGCGGTCACGGGTTCGCCGAGCGGACGGAACGTCGCCTCGCCCGTGCGCTGGAACGCCTGCACGAGGCCCGTTGTCTCGAGCGCGGCGTAGACGACCTCGAGGGTCGGGTGCGCGGTGAGCCACGACGGCGAGACGGCGTCGGCGACCTCACCCGCATGGCGCAGGGTGCCACCGGCCAGGTGATCGTCGGCGGCGCCGGCGATCAGCATCCCGATACCGGTGGCGGAGCCGTCCTTGTCGCGTGAGTAGCCGCCGACGAGGAACCTCACGGGCGCCCCTTCGGTGAGCTCGAGGGCCGCAGGCGCATCAGTCGAGCAGGTCTCGGCGCACGATGACAGCGTCGCGCGACGGCCCCACACCGATGACCGAGATGCGCGTTCCGCTCATCTCCTCGAGCGCGAGCACGTACTCCTGCGCCGCGAGCGGCAGGTCTTCGAAGGTGCGAGCACCCGAGATGTCCTGCGACCAGCCGGGGAAGTACTCCAGGATCGGCGTCGCGTGATGCACATCGGACTGATTGACGGGCATCTCGTCGAACCGCACCCCGTCGACGTCGTAGGCGACGCACACGGGGATTTGCTCGAGGCCCGTCAGGATGTCGAGCTTGGTCAGCACGAGATCGGTGATGCCGTTGATGCGGGTCGCGTAGCGGGTGATGGGCGCGTCGTACCAGCCGACGCGACGCGGGCGACCCGTCGTCGTGCCGAACTCGAAGCCGCGCGAACGCAGCCAGTCGCCCTGCTCGTCGAACAGTTCGGTCGGGAACGGGCCCGAGCCGACGCGCGTCGTATAGGCCTTGACGATCCCGACGATGCGGTCGAGACGATTCGGGCCGACGCCCGATCCCGTCGCGGCTCCTCCCGCCGTCGCGGACGACGACGTGACGAAGGGGTAGGTGCCGTGGTCGACGTCGAGCATCGTGGCCTGACCGCCCTCGAAGACGACGACCTCGCCGCGGTCGAGTGCGTCGTTGAGCAGCAGCGACGTGTCGGCGACCATGGGGCCCACACGATCGGCGTACGACAGCAGGTCGTCGACGACCTCATCGACGGTGATGGCGCGGCGGTTGAACACCTTGACGAGCAGATGGTTCTTCTGGTCGAGCGCGCCTTCGACCTTCTGGCGCAGAATCTTCTCGTCGAACAGGTCCTGCACGCGGATGCCGACGCGGTTGATCTTGTCGGCGTACGTCGGCCCGATACCGCGGCCGGTCGTTCCGATCTGGCGCTTGCCCAGGAACCGCTCCGTGACCTTGTCGAGCGTGCGGTGGTACTGCGTGATGATGTGCGCATTGGCGCTCACCTTGAGGCGCGACGTGTCGACGCCGCGCGCGCGCAGCGCCCCTAGCTCGGCGAAGAGCACCTCGAGGTCGACCACGACGCCGTTGCCGATGACGGCGTTGACCCCGGGCGACAGAATGCCCGACGGCAGCAGGTGCAGGGCGTACTTCTCATCACCGATCACGACGGTGTGACCGGCGTTGTTTCCGCCGTTGAACTTGACGACCCAGTCGGTGCGTTCCCCGAGCAGGTCGGTGGCCTTACCCTTGCCCTCGTCTCCCCACTGGACCCCGACGATCACGATGCCTGGCATGGGCTACTCCCCCGTTATCGGACGGTGATATCCCATCCTATCGAGGGCGACCCCCACCGACCTCTCGTGTGATCGCATCCGCACCGCGCTTTAGGGTGGAACGGTGCGCAAACGCCTGGCTGCCCTGTCCCTGACCGCCCTCACGCTGTTCGCCCTCGCGGGCTGCTCCTCGGACTCCCCCGGAGCCGCCCCCGCCGAAAGCTCGGATGCGGGCGCGTCGGGCTGCGAGTACGTCGAGAGCTCGGGCGCGGTGCGCGATGTGCAGTTCCCCGATGCCGCACCCGAGGCATCCGAAACCGTCGAGGCGACTCTGCAGACCTCGGCGGGCGACATCCCGCTCACGCTCGACGCGGAGCGCACGCCCTGCACGGTCGGCAGCTTCATCTCGCTCGCCGAACAGGGCTACTACGACGACTCGACGTGCCACCGGCTGACGACCGCCGGCATCTTCGTCCTGCAGTGCGGCGACCCGTCGGGCACCGGGCGCGGGGGCCCGGGCTACAGCTACGCCGACGAACTCGACGGTGGCGAGACCTACCCCGCCGGCACGATCGCGATGGCCAACGCCGGACCCGACACGAACGGCTCGCAGTTCTTCCTCGTCTATGAGGACACGGCGCTGCCGCCGTCGTACACGGTCTTCGGCGAGCTGTCGGCCGAGGGACTCGACGTCGTGCGCGCCGTCGCCGCGGCAGGCACGACCGATGGGGCATCCGATGGGGCCCCTGCGACAACCGTCACGATCACGGGCGTCACGCTGGGCTGACCAGCACCCGGCCCGACCGAGCCGGATCGCGGTGAGTCTGTGCCGCGCGGGCTCAGTAGGATTGAGCCCATGTCGAAGGTCCTTCAGTCCCTGCCCGTCGGCGAGCGCGTCGGCATCGCCTTCTCCGGAGGGCTCGACACGTCGGTCGCCGTCGCCTGGATGCGTGACAAGGGCGCTGTCCCCTGCACCTACACGGGCGACCTCGGCCAGCCCGACGAAGACGACATCGAGGCGATCCCCGGCCGTGCCCTCGAGTACGGCGCCGAGATCGCGCGGATCGTCGACTGCAAGACCGCCCTGGTCGAAGAGGGCTTCGTCGCCCTCGCATGCGGCGCCTTCCACATCCGCTCGGGCGGCAAGACCTACTTCAACACGACGCCGCTCGGCCGCGCCGTGACCGGCACACTGCTCGTGCGCGCCATGAAAGAGGACGGCGTCGACATCTGGGGCGACGGCTCGACCTACAAGGGCAACGACATCGAGCGGTTCTACCGCTACGGGCTTCTCGCCAACCCCGCGCTGCGCATCTACAAGCCGTGGCTCGACGCCGACTTCGTGACCGAGCTCGGCGGCCGGCAGGAGATGAGCGAGTGGCTCGTCGAGCACGGCTTCCCGTACCGCGACTCGGCCGAGAAGGCCTACTCCACCGACGCGAACATCTGGGGCGCGACGCACGAGGCGAAGACCCTCGAGCACCTCGACGTGTCGCTCGAGACCGTCGAGCCCATCATGGGCGTGCGCTACTGGGACCCCGCCGTCGCGATCGAGACGGAAGACGTCTCGGTCACGTTCGAGCAGGGCCGCCCCGTCGCGCTCAACGGCGTGACGTTCTCCGACCCCGTCGAGCTCGTCTTCGAGGCGAACCGCATCGGTGGCCGCCACGGCCTCGGCATGAGCGACCAGATCGAGAACCGCGTCATCGAGGCGAAGTCGCGCGGCATCTACGAAGCCCCGGGCATGGCGTTGCTGTTCATCGCATACGAGCGCCTCGTCAACAGCATCCTGAACGAAGACACCCTCGCGACGTACCACGAGCAGGGCCGCCGTCTCGGCCGCCTGATGTACGAGGGCCGCTGGCTCGAGCCGCAGTCGCTCATGCTGCGCGAGTCGATCCAGAAGTGGGTCGGCTCGACCATCACCGGCACCGTCACGCTGCGTCTGCGCCGCGGCGACGACTGGACGATCCTGGACACGACCGCCCCGGCGATGTCGTACGGGCCCGAGAAGCTCTCGATGGAGCGCGTCGGCGACGCCGCATTCGGTCCGACCGACCGCATCGGCCAGCTCACGATGCGCAACCTCGACATCGCCGACTCGCGCGCGCGGCTCGAGCAGTACGCCGGCATGGGCCTCCTCGGCGGCGCGACCGGCGAGCTCGTGGGTCGCGTCACCGCCGGCGAGGCCGACGAGATCACCGAGCACGCCCAGCCTTTCGATGCGGAGCGCGAGGCTCTCGCGGACGCGGTGGACGAGGCATCCGAGGGCTCCGCCTTCGACTTCGGCACCGACTGAACTTTCCTCGAAGGTCCGTTGCAGACTCGAGGGCAACTTCGTAGCCTGGTGCCGTGATCATCACCCGCGCGGAGCCGGACATTCACCAGGACGCCTGATGCGCGTCGAGCTGCGCCGCGTGTCCAAGGGCCGAAAGGCCCGGGCGCTCCCCGAGACCTCGGTGACCTACGAGACCGGCCGGGCGGAGTTGGCGGCCGCGGAGACGGAGCAGCGCCCGACGGTGCTCGGCCTGCTCGCCTCGGGGCGCATGCGCCCGGACTCCGGCACGGTCACCATCGACGGGCGGGAGGATGCCGAGGCCCTGCGCAAGAGCGTCGCCCTGGTGGACGCTCCCAACGTGTCGGACCCCGACTCCAACGTGCTGCTGCTCGGCGTGGTCGAAGAGGAGCTGATGTTCGCGGGCCGGCGGTCCAATCCTGTGGCCGCCTTGCACTGGCTGGACGGACTCGGCCTGCGATCGCTCGCCACGACCCCGATCGCCAACGTGGAGCCCCCCGCGCGACTGCGCGTGCTGTGCGAGCTCGCGGTGCTGCGCGCGGGGGTGAAGGGATTCGTCCTGGTCGCTCCCGACCGCCACGGCGGGGAGCCCCTGGCCTGGTGGCGGCTCGCGCAGGAGTTCGCCGACCGCGGCCTGGCCGTGCTGGTGATCGCCGGGCGCGCGTCGCAGTGGACGATCCTGCACGAGCGGCACCTTCAGGAGATCGCGGAGGCCGAGGCAGCCCTCGACACCGCCCTCGGCGCCGACGAGGAACGCGAGGCCGCCTGGGCGCAGAGCGGCGAGCCCACCGTGCCCGTGATCCAGGGATCGACGCCGCAACGACCACCGCGTTAGGGGCGATCATGAAGATCCCGCAGATGATCCTCGCGGAGCTCCGCCGGTTGGTCTCCACCCCGATGTCGCTGCTCGCACTGCTGGCGCTGCTGATCGTGCCGATCCTCTACGGCGGGCTGTACCTCTGGGCGAATCAGGACCCGTACGGCCGGCTGGCGGAGATCCCCGTCGCGCTCGTCGTGGAAGACACCGGGGCGGAGATCAGCGGAACCGCGCGCAACATCGGCGACGAAGTGGCGGACGAGCTGGTCAAGGACGCCACGTTCGATTTCCAGCGGGTGGATGCCGCGACCGCCAACACCGGGCTGGACGAGGGGACGTACGACTTCGCCATCGAGATCCCCGCCGACTTCTCCTCCGCCATCGCGTCGATCAACTCCTCCGATCCGCACCAAGCGGATCTGATCCTGCGCACCAACGACGCGAACAACTACCTCGCCACCACGATCGGGAACCAGGCGATCCAGCGGATCCAGTCCACGGTGGCCGAAGAGGTCATCAGCGAAGCCGGACTCACTGTCCTCGACGACCTGAACACGATCCGCGTGCAGCTGGTCCAAGCGGCCAGCGGCGCGCAGCAGCTGGTGGACGGTCTCGGCACGGCGCAGTCCGGGTCGAGCCAGCTCGTCTCCGGCGCGGCCGAACTCGCCGACGGCGGGGTGACGCTCCGCGACGGTGCCGCACGCCTTGCGGCGGGTGCGAGCCAGGTCGCGGCCGGCACGGAGGAGATCGACGCGATTGCGCGGCGCATCGGCGCGGCCGCCTCGACCGCGGTGGCCGACCTTCCGAAGCTGCGTGCCGACATCGCCCAGCGGCTCGCAGCGGCCGGCCTCGACCAGGCGACGATCGACGAGGTGCTCAAGCGCCTCGAACCCGTCGGCCAGGGGATCGTCGAGGTCGACCAGCGCGTCCAGACGGCCGTGGGCCAGATCGACCGGCTCTCCTCCGGGGCGCAGGAGGTCGCTGCGGGCAGCGCGGAGCTCGCCACCGGCACCGGCACGGCTGCCGACGGAGCCGCACGCCTGCGCGACGGCGCGTCGGCTCTGGACAGCGGGCTCGTCGAGCTGGCCGACGGCGCGTCCCAACTGGAGTCCGGGCTCTCGGACGGTGTCGCGCAGCTGCCGGACAGCGATGAGGCGACCAGGCAGAAGCAGGCGACCACCCTCAGCAATCCCGTCGCGACCGATACCACGACCCTCGCCGAAGCCCAGAACTACGGTGCGGGACTCGCGCCCTTCTTCGCCGCATTGGCGGCATGGATCGGCGTCTACGCGCTCTTCCTCATCGTCAAGCCGGTCTCCCGCCGTGCGGTCACCGCTCTGCACTCGCCTTTCCGCGTGTCCCTCGCGGGCTGGGCGACGCCGGCGCTGCTCGGCGCGATCCAGATGGTAGGGCTGTTCGGCGTCCTCTCGCTCGCACTCGGCTTCCGGTTCGCGAACCCGGCCGCCACCCTCGGCATCCTGGTGGTGGCGTCGATGACCTATACGGTGATCATCCTGGCGCTGAACATCTGGCTCGGCGAGGTCGGGCAGTTCCTCGCGCTCGTCCTGATGGTGCTGCAGCTGGTCACCGCGGGCGGCACCTTCCCCTGGCAGACGCTGCCCACGCCCCTGGCCGAAGTGCATCACCTGCTGCCCATGAGCTACGTGGTGGATGCGCTCCGACAGCTCATGTACGGCGGCGATCTCGCTCGCGTCGGCACCGATCTGCTGGTGCTGGGCGGATGGTTCGCGGTCGCGATCATCGCGACCGTGATCGGGGTCACCAGGCAGACCCACCACCGGACGCTGCGCGATCTGGAGCCCAGCATCATCAGCTAGGGACATCGCAGCGGCAGCGTGCACGCCGGCGAAGCGGGCGAGATCACCGAGCACGTCGAGGCGCAGGACGCCGCGAGCGAGGAGCTCGCCGACGCGACCGAGGCCGCCTCCGAGGGCGCCGCGTTCGACTTCGGCACCGACTGACACTCAGCGGCGTCGACAACTCCGGATGAATCACAGGCATCCGGTGCGCTGAGCACCACTTTGCACAATTCCTCCGGATTATTCGACGCCTCGCGTCGGCGGGGTTACGATTCTCGACGGTGACACCGACCCGAAAGGTGACACTGAGGCTCGTCGTGGATGACACGGCGCACCTGCTGCCCGAGCCGTGGAGAGCCTTCGATGACGAATACCGTCACTGATCCCGTCATTTCCGACGCCGTGCCCGAGCCCGAGCCCGAGAAGAAGCGCCGCTCCGTCGGTCGCATCATCGGCAAGAGCGTCTTCGGCGTCATCGCCGGTGTGACCGTCATCGCCCTCATCGCAGCCGGAGTGCTCGTCTGGACGATCCAGCGCTCCTTCCCGCAACGCGACGGCGTCATCGAGGTCGCCGGAGTCGGCGCCGATGTCACGGTGCAGCGCGATGAACTCGGCATCCCCGTCATCACCGCCTCGAGCACCGACGACCTGCTCTTCGCGCAGGGCTACGTGCACGCCCAGGACCGCTTCTGGGAGATGGACTTCCGTCGTCACGTGACGAGCGGACGCGTCGCCGAGCTGTTCGGCGAATCGCAGCTGGGCACCGACAAGTTCCTGCGCACCCTGGGCTGGCGCGAGATCGCCGAGCAAGAGGTCGAGGCGCTCGACGAGACGACGCGCAGCTATTACGACGCGTACGCCGAGGGCGTCAACGCCTATCTCGCCGAGAACGACGGCGCAGACGCATCGTTCGAGTACGCCGTGCTCGGGCTGCAGAACCCCGATTACGAGATCGAGCCCTGGACGCCGGCCGACTCGGTCGCATGGCTGAAGGCCATGGCCTGGGACCTGCGCTCGAACCTCGAGGACGAGACGACGCGGGCCCTCCTGGCGACCGAGCTCGACGAAACCCAGCTGGCCGAGCTCTACCCCGGCTACCCCTTCGATCGGAACCCCGTCATCGTGCCGACGATCTCCGAAGCTCCCGCCCCGAGCACGGGCGCCTCGGACGAGGTCGAGGTCGCCACCGCCTCGATCGAGTGGACCGAGGTCGACGGCGTCGTCGAAGCCGTCGCGGCCCTCGTCGGCGACACGGGCGAAGGCATCGGCTCGAACTCGTGGGTCGTCTCGGGAGAGCTGACCGAAAGCGGGATGCCGCTCCTGGCCAACGACCCGCACCTCGGTGCGGCGCTCCCCAGCGTGTGGCACCAGATCGCGCTGCGCTGCGACACCATCACCACCGACTGCCCGTTCGACGTCGCCGGTTTCGGCTTCTCGGGCGTGCCCGGCGTCATCATCGGGCACAACGACCGCATCGCGTGGGGCTTCACGAACCTGACGACCGACGTCGCCGACCTCTACATCGAGAAGATCGAGGGCGACCAGTACTGGCGCGACGGCGAGCTCGTCCCCCTCGAAGAGCGCACCGAGACCGTCAAGGTCGCCGGTGGCGACGACGTCGAGCTCGTCATCCGCTCGACCGGGCACGGGCCGATCGTGTCGGGCCTGACCGATGACTTCACCGGCATCGCCGACGACCCCCGTGTCGGGGACGGCGCGGCTCCGACGGATGCACCGGATGGCGAGTACGCCGTCTCGCTGCAGTGGACGGCGCTGAACCCCGGATCGACGGCGACGGCGATCTTCGAGCTCAATCTCGCGCAGAACTTCGAGGAGTTCCGCCACGCCGCGTCGCTCTTCGATGTGCCCGCGCAGAATCTCGTCTATGCCGACGTCGAGGGGAACATCGGCTACCAGACGCCCGGCAAGCTGCCCCTCCGCGGCGCGGGCGACGGCTGGCTGCCGCAGCCCGGGTGGGACTCGGCATACGACTGGCAGGGCTACATCCCCTTCGAGGACCTGCCCGTTGTGTACAACCCGTCCACCGGCTACATCGTGACGGCCAACAACGCCGTCGTCGGCGCGGACTACGAGTACTTCCTCACACGTGACTGGGACTACGGCTGGCGCGCCGCCCGCATCCAGCACCTCATCGAGCGCAAGTCGGCCGAGGGCGAGCTGACACTCGAGGACATGCGCAGCATCCAGGCCGACAACGAGTTCTTCATGGGCAAGCGCCTCGCCGCGGCATTCCACGATCTGTCGACGGGCCGCGAAGGACCCGACGCCGCCATCGACCTGCTGCGTTCGTGGGATGCCCAGAACAACGCCGACTCCGCAGCCGCCGCCTACGCGAACGTGCTGTGGGACGAGCTCGTGCAGAACCTGTTCGTGCGCGGGCGGGACGAGGCGCTCCCCGTCGGCAGCCAGGGTCGGCTGTTCCTGCTCGTCGACGAGATCCTGCAGGATCCGCAGTCCACGTGGTGGCAGAACGACGCCCTCGGCGTCTCGACGAGCAACGAGATGCTCACGCGCACGGCCGAGGACGCCTACGAGCGCCTCGTCGAGCTGCAGACCGACAACCCGGCACGCTGGAACTGGGGCGCGCTGCACGCGCTCCCCCTGCGCAGCGACACGTTCGGCTCGTCGGGCATCGCACCGATCGAGATGCTGTTCAACCGCGGACCGTATCCCGTGGGCGGCGGTGCATCGGTGGTCAACGCGACCGGCTGGAGCCTCGGCTCCGGCTTCGCCACCGCGACGGTCCCCTCGATGCGCATGGTCATCGATCTCGATGACTTCGACGCCTCGCAGTGGAACCATCTCACCGGCGCGAGCGGGCACACCTTCCACCCGAACTACGTCGATCAGACCGAGACCTGGCAGCAGGCCGCCCTCACCCCGTGGGCGTTCAGCGCCGACGCCGTCGACGCCGTGACGGCCCACACCCTGACACTGACGCCGGCATCGTGACGGATGCCGGCGGTCAGCCTCCGGCTGCCGGCGGTGTCTGGCGCGCTGCGGCGAGTTCGTCGGTGTAGAGCGAAGACTCCTGGATCGTGCCGTTGCGGTACGCCTGGCGGGCGACCATGTGCGCCGAGAGCGGCGCGGTTGCGAGCTGGACGAGGACGATCGGCGCGAGGAAGGCCACGACGGGCCACGAACGCAGCGACAGCGCGATGGCGAGGCAGATCAGGATGAGCCCGAGCACCTGCGGCTTCGTCGCGGCGTGCAGACGCGTCGGCACGTCGCGGAAGCGCAGGATGCCGATGGCGGCCGTGAGGCACAGCAGCGCGCCGAACAGGATCAGCACGTACACCGCGAGGTCGATCCACTGGTCGGCGGTCATGAGCGCTGCCCATCTCTTCTCGCGACGAACCGAGCGATCGAGATCGAACCGAAGACGCCGACGGCGGCGATGATCAGCAGCACCGGAAGCGTACGTGTGTGCTGATTGATCGCCATGTCGGCGCCCAGCATGCACATGACGAGCGTCATGAGCACATCGGAAGCGACGGCTCGGTCGAGGATCGACGGCCCGATGATGATGCGCCACATCGTCAGCAGCGCCGAGACGCCGAAGATGACGTAGATGGCGATGAGGAGGGCGTTCATGCGGCGCCTCCGATCGCGACGGCACGGGCGTCGGCATCCCGGATCGTCTGCACCTGAGCGCGCGAGCCCACCGCCATCACGATACGGCGCTCCCACGCATACACGTCCTGGCGCTGCTTCTCGACGTCGGCGGCGTTGTGCACACCGATGACATGCAGGTAGAGGATGCCGCGATCACGATCGGCGTCGATGATGAGCGACCCCGGGATGAGCGAGCACGTGACGGCGGTGTGCGTCATGATGAGGTCGTCATCGATCATCATCGGCACGGCGATGATCGCGGCCCCCGGCTGGCGACGCGGGTTGATGACCTGCCACGCGACGATGAGCGATCCGGCGACGACCGAGAACGCGAAGACCACGATGAAGACGAGACCGTACCAGAGATTGATCCGGCCCGACAGCTCGACCGGCGGCAGACGGAACGACCGCGTGACGACGATTGCCGCCGCGAGCCCCGTGATGAACGACACCCACGAGAACTGACCCCACAGCAGCATCCACAGGGCGATGAGCCAGATGAAGAACGGCAGCTGGCGCCACAGCTGCGAGAGCACCGAGGCGGGGCGGGAGTCGGGGCTCACTGCTGCGCCTCCTCGATCAGATCGATGATCGTCACGGGGCTCATCAGCTGTTCACCGGCTCGCGCACAGAGTGCGTAGAGCGGACCGGCGAACACCGTCAGCGCGACCGTCACGGCGACCATGCCGGCCGTCGCCGTCGTCATGATTCGCGGGATGGCGCGGCGCTCGGTCTGCAGCTTCGCGGCGGGCGCTCCGCCGAGGTAGGACACGCGCGCCTCGACCTCGGCCTCGGCGAACTCGTCGTCTTCGCGCCAGAAGGCGAGGTTCCACGCCCGCATGAGCGCATAGAGGGTGAGGAGGCTCGTCACGATGCCGCTCACGATGAGCACCATCATGAGCGGCGTTCCGACCTGGGCGGCGGCGTCGAAGAGCGCGAACTTGCCGATGAAGCCCGAGAACGGCGGCAGCCCGCCCAGGTTGACGGCCGGGATGAAGTAGAGCACGGCGATGATCGGCGCCGCGCGCATCATGCCCTTGACGCGCAGGATCGATGTGCTGCCTGCTCGACGCTCGATCAATCCGACGGCGAGGAACAGCGTCGTCTGCACGACGATGTGGTGGATGACGTAATAGATCGTCGCGCCGATCGCGAGAGGCGTCGCGATCGCGAGTCCGAAGATCATGTAGCCGATGTGGCTCACGAGGGTGAAGGACAGGATGCGTTTCAACTCGGCCTGCGCGAGCGCACCGAGAACGCCGATGATCATCGTCAGCAGAGCGACGATGAGCAGGAGCACGTTGACATCGTTGTCCTGGAACAGCATCGTCTCGGTGCGGATGAGCGCATAGACGCCCACCTTGGTGAGCAGGCCCGCGAAGACGGCCGTGACGGGCGCGGGCGCCGTCGGGTATGAGTCGGGCAGCCAGAACGACAGCGGGAAGACCGCCGCCTTGATGCTGAACGCGACGAGCAGCAGCAGGTGCAGAACGAGCTGGGTGTCTTGCGGGAGTTCGGACATCCGCTCGGCGATCTGCACCATGTTCACGGTGCCGAGCGCGCCGTAGATCACCGCGATCGCCGCGAGGAAGAGGATCGACGAGACGAGTGAGACGACGATGTAGACGACACCCGTGCGGATGCGCGACTCGGTGGAGCCGAGGGTGATGAGCACATACGACGCGACGAGCAGGATCTCGAAGCCGACGTAGAGGTTGAAGAGGTCACCGGCGATGAAGGCGTTGAAGATGCCGGCGCCGAGGATCAGGTACGACGGGTGGAAGATCGAGACGGGAGTCTCGTCGTCGTTGTCGACGGCGCCTTGGCCGACCGAGAAGAGCAGGACCGCGAGCAGGACCAGGCTCGAGACCGCCACGAGAAGCGCGGACAGCGTGTCGACGTACAGCACGATGCCGAACGGGATCGGCCAGCCGCCCACCGAGACGGCGATCGGCTGATCGGTCAGGTCGACGGTGACCAGCAGCACCGCGGCGATGGCGAAAACGAGCGTGAGCGTCACGATCGACACGAAGACCTGCGTCTTGCGGTGACGGCCGGCGATGAGTGCGACGGCGGCCCCGAGCAGGGGCAGCGTCACCAGCAGCGGTACGAGGGCACTCATCCGAGGTCACCTCCCGTCGGGCGACCGGGCCGGTCGAGGGGGGCGTCGTCTTTCAGCGCGGGCACGTCGCGACTGCCGAGCACCGTGATGGGCGCCGTCTCACTGCCGATGAAGTCGGTCGTCACGTCGTCGTCTTCGTCCTCGATCTCGGTCTCGTCATCGAGCACGTCTTCGGCTTCGGCACTGCGCTCGCGCACCTCGACGTCGGCCTCGTCGTCGAGCACCGTGTCAGCCTGGCCGAGCTGCCACGACCGGTAGATGAGCGCGAGGAGGAACGCCGAGACGGCGAACGTGATGACGATGGCCGTGAGCGTCAGCGCCTGCGGCAACGGGTCGGACAGCTCATCGACCGAGTCGGCGGCCCCGTAGAACGGTGCGGCGCCGGGCCGGCCCATCACGATGAGCAGCAGCAGGTTCGCCGCATTGCCGAGCAGCAGGAATCCGATGAGCACGCGCGTCAGGCTGCGCTCGAGCATCGCGTACACACCGCATGCGAACAGCGCCGCCATGATGATGACGAGCACGAGGCTCACGTCGTACCCTCCGGAGTTGCCCATCAGACGGTCACCCCCTGCCCACGCGGTTCCTGACCCGGTTCGCCGGAGGTCTGAGCCTGTCGAAGGAGGGCCTGCGTCTGCCGGTCGACCTCGGCGCCGAGGCTGCGCAGCACATCGAGCACGAGTCCGATCACGACGAGGTAGACACCGACGTCGAACAGCGTCGAGGTGACGAACTCGACGTGGCCGAGAAAGACGAGGTCGGCTTCGAACACCGTGCTCGTCAGCGGAGCCTGGCCGAAGAACAGCGGCACGATCGCGCAGCCGACGGCGAGCGCCATCCCGACGCCGAGCAGTCGACCGGCATCGGCCGGTGCTGCCGCGCCGAGTTCGTAGCGTCCGCCGGCGACGTAGCGCATGACGAGCGCCATGCCGGCGACCAGTCCCCCGGCGAAACCGCCGCCGGGCAGGTTGTGACCGGCGAAGAGCAGGTACAGCGAGACCATGATGATCGTGTGGAACAGGATCCGCACGATGACTTCGAGCATCATCGAGCGGTTCTCGGGATTCACCCGCTGCCCGCCGACGAGCCAGGCCTGACGCCGACCGGATGTGGCCGCCGTGCGCGGGCGGACGCCTTCGTCCGTCTCGACGAGGGGGCGACGCGTGCGGTTCGAGAACGCGGGCAGGGCCGTCACGAGCGAGAGGGTGTCGGCGCGGTGCGTCACGAAGACGAGGGATGCCACGCCGGTGGCGGCGAGGATGAGCACCGACAATTCGCCCATCGTGTCCCAGCCACGCAGATCGACGAGGGCGACGTTGACGATGTTCTGTCCGTGGCCGATCTCGTACGCGAGGTCGGGGAACTCATTCGAGATGGGGACGGAATCACGAGCACCGGTCGCGATGAGGGCGACGGCGGCCATCGTGAGGCCGACCGCGATGGCCAAAACCGCCCGGATGACCGGCTGCACCGAGCCGTTGTGCTCTCCCATGCGCGACGGAATGCGCCGCAGCACGAGCGCGAACGCGATGAGGGTGACCGTCTCGACGAGGATCTGGGTGAGGGCGAGGTCGGGGGCCCCGCTCGTTCCGAACAGCAGCACCATGCCGAAGCCGGTGACCGAGACGAGCACGACGCCCGTGTACCGCTTGCGGGCACGTACGGCGATGATGCCGGCGATGATCATGACGGGCGCCACGACGAGCTGCATCGGGGTGTGCCATCCGTCGACGCTGATGACCCAATCCCCGCCCATCACGAACGCCGTGGTCTCGGCGGCGATCAGCACGACGAAGATCGTGCCGACATAGACGGGGAGCGATCCGCGCTGGGTGAAGCTCGTCGTCAGCACAGAGACGCGCGCGATTCCGCGCAGGACGCCGTTGTAGACATCGGCCGATGTGAAGGGGAGCACGCGGCGCGTGAAACCGCGCTTGGTGACCCAGAACAGCAGGAACCCGAACACGAGGGTGCCGATCGAGATCCACAGCGCCGGCTCGAAGCCGTGCCACAGGGCGAGGTGCGCGACCCCTTCGGGCGGCGTGATGCCCGGTGTCGCCGTCGGGGAGAGGTCGGCGTAGCCCGAGAGCGCCACATCGAGCAACGGCGCCCCGAAACCGGTGACGAGAGTCAGCGCGGCGAGGAGGGCAGGGGCGAGCACGAAGCCGACGGGGGGATGAGGCCACTCCGTGCGCGGCATCGCGACCTCGACGCGCTTCTCGGCACGACGGGCTCCCGCGGCGACAGGCGCGGCGGATTTCTTGGTCCAGAACGCGCCCCACACGAACCGGACGCCGTAGGCGGCCGTGATGACCGAGCCCAGGGACATCCCCACGAGAGCGACGATGCCCCACGGCTCGCCCGCCATCGCCTCGTACAGCAATCCGGCCAGCGCGCCTTCTTTCGAGACGAAGCCGATCGTGGGGATCATCCCGACCATCGAGGACACCGCGACGATCGCAGCGGTGGCAAGTGCCGGGGCCTGGCGGCCCACGCCGCTCAGCTCGCGGATGTCACGCGTGGACAGCTGCCGGTCGATGACACCGACGATGAGGAACAGCGATGACTTGAACAGGGCGTGGCTGATGAGAAGGGCAAGTCCTGCCAGCGCCGTGTCGCGTATGCCGTAGCCGAGCACGAGAGTCAGGAGGCCGAGCTGACTCACGGTGCCGAACGCGAGGATGCGCTTGAGGTCGGTCTCGCGAAGCGCCTGGATGCCGCCGAGGAGCATCGTCAGGGTGCCCAGACCCACGAGGATGGGCCGCCACGGCGGGGCCATCGCGAAGATCGGCGCGAAGAGAGCGATGAGGTAGATGCCCGCCTTCACCATGGCCGCGGCATGCAGGTAGGCACTGACCGGCGTCGGCGCCGCCATCGCACCGGGCAGCCAGAAGTGGAAGGGGAAGATCGCCGACTTGCTGAGCGCCCCGACCAGGATGAGCACGAGCGCCGCGTTCACGATGTTTCCCGTGGGCGCTTCGGCGAGGATCGTCGAGATGCTCGAGGTGTCGGCGTGCACGACGAGCAGGACGACGCCGATCAGCATCACGAGACCGCCGAGCGTCGTGACCAGGAGCGCCTGCAGCGCCGCACGCCGGCTTGCGCCGCGTCGGTTGTAGTACCCGATGAGCAGGTAGGACAGGACGCTCGTGAGCTCCCAGAACATGACCAGCACGACGAGGTCGTCGGTCAGCACGAGCCCGTACATGGCTCCCGCGAACGCGAGCAGCACAGCGCAGAACTGGCCGAGGCCCTCGCTCTTGCCCCCGAAGTACCAGCGGCAGTAGAACATCACGAGCGCGCCGACGCCCGTGACGATGAGCGTCATGATCCACGACAGGGTGTCCATGCGCATCGACAACTGGATCCCGAGCGTGGGGATCCAGTCATATGTCTCGAACGGAATTCCCCCGGCGAGAACGATCGGTGCCTGCATCGCCGCGTGGATGAACGCGATGGTCGGCAACAGAGCCGCGGCGAAGAAAGCGCGCGGACCGATGCGGTGAACGAGCCACGGCAGCAGAATCGGGACGACCGCGAACGCGCCGAGGAGGAGCAGCAAGGGCGGCCCTCCTCAATAGTCGTCGGGCGGACGTATCCGCGGGCGGCTGGGGGAACGAAGTCTGGGGCCAAGTCTAACGGCGTGACGTTCGCCTCCGAACCGGATCGGGCGATTCAGGCCCGTGGAATCGTCGTCGTGTTCCCCTCGCGGAACACGCACGTGAAGCGCAGGGATGCTGCCGCGCGACCCGCGAGCAGAGCGGCCACGGCGCGTCCGGCGCTGCGCCCCTTCTCGGTCGCCGGCTGCACGAGAGTCGTCAGCACATATGGCGCCAGGCCGTCGACCGCGACCCCGTCGAAGCCCGTCACGGAGAGGTCGTCGGGCACGCGCAGTCCCGCCTCCTCGGCGGCGCGGATGATCCCCGTCGCGAGCAGATCGCTCTGCGCGATGATCGCGGTCGGCCGACCATCGGCGAAGATCGCGCGGCCCGCGGTGAGCCCCTCGTCGATCGAGCTGGCGGCTGCGGCATAGGCCGCGGCATCCGGGAACACGTCGCGCGCGCCGGCGAGACGCTCACGCGTCACTTCGATCGCGGTGGGAGCATCGGCCGTGACCCACCCGCCGGTCCAGCCGTGGTGCAGCGGCAGCGTGACGATGCGCACATCGGCATGTCCGAGCCCGCGCAGGTGACTCGCGGCCTGGCGCTGCGCTTCGCGGTCGTCGAGCCCGATCCGGGGCACGCCTTCGCCGGCATCCCCCTCGATCACGACGACCGGGATGCCCCGGGAGCGGACGTCGTCGAGCGAGCGCCGCAGCTCGGCGCTGCAGCCGATGAGCACGGCTGCATCGATCGGCGCCGTCGTGAGGGAGGGTGAGGCGGCATCGGCGTCGGGGGGATCGCGCAGCAGCAGCAGTCCCGCCCCGAGGTCGGCGACGCCGTCGGCCAGGCCGTCCATCGTGAGGGTCTTGACGGGGTCGAGGAACGCCGTGCCGAGGTGCTCCTGGAAGACCACTCCGACGATGCCCGAGCGCCCCGTGCGCAACGAGGCAGCCCGCGGGTCGGGGCCGGTGTAGCCCAGGCGTCCGGCGGCGTCCAGCACGCGTGCACGGGTCGCGTCCGAGACGGGCGTCTTGCCGCTGAAGACCACGGACGCCGTCGACGGCGAGACTCCGGCCTCGCGCGCGACGTCGGTGATGGTCGGGCGACGCGTGCTCATGTCCGACCGATCGTAGCCCCATCCTGCTAAGCGTCGAAACGATTCGATACAGTGTCCCGATGCAGACGACGCTCCCCCGCCGAGAGCTGGTCCGGTGGCGCAACGCGATCTTCGCGGTCTTCTTCGCGACGGGTCTCGGGTTCGCGACCTGGGCGTCGCGCATCCCCTCGGTGAAGTCGTCACTCGCGATCAACGACTTCGAAGTCGGCCTCCTGCTGTTCGTGCTGGGTGCGGCATCGCTCGTCGGACTCTCGCTCGCGGGCGCCGTGCTGGCGCAGTGGGGGGCGCGGCGCGGACTGCTCGCGGGTCTCACGATCTTCGGCGTCGGTCTCGTCATCGTCGGCATCGGCGTCGACGTCGTGCCGTCGTATGCGCTCACCGCCACAGGGCTCGCGGTGATGGGCCTCGGCATGGCGGGCACCGACATCATGATGAACGTCGAGGGCGCCGCCAACGAGCGGGGCCTCGGGCGCACGTTGATGCCGCTTTTCCACGCGCTGTTCAGCCTCGGCACGGTCGCCGGCGCGGGCATCGGGGTCGCCATGACGGCGTGGGGAGTCGGGGTAGCCGCGCACTTGTGGACGCTCGGAGCAGTCGTCGTGGCCACGGCTGCCGTCGCGGTGCGATTCGTCCCGCTCCGCGCGTTCGCGAGCGACCCCGGCACGGACGGTGCCCCCGCGTCGCGGCGCGAACGGTTCCTCGCGGCGCTGGCGGTGTGGCGCGAACCGCGCATCTACTTCATCGGGCTCATCATGCTGGGTATGGCCTTCGCCGAGGGCGGCGCCAACGACTGGCTGCCCCTCGCCGTCGTCGACGGGCACGCCGGCACCGAGGCGCAGGGCGCGATCGCCCTCACGGTCTTCTCGGTCGCGATGACGGTCATGCGTGCGGTCGGCGGGCCGCTCGTGGACCGCTTCGGACGCGTCTGGACGCTGCGCATCCTCGCGATCGCCGCAGCCGGCGGACTCACGCTGTTCATCCTCGCCCCCAACCTGCCCGTCGCCCTCGTCGGCGTCGCGCTGTGGGGCGTGGGCGCATCGCTCGGCTTCCCCCTCGGCATGTCGGCCGCCGCAGATGATCCCACCCGGGCGGCGGCGGCGGTGAGCGCGGCCGCGACGATCGGCTACGTCGCCTTCCTGTGCGGCCCTCCCGTGCTCGGCTGGATCAGCCACCAGGTCGGGCTCCTCCCGACGCTGTGGATCCTCGTCGCTCTCATCGCACTGTCCGGACTCGCTTCGGGTGCGGCCAAGCCCGTCGCCGGCTCCCGCCTCGGCACGGGCGGCTGACCACGCCGCCGCCCGCCCACGCCGGCATTAGGCTCGTCGGGTGCGTCTTGTCATAGCCCGCTGCTCCGTCGACTACGCCGGTCGACTCAACGCGCACCTGCCGCTCGCGACGCGGCTCCTCGTGCACAAGGGCGACGGCTCACTGCTCGTGCATTCGGACGGCGGCTCGTACAAGCCGCTCAACTGGATGTCGCCGCCGTGCGCTCTGACGGTGGAGACCCCCGACGAGGAGTCGGCGAGCGCGGGCGTGCTCGAGCACTGGCGCGTGACGCATGCCAAGTCGGGCGACTCTCTGCTGGTGCGCATCTACGAGGTCCTGCACGATTCATCGCACGAGCTCGGCATCGACCCCGGGTTGCAGAAGGACGGCGTCGAAGCCGACCTGCAGCGCCTGCTGGCTGAACAGGTCGACGTCATCGGCGAGGGGGTGTCGCTCGTGCGTCGCGAGTTCCCCACCGCGATCGGTCCGGTCGACCTGCTGCTGCGCGACCCGGCGGGCGGCACGATCGCGGTCGAGGTGAAGCGCCGCGGCGACATCGACGGCGTCGAGCAGCTGACGCGCTACCTCGATCTGCTGGGGCGCGATCCGCACCTGACTCCCGTGACGGGCGTCTTCGCGGCGCAGGAGATCAAACCGCAGGCGCGCGTGCTCGCCGCCGACCGCGGCATCCGGTGCGTCACGTTGGATTACGAGGGCATGAAGGGCATCGAGTCCGGTGCCCCCCGTTTGTTCTGACACCTATGGTGGTTCGTATGCCGAGCCGATCGCCCTGGAGTTGCATCCTGTGGGATGTCGACGGAACCATCGTGGATGCCTCCGAGGGCATCCTGCGTCGGCTCACGATCACCCTCGAGCACTTCGGGCGCACGCCTCCGCTGCGTGATGAACTCGCGCACTGGATCGGCCCGCCGCAGTTCGACTCGTTCCAGGACAACGTCGGGATGACCCCCGCCGAAGCGCAAGAGGCCGTCGCCTTCTACCGCGCGCTCGCGCACCGCGAGGGTTACACCTCGGGCGCGAAGCTCATCCCCGGCATGGCCGAGCTGATCACCGATCTCGACGCCGCCGGCATCCCCCAGGCGACCGCGTCGTCCAAGCCCGAGCTCCAGGTCGGCGCGCTCATGGAGCACTTCGGCCTCGCACCGCATTTCCGCACGCTGGTCGGCGCGACCCCCGACGAGCGCACACTCGCCACGAAGGCGGATGTCGTGGGCGAATCGCTGCGACGCCTGCGCGAGCTCGGTGTCGACACGAGCCGCCCCGTTCTCGTCGGCGATCGGCACCACGACATAGAAGGCGGAGCCGAGAACGGCGTGCCCGTCATCTTCGTGCGCTGGGGCTTCAGCTGGCCGCACGAGGCCGATGGTGCCACCGCTGTCGTCGACGACGCCGAGGGTCTGCGATCCGTGCTCCTGACCGATAGCGCCGATGACTGACCCGCTCGGCTGGCTCATTCCCGCCCTCGTCGTCTTCGGCGTCGCTGCGGTGGGAGCCGTCGCCGCCGTGTGGGCCCTGCGGCGCGCCCGGCACTCGCCCCGCGCCCGTGCGGCGGCAGCGCAGTCGCGCGCCCAAGCCGGTGCAGCCCTGGTCCGGCTCGACGACGCCGTCGACGAACTCGACCTCGACCTCGGCCTGTCGGGCGCGCTCTACGGCGGCGGGGCGCCGGCGTCCCTGCGGCGCGCGCGCATGACGGCGCAGCACGTACGCGACGCATCGTTCGACGAATACCGCACGATCACCGGCGACACCGCCGCGCCCGATGACGTGCGTCGCGTCGCGTCGCGCATCCAGCGCCGGGCCTCCGCAGCCCTCGCCGGCATCGAGGCGGCTCGCACCGAACACGACGCCTGGACGCGCGCGCACGTCTCGGCCGCCGCCCAGGTCGAGTCCGCGCGGGGGCGCCTGCGCGCGCTGCGCACGACGATGGGCGACCCCCACGCGCTCGTCGCCGACCTGTCGGCACGCTTCGCCGAGAGCGAGTGGACGGGCGCCGCCCGATCGGCGCGCGGCGCCGTCGCGGGCGCCGCCGAGGCCGAACTCCTGCTCGACCGCGCGGCCGCCGCTGCGCAAGACCCCACTCGATCCGCGCTCGATGACCTGGCAGCCGCCGAGCGTCGCCTGCGTACCGCAGAGAACGACGCGCGCGCCCTCGAGGAGTCGCACCGGCTCGTGCTCCAGGCGGCGCAGGCGCTGCCGGGCGAGTTCGACTCGGCGCGCAACGCCGTGCGCGGCGCGCTGACGACCCGCGTGCGCCTCGAACCCGACGACGCCGCGCACCTCGGCATCGAGTTGCGTGCGATCGACACCGCCCTCTCGAACCTGGAGAGGGATGCCGCTCGCCACCCCACCCGCACGGTCGACGCCATCGCGCGTCTGCGCGACCGGCTCGATCTCGCCCTCGGCGACGCCTGGACAGCCCAGCAGCGGCTGCGCGGTGCCCGGACCGCCCTTCCCGGAACCCTCGCGGCCGCACGCGCCGCGCTCGTGCACGCCGAGGCATCCGTCACGCGTCACCACGCCGGAGCCGACGCCCGCGCCCGCCTGCAGTCGGCGCAGGCCGAACTGGCGAACGCCCGGCAGTCCACCGACCCGGTGGCCGCCCTTGATGCGGCGCGCCGGGCGATGCGCGACGCCGAAGACGCCACGGCACTCGCCGACCACGACCAACTCACGGCGCGCTGAGGCACCCCCGCCGCTCGCTATCGTGAAGGCATGCGTGCCGCCACGAGAACGACTCCGTTGACGCTCGTCCTCCCTTTCCTCAGGCGCATTCCGGCGACGCTGACGCTGGTCGCACTGGTCCTCGTCGTCGGCGTGGTCTTCGCGGGGCTCTGGTCGCCGTTCGAACAGGCGCCGCTGTTCGAACGCGTCGCCTATGGCCTGCCCGCCTTCCGTGAGGGCCTGTGGTGGACCCCGCTGCTCGGGACGTTCTTCGTCAACCAGCCGTGGGTGTACATCTTCACGATCTCGGCGTTCTGGGGCATGGCGTACCTCGAGTACAAGCGCGGGTCGGTCGTCGCGCTCGCCTACTTCTGGGTCGGGCAGCTATTTGCGATCTTCGCATCGGCGCTACTGCTGTGGCTGTTCTCGTTCGCGCAGTGGGAATGGGCCCAGACCGAGGCCGCGCTGCGCGACGTCGGCGCCTCCGGCGGAACGATGGCATGCATCGCTGCCGCGATCGGACTCTTCCGACCGCCGTGGCGCGTGCGCGGTTGGCTCGTCCTGCTGTCGTTCGTCTTCGTCGCGATGCTCTTCTGGGGCAATCTTCCCGACCTCGAACACACGCTCGCCGTGCTGCTCATCCTGTTCGTCGACCGCTCGCTGCGCCTGCAGCGCCAGACGGTGCGCGAACAGCGACTCGTCGCCTTCATCGCGATCATCGTGCTGGGCACGATCGAGATCATCACGCTCTTCGTCCCGACCAACGGGCCGTTCGGCGCCACGGAGCCGGCGTCGAGCGGTGGTCTCATCGACGTCGCGATCGATGTCGTCGTCATCGTCGTCATCGCACACTTCCTGCGTCTCGGCCGCCGGTGGGCGTGGGTGCTCAGCCTGATCCTCGCCGCATGGAACATCCTCGTCGGCGCCGTCGTGCTCGCCGCCATGATCATCACGACGCAGCGCCGCGTCGAGGGATTCATCAACGCCGAGACCGAGTTGGCGCTGGCCAACGGCGTCCTCTGGGCCCTATTGGCCATCTACCTCATCTCGGTGCGGGGCGCCTTCCGCTCGCGTCGGAAGTCGGGGATCGGGCAGGCGCCGACACCCGACGTCGACGACGTCAAGCAGATGCTCCGTGCTCACGGAGGCGGCACCCTCTCGTGGATGACGACGTGGGAGGGCAACGCCTACGCCCGCACATCGAGCGGAATCGTGGCCTATCAGCGGCGGGCCGGAGTCGCACTGGCCCTGGCGGATCCGCTCGGCCCCGTGGCATCCCGCCCCGAGAGCGTCCGCGAGTTCATCGCGGCGGCCGAAGCGGCCGGCCTCGCGCCGTGCTTCTTCAGCGCGAGCGACGCGACGCGCGCCGCCGTTCCCCGGGGGTGGCGCAGCCTCGTCGTCGCCGACGACACGATCGTTGACTTGCCGGGGTTGGCGTTCACGGGCAAGGCATGGGCCGCCGTGCGCGGCGCGCTGAACCGCGCAGAGCGCGAAGAGATGACCTTCCGGATGACACGGCTCGTCGATGAGCCGTGGGGCATCCGCCAGCAACTGCGCGCGATCTCGGAGATGTGGGTGGGAGACAAGGGACTGCCCGAGATGCGTTTCACCCTCGGCACCCTGACCGAGGCGGAAGACCCCGAAGTGCGCGTCGCCCTGGCGATCTCGCCGCAGGGCGACGTCGACGGGTTCCTCTCGTGGCTGCCCGTCTACAGTGATGACGGCCGCATGCGCGGCTGGACGCTGGACCTCATGCGGCGCCGCGACGGCGGCTTCGGCCCGGTCATGGAGTTTCTGATCGGGGCGTCGGCGAAGCTCTTCTCCGAAGAGGGCGCAGAGATCATGTCCCTTTCAGGGGCGCCGCTGGCCCACGACTATCCCCCGGATGCGGGAGCGATCGCCGTGCTGTCCGAGAGCCTCGCCGAGGCGCTCGAGCCGGTGTACGGCTTTCGCTCGCTGCACCGGTTCAAAGAGAAGTTCCACCCGCGCTACGAGACGATGCACCTGCTGTTCCGTGACGAGAGCGACCTCACCCGTATCGGCGCGGGCCTGACCCGCGCCTTCCTCCCCGACGCGACACTGCGCCAGTTCGCAGGCGCGGGCCTGGAACTCGTGCGCGGAAACCGCGGCACCTGACATCGTCTGAGGTTGCACGGTGCGGCAGCAGCGCCGCACCGTGCAACCGAGGATCAGACGGGGCGGATGTTCTCCGCCTGCAGGCCCTTGGGCCCCTGCGCGATCTCGAACTCGACGCGCTGGTTCTCCTCGAGCGAGCGGTAACCGCTCGACTCGATGGCGGTGTAATGCGCGAAGACGTCAGCGCCGCCCTCGTCGGGAGCGATGAAGCCGAAGCCCTTCTCCGAGTTGAACCACTTGACAGTACCTTGCGTGCTCATGAAATGCCGTTCCTTGCGTGCTCGCGCGACCTGCGCGGGTCGATTGACACGCTAACGAAGAGCGGCGACACGCGGAATTAGCGTGACCCAAATGTTGCACACGCCATCGGACGCCCGGGCCGAGCTGAGCTCAAAGCCCGGGCGTCGACGGATCCCCCCGGATACGTCACGCCAAAGCGCGACATCGACAACTCTACCGATATACCGGTCCCGCAGAAGAGGCGTCCTCGATGCGCACACGCCATACACTTAACGCATTTATGGCCACCCCGCTGCTTCCGCTCGACCCGCGCGGAGCGGTGCTCGGCGATGAGGTCTACGCGACTCTGAGCGAAGCGATCCTCGACGGCACCCTCCGACCGGGTGAACGGTTGCGCGATCAGGAGATCGCTGAGCGCCTCGGCGTCTCGCGGACCCCCGTGCGCGAGGCTCTGCAACGGCTCGAGCGCATCGGCCTGGTCGAGATCGCGCCGAACCGCTACACCCGGGTCTCCGTCCCCGACCCGACGTTCGCCGGGGACACCGACGAGTTCATCGCCTACACGGTCGGCACGTGCCTGCGGATCGCACTCGGTCGCATCGACGACGAGACAATCGCGCGCGCCGTCGCGCTTCTCGATGAGGTCGTGTCGGCTTCGCGGGCCGACGACCATGCCGGCGTCGTGCAGGCCACGACGGGGTTCTTCCGATTCGTCGTCAGAGCGACGGGGAACGTCGTCTTCCTCACCGTGCTGCGCGAGGCCGAGATCGTCATCCGGCGCAACCTCGCCGCGTGGCGTCCGTTCATCGCGTGCCCCGTCGCACGCACGGAGTCCTACGTGCAGCTGCAAGAGGCGGTCGCCGCGCGTGACGGAGTCTTGGCTGAATCGCTCGTGCGCGAACTGCACGGGTTCTCATAGAGCGGGACGCTGGATACGGTGGGGCCGTGACCCACATCGAGCTGCGCGATCTCGACGACGACGACCTCGACGCCGTCTTCACGATGATGAGCGATCCCGAAGGGGCGGCTCTGGCGGCCTTCACGGCAGAAGACCCGAACGACCGCGCCGCGTTCGACGCCTGGATGGCGAGCGAACGTGCCGCCGACGCGGTGCGCTTGGAGATCGTGACCGAGAACGGCGGTTTCGCCGGCACGGTCGCGGTCTTCACCGTCGACGGCGACCGCGAGGTCACCTTCTGGACGGCGCGGCACGCGTGGGGCCGGGGCGTCGCGTCCGAAGCGCTGCGCATCCTCGTCTCGCGCGAGCCGATTCGGCCCCTGTTCGCACGCGTCGCAGCGCACAACACCGCTGCCATCGCCGTGCTGGAGCGCAACGGGTTCACCGAGGTCTCACGCACCGTCACCCGCGCCCCCGCGCTCGATCGCGATGCCGAAGAGATCCTCTTCGTGCTCACCCCCACCCTCGACGGGGTGTGACGGGCGCGACTGCGGCCAGACGGCACGCACCACGGCTCCAGGACATGAGAAAGCCCCCTTCCGGGGGCCATTTCATTTCGTGCGCGAGGGGGGAGTTGTCCCTACCGCCCTCCACACGCCGCTGCGCGGCGCGCGGAGCCTCTGCGGCCGGGGCCCACCCCTTCGGGAGTTCACCACCGACCCGCGGGCACGAAATGAAAAAGCCCCCTATCGGGGGCCATTCCATTTCGTGCGCGAGGGGGGAGTTGAACCCCCACGCCCTTTCGGGCACTGGCACCTGAAGCCAGCGCGTCTGCCTATTCCGCCACTCGCGCGAGATGCATGGCCCTGGGGCAACACACTCAACTCAGCGAGGATATCACGCGCACCACGCCTGACCTGAATCCGCCGGAATCCGGGAACCCCCAGCGTGTGCAACTAGCATGAAGCAACCAAGCACGCCCGTCCGAGGAGCTCCGTGGGACTACTTGACAGCTTCGAGAAAGGTCTCGAGCGCGCCGTCAACAGCGCGTTCGCGAAGACCTTCCGCAGCGGCATCCAGCCCGTCGAGATCGCCTCCGCACTGCGCAGCGAGCTCGACAAGAAGGCCGCCGTGGTCAGCCGTGACCGAATCCTCGCGCCCAACACGTTCGCCGTGCATCTCGCGCCGGCCGACGAAGACAAGATGGCGTCGCTGGGGTCCGCGCTCGATGACGAGCTGCAGACGCTCATGCAGAAGCATGCGAAGAAGCAGGGGTATTCGTTCGCGGGCCCGGTCTCGATCACCCTCGCGCGCGACGACAATCAGCCGACCGGAACCCTGCGCGTGGAGTCGTCGACGGCTCAGGGTCGCGTCGCGTGGCGTGGCGTGCTCGACATCGACGGCCGCCGCCACCCGCTGACGAAGTCTCGCACGATCATCGGCCGCGGCAGCGACGCCGACATCACGATCCCCGACTCGGGGACGAGCCGCAAGCACGTCGAGATCCTCTGGGACGGCGAACGCGCCATGGTGCGCGACCTGAAGTCGACCAACGGCACCCTGCTCAACGGGAGCAAAGTCACCGAAGCCGCGCTGACACCGGATTCGATCGTGCGGATCGGCCGTACCGATATCGTGTTCCGCGTGGTCGCGCAGGCGACCCCGCCGTCGATATCGCAGCCCCCGCGCGATGTCACGCGCGCCTTCGACGTGAGAGAACAGGGACCGCTGCCGTGAGCGAACTGACCCTGTTGCTGCTGCGCATCGGCTTCCTGCTGCTGCTGTGGTTCTTCGTCTTCGCCGTCGTGTACTCCCTGCGCGCCGACCTCTTCGGCGTCAAGGTGCGCAAGATGCCCGAGTCCGCGATGGCCGGAGGAGCCTCCACGCCGGCCGCCGCGCAGCCCACCGCCCCGGTGGCACCCCCCGCGAGGGGGCGCCCGAGCCCGGGCGGTCCCGCCACGACCGCGACGGCGACGCGCATCGTCATCACGAGCGGACCCAAGGCGGGCCTCGAGCTCCCCCTCGGATCCGAACCGCTCACGATCGGGCGGTCGAGCGAATCGGGCCTCGTCGTGCGCGACGACTACACCTCGAGCCATCACGCCCGCCTCGTGCTGTGGGGCGACCAGTGGATGCTCCAGGACCTCGACTCGACCAACGGCACATGGCACGACGGCAATCGCGTGACGACCCCGGTGCCGGTGACGCTTGACGCACCCATCAAGGTCGGCGCGACCACGTTCGAGCTGAAGAAGTAGCCCCCGAGCGCATGGTCTTCCAGGGCTCGAGCACCGCGATCTCGCACACCGGCAAGGTGCGCTCCAACAACCAGGACTCCGGCTACGCCGGACCCAACCTGTTCGTGGTCGCCGACGGCATGGGCGGTCACGCCGGAGGAGACGTCGCCTCCAGCCTCGCCGTGGCCCGACTCGAAGCCGTCGACCAGCCGTTCACCTCGCCGGCCGAGGCCGAAAAAGCCCTGCGCGAGGCGATCGCCGACACGGCGATCGAGCTCGTCGACACGGTGCACGTGCGGCCCGAGCTCGCCGGCATGGGCACGACCGTGAGCGCGCTCGTCATGGTCGATGACTACGCCGTCATCGCGCACATCGGCGATTCGCGCATCTACCTCTACCGTGACGGCTCGCTCACACAGATCACCACCGATCACACGTTCGTGCAGCGGCTGGTCGACTCGGGGCGCATCACACCCGAAGAAGCCCGCTTCCATCCGCGACGCTCCGTGCTCATGCGCGTGCTCGGCGACATGGCGACCGAGCCCGAGATCGACACCTTCGTCATGCCGACGCTGCCGGGCGATCGCTGGCTGCTCTGCTCGGACGGGCTGTCAGGCGTCGTCGACGATGCGCACCTGGCCAAGGTGCTCGGATACGGGCACGCCCCCGGCCGCACGGCCGATCAGCTGCTCAAGCAGGCGCTGGATGGCGGCGCCCCGGACAATGTCACGATCGTGATCGTCGACGTCGGGGGGCAGCATCCGCTCTTCTCGGGCACCCCGACGATCGTCGGATCGGCCTCGAACCCCATCGGCATCGACGTGCCCGCCGCCCGCACCGGGCGCACGAGCTGGCTGCACGCCGGACGCCAGGCGGCGAACGAGCCGACGCACTTCGAACCGGCCGCCGAGTTCTTCGAAGAGCTCATCGAAGAGGACCGCCGCCGAGCGCGCCGCCGCCGGTTCGGCTGGATCATCGGGCTCGTGCTCGTGCTCGGGCTGCTCGCCGCGGGGACATTCGGTGCCTACCAGTGGACCCAGACACGGTTCTACGTCGGCGCCGACGACGACACCGTCGTCATCTTCCGCGGTATCCAGCAGAACATCGGCCCGATCAGCCTGTCGACCGTCTACGAAGACACCGGCATAGAGCTCGACTCGCTTTCGGCGTTCACCCGGGAAAGGATCGAGCAGACGATCTCGGCCGACTCGCTCCGCCGCGCACGCGGCATCGTCTCATCGATCACGCTCGAGGAAGGAGGCGAGCCATGAGTTCCGACACCCAGGCGGTGACCACCGATACCGCCGTCGTGCGTGCACTGCGGCGCATCCGGGTTCCGCAGATGCAGCGCAATCGCGAATTCGCGCTGCTCGTCTTCGCGTTCGTCATCAACGGATCCGCCGTCGCACTGGTCCAGCTCGGTGCGCAGGGCGCGATCGACAGTTCGTTCCTCATCTACTGCGGCGTGCTCGCCGCCCTTGTGCTGGCGATCCACATCGTGCTGCGCCTGCGCGCCCGCGACGCCGACCCGTTCGTACTGCCGATCGCCACGCTTCTGACGGGCCTCGGGCTCGCCATGATCTATCGGCTCGACCTTCACTGGGACCGCACGGGCTGGGGCGCATTCTCGACGCGCCAGCTCGCTTGGGCCGGGATCGCTCTCGTGCTCGCGATCGCCGTCGTCATCCTGTTGCGCAACTACCGCGTGCTGTTCCGGTACACCTACATCTTCGGGTTCGTCGCGATTCTGCTCCTCATCCTGCCGATCATTCCGGGGTTGAGCGGCGGAGGCAACGCCGATGTCTGGGTGGACGTCGGGCTGTTCACCTTCCAGCCCGGCGAGCTCGCGAAGATCTGCCTCGCGATCTTCTTCGCGGGCTATCTCGTGCGTACGCGCGAGAGTCTGAGCTCGGTCGGCAAGCGGTTCCTGGGCGTGACGTGGCCGCGCGCCCGAGAACTGGGCCCGCTCCTCGTTCTGTGGCTGATCTCGCTCGGCATCATCGTCATGCAGCGCGACCTCGGCACGGGCCTGCTCATCTTCGGCATGTTCGTCGCCATGCTCTACGTCGCAACGGGCAAGACCAGCTGGGTCATCATCGGCGTGGTGCTGGCGGCGGCGGGCGCGTTCGTGGCATCCCGGCTGCTGCCGTACGTCGGCACACGGTTCACGATCTGGCTGGATGCCTTCAACCCCGAGCTGATGGACAACTCGAGCTTCCAACTGGTCACGGGCATCTTCGGGCTCGCGCAGGGCGGACTCGTCGGCACGGGACTCGGCCAGGGCCGCCCCTACCTCACCCCCGTCGCCGAGAGCGACTACATCCTTCCCGCGCTCGGTGAAGAGCTCGGCCTCGTCGGCGTCTTCGCGATCCTGTGCCTGTACATGGTGTTCACGAGCCGCGGCATCCGGATCGGCCTCACCGGCCAAGACGACTTCGGCAAGCTGCTGGCGACGGGCCTGTCGTTCACGATCGCCCTGCAGGTGTTCATCATGGTCGGCGGCGTGACGCGGCTGATCCCGCTCACGGGTCTCACGACACCGTTCCTCGCCGCCGGTGGCTCCTCGCTCGTGGCCAACTGGATCATCGTCGCCCTGCTGCTGCGCATCTCGGACTCCGTGCGTTCCCGACCGAGGGTGGTGATCGGATGACGAAAGAGCTGCGCCGACTCAGCATCGTGATGCTGCTCATGTTCGTGGGGCTGTTCGCTTCGACGAGCTGGATCCAGATCGTGCAGGCCGACGAGCTCGCCGAGAACGCCGCGAACCGACGCGCGCTCTACGACTCGTACGAAGTGCAGCGGGGCGCCATCATCGCGAGCGGCTCGGCGATCGCCCGGTCCGTCCCCTCGGGTGACGTGTACAGCTGGCAGCGCGTCTATACGGATGCCGACATGTGGGCCCCCGTCACCGGCTACATCAACCCCGTGCTGGGCTCATCGACGGGCATGGAAGCTGCCATGAACCAGGAACTCAGCGGCACGGCCGGCTCGCAGTTCCTGTCGCGGCTGGATCGGATCATCTCGGGACAGCCGCCGCGCGGCTCGGATGTCGCCCTGACGATGGATGCCACCGTCCAGGCAGCCGCCTACGAAGCACTCGGCGGTCTGCAGGGCGGCATCGTCGCGATCGAGCCGTCGACCGGCCGCATCCTCGCTCTGGTCACGAGCCCCAGCTACGACACCAATCTGCTCGCCTCGCACAACGCCGAGGAGGTCAACGGTGTGTATGCCGAGCTCGTCGCGAACCCGGGCAAACCGCTGTCGAACCGGGCGATCGCGGGTGACCTGAACGCACCCGGATCCACTTTCAAGCTCGTGACCGCTTCGGCCGCCTTGGCGTCGGGCGACTACACGCCCGAATCGACCCTGCCCAACCCGGCGATCTATCAGCTGCCGCAGTCCAACGACACCGTGCGCAACGCGTCGGGTGGCACCTGCGGCGCGGGTGAGACGGTCACGATCGCCGACGCGCTGCGGCTGAGCTGCAACGTGCCCTTCGCCGAGCTCGCGGTCCAGCTGGGCGCCGAGGCCATGCGTGAGGAAGCCGAGAAGTACGGTTTCAACACGTCGTTCTCGATGCCGCTCGTCTCGACCCCCTCGGCTTACCCGCCCACCGAGGATGACCCTCGCGTGCTCGATCCCGCGCAGACCGCGCTCACCGGTTTCGGACAGGGCCGCCTCACGGCGACGCCGCTGCAGATGGCGATGGTGTCTGCCGGCATCGCGAACGAAGGAGTCGTCATGAATCCACGGATGGTCGATCGCATCATCGGGCCAGACCTGTCGGTGCAGCAGGAGTTCGAGGACACCGAGTTCGGCCGCGCCCTCGAGGAGGACATCGCCGCGGACATGGTGGCGCTCATGGTGGCCAATGTCAGTGCGGGTGTCGCGAGCGGTGCAAGAATAGACGGGGTCGAGGTGGCTGGGAAGACCGGAACGGCAGAAAACGGGGCAAGGCCCTACTCCCTGTGGTTCACGGGCTTCGCGCCAGCGGATAATCCGCAGGTGGCCGTTGCGGTCGTCGTCGAAGACGGCGGCGGTCAAGGGCAGTCGGGCAGCGGGAACGCGATCGCGGCTCCCATTGCGAAGAAGGTCATGGAGGCGGTGCTGGGCAGATGAGACCGACACAAGGTGTGACTTTCGGTGGCCGTTACGAGCTCGATTCGCGAATCGCGATCGGCGGTATGGGCGAGGTCTGGGAGGCAACGGATCACGTCATCGGACGGACCGTCGCCATCAAGATCCTCAAAGACGAGTACATGGGGGATCCGGGCTTCCTCGAGCGGTTCCGCGCAGAGGCCCGCCACGCGGCCCTGGTGAACCACGAGGGCATCGCTAGCGTCTTCGACTACGGCGAAGAGAACGGCAGCGCGTTCCTGGTCATGGAACTCGTGCCCGGTGAAGCGCTGTCGACGATCATCGAACGCGACGGCTCGCTCTCGACCGACAAGACGCTCGACATCGTCGCGCAGACGTCGGCCGCACTGCAGGCCGCGCATGCCGCGGGTCTCGTACACCGCGACATCAAGCCGGGAAACCTGCTCATCACACCCGACGGCCGCGTCAAGATCACCGACTTCGGCATCGCGCGCATCGCCGACCAGGTGCCGCTGACGGCGACCGGCCAGGTCATGGGAACCGTGCAGTACCTGTCGCCCGAACAGGCGTCCGGCCACTCCGCGTCACCCGCGACCGACACTTATTCGCTCGGCATCGTGGCCTACGAGTGCCTCGCCGGCAAGCGCCCCTTCACGGGCGAGTCTCAGGTCGCCATTGCCATGGCACAGATCAACGAGCAGCCCCCGCCGCTGCCGCCGAGCGTGGCCGTGCCGGTGCAGAACCTCGTCATGGCGATGATCGCCAAGAAGCCCGAAGACCGCCCCGCCTCGGCGGCCGCCGTCGCACGCGCCGCTACGGCTCTGCGCCGCGGCGACGTCGCCGCTGCCGCTGCCGCTGTGCCTGCCATCGCCGCGGGAACAGCGATGGGCGACGACATGACGCAGTTGCTCGGCACCGACACGTCAGCCGAGACGCGACTGCTCGGCTCGCCCATCGATGACGGCGAGGACGAAGGCGAAGGCGAAGAGACCGGCAAGCGCAAGCGCAGCGCGTGGACCTGGCCTCTCGTCGCACTCATCACCCTGCTCGTTCTCGTGCTCGGTGGCACGATCTGGGCGCTCGTGGCCAATCAGGAGCCCGCGACCGAACCGACGACCACGTCGGCCACTCCGACGCGCACGACGGCGACGAAGACGCCGACCCCGGAGCCGACGTCGGCGAATGTCGTCGCCGCCGACCTCGAAGGTCTGACGTGCGAAGCGGCCACCGCGATCCTCGACGGCCTCGGGTTCGGTGTCAGCTGCGTCGACGGCGATGCCGCCCCCAACGAGGCGAGCGTCGGTCTGGTCTATCGCGTCGATCCCGTCGGAAACGTACCGTTCGACCGCGTCATCACCCTGACCCGGTACGCAGGGCAGGTGCCCATGGGCACGCCGGGCGCAGCACGCATCTCGGGAACGGTCGAAGCAGGCAGCACCGTGCAGATCGGCTGGGACGGCTATAGCTGCCCCTCGGGCACCGGCAGTGTGAGCGGCTACCAGTTCACGGCGACTCAGGGCGTCTTCCCCGCTTCGGGCCAGTCCACCGCCTGGTTCGGTGCCAACGAGCGTTCCGCAGACCTGCAGGTGACCGGCGCCGCCGGCTCGACCCTGCTCGTGACCTACACCGTCACGTGCACGGGCGGCTCCGCCGGCGAGCGCACGACGGGGCCCTCGCAGGAAGTGAGCGCCGCGATCCAGGCGCCGCCGGCTCCCATCCCGGAGCCGACTGACGACGAGCAGGAGTGAGCGTAGCCTCTCGACTAGTCTGGCTGAAGGTCCGATTCAGGGAGTCAAGTGTCTGCTGAGCCGCGTGTGCTGTCGGGGCGCTACCGTATCGACGAGCTCATCGGGCGCGGTGGTATGGCCAGCGTCTACCGCGGATACGACCTGACGCTCGGGCGCGAAGTCGCCATCAAGGTGCTCGCGCGGGATCTCGCGAACGACAACGCCTTCCGCACCCGTTTCCGCCTCGAGGCGCAGGCGGCCTCGCGCATGGCGCATCCGGCCATCGTGCGGGTCTTCGACGCGGGTGAAGACTCCGAGACCCAGCCCGACGGCTCTGTACGCCCCGTGCCGTTCATCGTCATGGAGCTCGTCAAGGGCGCCCTGCTGAAGGACATCATCGCCCGTGGGCCCGTGACCGACGTCGACGCCGTGCGCTACGTCGACGGCATCCTCGAGGCGCTCGAATACTCGCACCGGGCGGGCGTCGTGCACCGTGACATCAAGCCGGGCAACGTCATGGTGACCGATGCCGGGCAGGTCAAGGTCATGGACTTCGGCATCGCCCGCGCCGTGTCCGACGGCTCGGCCACGGTCGCCGAGACGACCGCAATCCTCGGCACAGCCGCATACTTCTCGCCCGAGCAGGCCAAGGGCGAACCCGTCGACGCCCGCGCCGATCTGTATTCGGCCGGTGTCGTGCTGTACGAACTGCTCGCGGGGCGCCCGCCGTTCCGCGGCGAATCACCCGTCGCCGTCGCGTACCAGCACGTCAGCGAAGCGCCCGTGCCGCCGTCGGAGTTCAACGAGTCGGTGCCGCGCGCCCTCGACGCCGTCGCCCTGCGCGCCCTCGCGAAAGATCCCTTCCAGCGCTATCAGGATGCCGCGAGCTTCCGCCAGGCACTCGATGCGACGATCGACGGCGATGCTCCCACGAAGCGCCAGATGAAGGCGCTCACGAGCGAACTGTACGGACCCAATCCGCGCCAGGCCGCCGAGACGGCCCGCTCGCTGCGGCAGCTGAGCACCGACACAACGATGAAGCGCACGCAGGCGGGTCCCCCCGTCGCGTGGATCTGGTCGGGCGTCGCGCTCGTCGCGGTGCTGTTGGCCGCCGTGCTCTTCTGGGTGCTCACGATCAGGCCCGACGGGGGAGAGGTCCCCTCGATCGCGCGCATCGTGCCGGATGTCACCGGGGTGACCTACGAGCGAGCCGCACGTGATCTCGGCGAACAAGACCTCATCGCGTTCCGTGTCGACGAGCCGAATCCGGACGTGGCCGATGGCATCGTCATCCGCACCGACCCGCTGCCCGGTGAGTCGGTGTCGCCCGAGCAGGAGATCCGCGTCTACGTGTCGTCCGGCCAGGAGATGTCGACCGTGCCCGTGCTGGAAGGCCTCGGGCAGGATGCCGCCGTCGCCGCGCTCGAAGCGGCAGGCCTCACGCTCGGCACCGTGACGCAGCGCAACGACCCCGCCCTCGCGGCAGGCACCGTCATGTCGGCCGACCGCGCGCCCGAGGCCGAAGTGCCCAAGGGATCGCCGGTCAATCTCGTCGTCGCCTCGGGCCGGGTGACCCTCATCGACGTGACGGGCTACACGGTCGACGCCGCGAGCCGCCAGCTCGCCGATCTCGGGCTCGAGGTCGCCACGCAAGAGGACAGCACGTGCCGCGCCGACCAACCGCCGATCGTGCGGTCGCAGTCCCTCGCGCCCGGCGACGTTCCGGTGCGATCGGCCGTGACCCTGGTGTTCTGCTCCGGATCGTGAGCGACAGGCTCTCAGCGTCTGACCTCAGCGTCTGACCTCAGCGCCGCGGGTGGAGCGCCGCGCCGCGAGCAGCGGCATCCGCGTAACCGACCTGCGCGAGCCAATTGCCGAGCAGACCATGGCCGCCCTCGGTCAGCACGCTCTCGGGGTGGAACTGCACCCCCTGAACAGGCGCCGAGCGGTGCGCGATACCCATGATGACGCCCGCATCGGTTCGACTGGTGACGATGAGCTCAGCGGGCAGGGTCTCGGGCACGATCGCGAGGGAGTGATAGCGCGTCGCGACGAAGGGGTCGGCAAGCCCGGCGTAGAGCGCGGAACCGTCATGATGCACGAGCGAGGTCATACCGTGCATCAGCTCGGGCGCCTCGGCGACATGGGCGCCGAACGCCGCGGCGATCGCCTGGTGCCCGAGGCAGACGCCCAGAAGGGGGATGCCGCGACGCGCCGCAGCCCGCACGACGGCGATCGACGCGCCGGCACCCGCCGGTGCGCCGGGTCCAGGTGAGACGAGCACGCCCGCGAAGGCGGACACCGTGTCGTCGGCGTTTCGTACCTGGTCGGCCTCGATCAGCTCGGTGGCGGCGCCGAGCTCGTGCAGGTAGCCGATGAGCGTGTGGACGAAGCTGTCGTGATTGTCAACGACGAGCACCGCGCGCGAGCTCACTGGACGATGACCTCTTGCGGGTTGACGAACTGGCTGACCCACGGGAACACATAGAACGCGAGGCCGTAGAGGATCGCGGCGACGGCGACGAGAACGATGAGCAGGCGCACCCACCAGGGTCCGGGGAGGGCCCGCCACAGTGCGGCGTACATCAGGCTCCTTCGTTCAGGGCAGAAGGGGCGCCCGCAGCGCGGGGCGTGAACGAATCGAAGACTCCGTACGCGACGATGCGTTCGGCCAACGAGAACATGGGACTGCAGCTTGTCAGAGTGATGTAACTCGTCGTCGCTTCGACATCGAGCTCCTGCGGCACGGGCAGCAGCACGTCGACCTCGTCGGGGCGCACGTACTGGAGTGTGCGGAAGCGGTAGGTGTACCAGCCGTCCGGGGTCTCGACGACGATGGGATCGTTGATGCGCAGCTCGGCGACCTGGTTGAAGGGCTTCCCCCATGTCGTGCGGTGGCCGGCGAGGGCGAAATTGCCGACCTCGCCGGGCATCGGCGAGCCGGGATAGTGGCCGATGCCGATGGGGTCGAGGGTTCCCGCCCGGGTGACGCCGCCGGCCATTTCTACGGCGTAGTCCGCGCCGAAGCGGGGAACCCGCATGACGCCGAACACCTCGGTGTCGGCGGGTTCGGGCAGGATGATGGGCTCGGCTGTCTCGGCGAGCGGCTCACCCTCGGGAGGCGGCGCCGGCGGCTCGTACTGCCGCGCCCACTGCGTGATCGTCTCATTGCCGGTCGCGTTCCGCTGCGCGCCGTAGATCATGTCACCGACCCAGAGCTGCCAGACGACGTAGAGCAGCGTGATGACGCCGGCGGTGATGAGCAGCTCGCCGATGACGCCGGTGACCGAGACGCCGCGACGGCGCCGCGCACGGCGGATCATCGATGTCGTCATTGTGGCTTGTTGCACATTCGAAGTGTAGTGAGCACATGCTGAATCTCAGCTGGCCGCTAGACTGGCGGACATGGCACGTTCCGGCAGAGATGACGACGCGTTGATCGAACGCGCAGAGGGCGATTTGGCCCCCAACCCCGTGTGGTTCAAGCCGATCATGATCGGTCTGATGCTCGCAGGGCTTGTCTGGGTGCTCGTCTTCTACTTGAGCGGCATGCAGTACCCGATTCCGGGCATCGCGGGATGGAACCTCGTGATCGGCTTCGGCATCGCCTTCATCGGCTTCCTCATGACGACGCGCTGGCGCTAGCCGCCCTCCTCGTTGCTCCGAAAACCGGCGTCCGCACCCGCGCACGCCGGTTTTCGCGTGCGCGGAGACAGAGTTATCCACAGGTTCATCCACAGGTGGGGATGAATCACACCGGTGTAGTTCTTCGGATCACAGGCCGATGTAGGGCGGCAGCACCGTGAAGACCGGCACGACCAGCAGCAGCACGAGGCCCGCGCCGACAGCGCCGAGGAGCAGGAGTTGCATCTTCTGCTGACTCCGGGCGCGCGTACGCGTGAAGACGAACCCCACGAGCAGGCCCACGACCAGACCGCCCACGTGCGCCTGCCATGAGACGTTGAAGCCCGGGACGAACCCGATCGCGAGGTTCACCCCGAGGATCACCGCGATCCCACCGATATTGATCCCAATGTGCCGCCCGATCACGATCAGCGCACCGAACAGGCCGAAGATCGCCCCCGACGCTCCGACCACGGGCGTGCTGAACGACAGCAGTGTGACAGCGACCGAGCCGCCCATCGTGCTCAGCAGATAGAGCGCGACGAACCGGCCCCGACCGAGCAGCGGCTCGAGACTGCGGCCGATGAGCCACAGCGCGAGCATGTTGAGGCCGACGTGCCAGAAGCCGGAGTGCACGAGGGCGACGGTCAGGAGGCGCCACGGTTCGAAGGTTCCCGTGAGGGGTGGGTACAGCGTCGGCGCCCAGAAGAGCAGGAAGTTCTCGACGGTGCGACCGAATCCCGGGATGAGCGAGACGACGTAGGCGAGGGCCGTGATCCCGATGATCACGTACGTCGCGAGCGGTCGTGTGTCACTCACCACGATCGGTCGCGAGCGCGACCAGCGACGTTCGGCCTTTCGCTGCGCCGTCGTCTGGGCGGACTGCTGCGCCTTCATGCACTCCGGGCAGACAACGCCCACGGCTGCGGGGGTCTGGCACTCGGGACAGATCGTCCGCAGGCACCGCTGGCAGAGCACGAAGCTCTGACGGTCAGGATGCCGGTAGCAGAAGTTGTCGCGATTCCTCGCGAAGTCCGCCGAGGTCACGGGGTGAGCACGCGCGGAGTCAGACGGCCTGGATGTCGATCGACTCGATGACCACGGGCTCGACGGGACGGTCGCCCGCACCCGTCGGCACGGCGGCGATCGCGTCGACGACAGCGCGGGAGTCGGCATCGGCGACTTCACCGAAGATCGTGTGCTTGCCCTGCAGCCACGGCGTCGGATCGGTCGTGATGAAGAACTGCGAGCCGTTGGTGCCCTCGGGCTTTCCCGTGATGGCGTTGCGGCGCAGGCCTGCGTTGGCCATCGCGAGCATGTAGGGCTGGTTGAAAGTCAGCTCGCCGTTGATCTCGTCGTCGAAGTTGTAGCCGGGGCCACCGACGCCCTGTCCGAGCGGGTCGCCGCCCTGGATCATGAAGTTCGGGATGATGCGGTGGAAGATGACGCCGTTGTACAGCGGCCCTTCGCCGGGCTTGCCCGTCGCCGGATCGGTCCACGAGCCGGTTCCGTCGGCGAGACCGATGAAGTTCTTGACCGTGCGCGGCGCGTGGTCGCCGAACAGGTTGACGACGATGTCGCCGTGGTTGGTGTGGATCGTGGCAACGGCGGAGTGCTGGGGCATGTCGTACATTCTCGCAGACAAGTTGACAAGCCCCACCTCTCTGGCAGGGTCGCGTCTGGCAAGATGGACAGACCACCGACCCCGTCGAGAGGGAGGATCCCCGTGAGCCTCAGCCGCAAGCGCAAGAAGGAACTACGAAAGCTTCAGTCGCAGGCCAACGCCCTGTGGGAGTCGCAGCAGGTGATCGTCGGGCAAGCGTCCGATGTCGCCCGCGAAGCAGGACGCCAGCTCGGACACTTCGGGCGCGAGCAGGTCGCCCCCCAGGTGCAGGCCCGCTACGACAAGTACGCCGCGCCCTACGTCGACCGGGGCGTCAAGCTGTCCAAGAACGTGCTCGCACACAATGTCGTCCCCGCAGCCGGTGCGGTCGTGGGATCGGCGATGTCCGCGTGGGACGCCGCGAACGAGACCCGCGCACGCCTCGCGGCCGGTCGCGGGTTCGCTCTGCCTGACGCAGGCAAGTACTCCAAGAAGGCCGACAAGTACGCCAAGAACGTCTCGCGACGTCTGTCTGCCGGCGTGAGCGCCCTGGAGCCGAAGAAGAAGGGCATGGGCGCCGGTGGCGTCATCGCCATCATCCTCGGTGTGGCCGCTGCTGCCGGTGTGCTGTACGCCGCGTGGCAGACACTGCGCGCTGATGACGAACTGTGGGTCGCTGACGACCCGCTGCGGGCACCCGACGCGTGAACGATCCGCTCGCGCGGGTCCGAGAAGCGGCATCCGCTCGCGGACTGGACATCGACCTGCGCGAGCGGCCCGCCGCGAAGAGCCTGCCCGAAGCGGCGGCTCTTCTCGGCGTTGAGCCGTCTGACATCGTCAAGACGCTCGTGGTGAAGCGCTCGTCGACGAGCTCCGGCACCGGCCCGCAGTATCTGTACGCCCTCGTGCCCGGCGATCGATCGATCTCATGGCTCAAACTGCGCGCCGTCGTCGGAGCGAACAAGCTCACCCTCCCTGATCCTGATGTCGCCTACGCGGCCACCGGCTACGAGCGCGGCACGATCGTCCCGATCGGCGCGCGCGGCGAATGGCCTGTCTACGCCGACGAACGCATCCTCGGTCGTCGCGTAGCGATGGGCGCCGGCGCTCACGGCTACAGCCTCTTCGTCGAGGCGGACGCCCTCATCACCGCTTACGACGCCACGGTCGCCGACATCTCGAGCGAGGCCCGCTAGCGGCATCCATCAGCGGATGCCGGCCATCTCAAGGCCGATGTCGACGAGCTTGACGTGCGGCAGCGACGGCACCTCCGCGAGCGGAAACCACTCGGCTCGTTCCGTCGATCCGCCGATCTCGTTGCGCAGCTCCCCACCGGTGATGTGCGCGCGATAGACGATGCGCAACGTGTGCAGCGGCGACGAGGACTCGGTCAGCCGCCGGCGTGCCGGAATGACCCGCGAATGGATGCCCAGCAGCCCGTCGAGCGCGACACGGTAGCCCGTCTCTTCGTAGACCTCACGGCGGGCGGCGTCTTCGGGATCTTCGCCGGGCTCGAGGCCCCCGCCGGGAAGCGTCCACGAGGCGCGGCGTCCCTCGACCCAGTAAGCGAGAAGCACCCGGTCATCGAGATCCACGACGACCGCGTACGCGGCCACCCGCATGTCCATGCTTCACCTTAAACGAGAAGCGCCGCCCCGGGCAGGGGCGGCGCTTGTCATCCTGTGGAGCCTAGGAGATTCGAACTCCTGACATCCTGCTTGCAAAGCAGGCGCTCTACCAACTGAGCTAAGGCCCCGGGGGCTTTCGTTTTTGTGGGGCTACCAGGACTTGAACCTGGGACCTCTTCATTATCAGTGAAGCGCTCTAACCGCCTGAGCTATAGCCCCGATCGTGACCCATGACGCGCGGCCAACCTCCAAGAGGTTACCCGAATCGCGCCGTTTTCACGAATCGACGGACCTCAGTTCGACGTGAAGCCGACGAGGAGTCCGCCTGTCACCTTGACGGCGAGATTGTAGATGCCGGCGAACACGGCACCGAGTACCGTGACCACCACAAGATTGAGGATCGCGACGATCGCCGCGAACGCGAGAACCTGCGGGAGGCTCACGAAGTTGGAGAGCAGGAAGCTGCCGTCCGAGAAGCCCGCGAAGAACTCGTCAGCCCGGTCGATGAGGCCCGTGGTCTGCACGACGAGGTAGACCAGCACGAACGAGACGACCGTCACGACGGCGATCGCGATGGCCGCCAGGAACGACAGCTTGACCGCCGACCAGAAGTCGATGTACACCAGCCGCAGGCGCACCTGCTTGGAGCTGGTCTTGCGGCTGGACTTCTTCGCAAGCTTGTCGGCTACCGTGCTCATGCGTCAGTACTCTCTTCGGGGATCTCGGGCGAGGCACCGGCTTCATCGGATTCGTTCACCGGCTCAGCGGCCTCGGCGTCTTCGGACAGGCCCCGTTCACCATTGCGGGCGATCGCGAGGATGCGATCGTCGGCGGCGGAGCGGGCGAATACGACGCCCATGGTGTCGCGCCCCTTGGCGGGGACCTCGGCCACGGCAGAGCGTACCACCTTGCCGCTGGCAAGGACCACCAAGACCTCGTCGTCCTCCGAGACGATGAGACCGCCCGCGAGATCGCCGCGATCGTCGTTGAGCTTGGCGACCTTGATGCCCAGGCCGCCGCGTCCCTGCACCCGATACTGATCGACGGCGGTGCGCTTGGCATAGCCGCCCTCGGTCACGACGAAGACGAATCCGTCCTCGGCGACGACCGACGCCGACAGCAGGGAATCGCCCTCGCGGAACGACATCCCCTTGACGCCCGACGTCGAGCGTCCCATCGGACGCAGCGCATCATCGGTCGCCGAGAACCGCAGCGACATGCCGTGCCGGCTGATCAGGAGGATGTCGTCGCCCTCGTCGACAAGCAGGGCACTCACGAGCTCATCGGAACCGTTGGTCGGCGCCGTGTCGTCGTCTTCGTCGTCCTCGGTGTCATCCGAACCGTCGGAGCGGAGCTTGATCGCGATGATCCCGCCCTGACGGTTCGTGTCGTACTCCTCCAGGCGCGTCTTCTTGACGAGGCCCCCTCGCGTCGCAAGGACGAGGTAGGTGGCCACCTGGTAATCACGGATGTCGAGGATCTGCGCGATCTCTTCGCCCGGCTGCAGCGCGAGCAGGTTCGCAACGTGCTGCCCCTTCGCGTCACGGCCCGCCTCGGCGATCTCGTACGTCTTGGCGCGGTAGACCCGGCCCTTGGTCGTGAAGAACAGCAGCCAATGGTGCGTCGTCGTCACGAAGAAGTGCTCGACGACGTCGTCGGCCCGCAACTGGGCTCCCTTGACGCCCTTGCCGCCGCGGTGCTGCGAGCGGTAGTTGTCGCTGCGCGTGCGCTTGATGTATCCGTCGCGCGTGACGGTGACGACCATCTCCTCTTCGGGGATGAGGTCTTCGATCGACATGTCGCCGTCGTACCCGTGCAGGATCTCGGTGCGCCGGTCGTCGCCGAACTTGGCGACGATGTCGGTGAGTTCCTCGTGCACAATCGTGCGCTGACGCGCAGGAGTCGCGAGGATGTCCTTGAAGTCAGCGATCTGCAGCTCGAGTTCGTTCGCCTCGTCGACGATCTTCTGCCGTTCGAGCGCCGCAAGCCGCCGCAGCTGCATCTCGAGGATGGCCTGAGCCTGGTCGTCGTCGATGTCGAGCAGCGACTTCAGACCCTCGCGCGCCTCGTCGACCGTGGGCGAGCGACGGATGAGGGCGATGACCTCATCGAGGGCGTCGAGCGCCTTGAGGTATCCGAGCAGGATGTGCATGCGGCGCTCGGCCTTGGCGAGGCGGAACGTGGTGCGGCGCACGATGACTTCGATCTGGTGATCGATCCAGTGCGAGATGAACCCGTCCAGCGGCAGCGTGCGCGGCACGCCGTCGACGATCGCGAGCATGTTGGCGCCGAAGTTGTCCTGCAGCTGCGTGTGCTTGTACAGGTTGTTGAGCACGACCTTCGCGACCGCATCGCGCTTGAGCACGATGACGAGTCGCTGGCCTGTCCGGTCGGATGTCTCATCGCGGATGTCGGCGATCCCGGTGATCTTGCCCTCGCGCGCGAGGTCGCTGATCTTGATCGCGACGTTGTCCGGGTTCACCTGGTAGGGCAGCTCGGTGATGACGAGGCACGTGCGTCCCTGGAGCTCTTCGATCGAGACGACGGCCCGCATCGTGATCGAGCCGCGACCCGTGCGGTACGCCTCTTTGATGCCGCGCGTGCCGAGGATCTGGGCTGCGGTGGGGAAGTCCGGACCGGGGATGCGCTCCATGAGCGCCTCGAGCAGCTCTTCGCGCGTGGCATCCGGGTTCTCCAGAGCCCACAGCGCACCCGCAGAGACTTCGCGCAGGTTGTGCGGCGGGATGTTCGTCGCCATTCCGACGGCGATGCCGACCGAGCCGTTCACCAGGAGGTTCGGGAACCGCGCGGGCAGCACCGTGGGCTCCTGCGTCTGGCCGTCGTAGTTGTCCTGGAAGTCGACGGTGTCTTCTTCGATGTCGCGCACCATCTCGAGCGCGAGCGGAGCCATCTTCGTCTCGGTGTACCGCGGCGCCGCGGCACCCTGGTTGCCCGGCGAGCCGAAGTTGCCCTGACCCAGCGCGAGCGGATAGCGCAGCGACCAGGGCTGCACGAGGCGGACGAGGGCGTCATAGATCGGGGAGTCACCGTGGGGGTGGTACTGACCCATGACCTCGCCAACGACGCGCGCGCACTTCGAGAACGAGCGGTCGGGGCGGAATCCGCCGTCGTACATGCCGTAGATGACCCGGCGGTGCACGGGCTTGAGCCCGTCGCGGACGTCAGGCAGCGCGCGACCCACGATGACGCTCATGGCATAGTCGAGATAGCTGCGCTGCATCTCGGACTGCAGATCGACCTGGTCGATCTTGCCGTGGTCGTGCGCCGGCACGGGGCGTTCGGAAGCTGCGCCTGTCGAAGTGTCGTCAGTCATTCTCGTTCTTCTCTGTAAACGGGTCGCTGAGCCTGGTGCAGGGTCAGATATCGAGGAAGCGGACGTCCTTGGCGTTGCGCTGAATGAATCCGCGGCGGGATTCGACGTCTTCGCCCATGAGGATCGTGAAGATCTCGTCGGCCGCGACCGCGTCGTCGATCGTCACCTGTTTGAGCGTGCGGGTCGACGGGTCCATCGTGGTCTCCCACAGCTCCTTGGCATTCATCTCGCCCAGACCCTTGTACCGCTGGATCGCGTTGTCCTTGGGGATGCGCTTGCCCCGAGCGATTCCGTCGGCGAGAAGCGCGTCGCGCTCTCGGTCGCTGAAGACGTACTCGTGAGGCTGATTCGACCACTTGATGCGGTACAGCGGGGGCTGAGCGAGGTAGACGAAGCCGGCTTCGATGAGCCCGCGCATGTAGCGGAAGAGCATCGTCAGCAGAAGCGTCGTGATGTGCTGGCCGTCGACGTCGGCATCGGCCATCAGGACGATCTTGTGATAGCGCGCCTTCTCGATGTCGAAGTCCTCGCCGATGCCGGTGCCGAAAGCCTGGATCATGGCTTGGACTTCGCGGTTGCCGAGGGCACGGTCCAGACGTGCACGCTCGACGTTGAGGATTTTTCCGCGCAACGCCAGGATCGCCTGCGTGTGCGGGTCGCGACCCTGAACGGCCGAACCACCGGCCGAATCACCCTCGACGAGGAAGATCTCGCTGATCGACGGGTCTTTGCTCGAGCAGTCCTTGAGCTTGTCGGGCATCGCCGCCGACTCGAAGACACTCTTGCGCCGCGCGGTCTCGCGAGCCTTGCGGGCAGCCATCCGCGCAGAAGCGGCATCGATCGCCTTGCGCACGATGTTCTTCGCCTGCACGGGGTTGCGCCCGAACCAGTCGCCGAGCTGGTCGCCGACGACCTTCTGAACGAAAGCCTTCGCTTCGGTGTTGCCGAGCTTCGTTTTGGTCTGGCCCTCGAACTGCGGCTCGGAGAGCTTGATCGAGATGACCGCGGTCAGACCCTCGCGCACGTCATCGCCGGAGAGGTTCTCGTCCTTCTCCTTGAGCAGGTTCTGCGCGCGGGCGTACTTGTTGACGAGCGTCGTGAGGGCTGCGCGGAAGCCCTCTTCGTGAGTGCCACCCTCGTGCGTGTTGATCGTGTTGGCATATGTGAAGACGTTCTCGGTGTAGCTCGTCGTCCACTGCATGGCCACTTCGAGGGCGATCTTGCGGTTGCCGTCCTCGGATTCGAACGCGATGACGTCGTCGTTGACATGCTCGGCCTTGCGCACGTGGTTGAGATATTCGACGTAGTCGACCAGTCCACGCTCATAGAGGTAGCTGTCATTCGGCTGCTGCAGCACGACCTCGCCGGGCTCGATCTCTTCCTCGTATGCCGACGCCGGGCGCTCGTCGCGCAGGTCGATCCGCAGTCCCTTGTTGAGGAAGGCCATCTGCTGGAAGCGCGTGCGCAGCGTGTCGTACTCGAAGTCGGTGGTCTCGAAAATCGTGCCGTCGGGCCAGAAAGTGATCGTCGTGCCGGTCTCGTCGCTCTCTTCGCCGCGCTCGAGGGGCGCTTGCGGCACACCGCCGTCCTGAAACGCCTGACGCCACACGTATCCCTGGCGCCGGACTTCGACCTCGAGTCGCGTGGAGAGCGCGTTCACGACCGACGAACCGACGCCGTGCAGACCACCCGAGACGGCATAGCCACCGCCGCCGAACTTTCCGCCGGCGTGCAGCACCGTGAGAACGACCTCGACCGTGGACTTTCCCTCTGTGCGGTGCATATCCACGGGGATGCCACGGCCGTTGTCGACGACACGGACAGCACCGTCAGGCAGGATCGTGACGGTGATGGTGTCGCAGTAGCCGGCGAGCGCCTCATCGACCGAGTTGTCGACGATCTCGTAGACGAGGTGATGGAGGCCACGCGGGCCTGTCGACCCGATGTACATTCCGGGGCGCTTGCGCACCGCCTCGAGGCCTTCGAGAACCTGGATATCGTCTGCGCCGTACGCTCCGGCGACCCCGCCGCGCGCTTCCGATCCGGTCGTGTCCGTTGCGCGTTCGGGATTCTCAGACGTCATTGGTTTCAAGCACTCCAGATAGATGGCGAGGGCACCTGTCAGTCTATCGTCTTCGGGGCGTCGCCGCCCGTTCTGCGCCCGTCTCGCGCGATGGAATCGGATCGGCCACCCGTGGACGTGGCTCAGCCGTAGGTATCGCGCGGACCGCGGCCTGGAATGGCTCTCGGACCCCATTTCCACGAGGGAACGTCCGGCCCCAAGAAGCGGATGGCGGTGACCCCGGCTTCGGGGAACGTGCGAACGATCTCGGAGAGAATGTGCGAACGCATGAGCTGAAGCTGTTTGGCCCACGCCGTGGAATCGGCTTGAACGGTGAGGGTGCCCTCTTGGAAGGCCACGGGTCGGGTGTGCCGGGCGGTGTCGGCGCCGGCAACTTCGTCCCACGCGCGGACGACATCTTCGCGTGCGAGCTGCGAATCCCAGCCGGCTTCGCGCGTCATCGCCGAGAGCACATCACCGAGCCCGCGCGGGTCACGACCAGGGGTGAACGGCTCGTGATCGTCGTCAGTCTTGCGGCGCTTCTTGCGGCGGAACGACCGCGCCGAAGGCTCGAGGCCACGCAGTCGCAGATAGGTCGCGACGGTTTCGGGGATGTCGGGGATGTCGGCCGGCTCAGACATCGGTCGTCTCCAAGATTGTGCCGGCTTCGACGCGCACGACGCGAGCACGCAGCGCCGAGGGCACGTCGGCATCGACGGCAGCGGTCACGATGACCTGCTCGTAGTCGCCCGCGAGCGCGGCCAGTCGTGAACGCCGATCCGCGTCGAGCTCGGCGAAGACGTCGTCGAGGATCAGTACGGGGTCGCCCAGTCGTGAATCAGCCCGCAGCAGTTCAGCCGACGCCAAGCGCAGAGCCAGCGCGATCGACCACGACTCGCCGTGCGAGGCGTATCCCTTGACCGGCAGACCTCGCACGCGCAGCAGCAGATCGTCGCGATGCGGCCCGACGAGTGTCAGCCCGCGATCGAGTTCGCTCGCCCTCCTCACTGCGAGGGCGGCGCGGAACTGGTCTTCGAGAGCGTCCGCGGGATCATCGGCTGCCGCTGCGTCGACGCCCTCTTCGGGATCACCACCGCCGATCGACAGCGCCCAGGCGACTTCTGGGTGGTGATCGGCACCGGCGATCGAGGTGTAGGCCGCCACGAGCGGGCCGCGCAGATCTTCGGCGAGCCGGATCCGGGCGCGGATCACTTCGACGCCGAGCGTGACGAGCTTGTCATCCCACACCTCGAGTGTGGATAGGGCGTCGCCACGGATGCCGCGGGCCCGAGCGGATTTCAACAGCGCGGTGCGCTGCTTGAGGACGCGCTCGTAGTCCGAGATGACGCCCGCCATGCGGGGTGAGCGCTGAACGAGGAGCTGATCGGCGAAGCGACGACGAGACGACGGATCACCGCGCACGATCTGCAGGTCTTCAGGCGCGAAAAGCACGATCTGCGCGTACCTCGGCAACTCGGCCGGCTTGACGGATGCGCCGTTGACGCGCGCCTTGTTGGCGCCCTGCCGATTCACCTGGGCTTCAAGCAGCACGCTGCGCTCACCGTGACCCAGTCGCGCTCGCACGATTGCGGCATCCGCCCCGTCACGCACCATGGGCGCATCACTGGACACGCGGTGAGAACCCAGTGTGGCCAGGAAGGCGATCGCTTCGGCGAGGTTCGTCTTTCCCTGGCCGTTGCGGCCGACGAAGACGTTCGGACCGGGGACGAGAGCAACGTCGGCGGCCGCATAGTTGCGGAAATCGACAAGGCTCAGGTGTTCCACGATCACCCGGCAAGCCTAACGACGGCCCCTGACACCATCCCGCCAACCCTTCGGGTGCGTGGGGTCAGCGCAGGAGCAGGTTCGGCTGCAACAGGTACTTGAACGAGTCCTCACCCGACTTGTCGACCGAGGTCTGCGGGGTGATGAGGATCGGGCTGAGCTTGTTGGCGTTGTCGCTCGACGTGAACGTCACCCGGGCGAACTCGCTGCGCACGGCACCGAGCGACTCGAGGAGGTACTGCGGGTTGAGCCCGAGCGTGACCTCTTCGCCGACCAGGATCGCGTCGACGGACTCGGTTGCGCGTGCTTGCTCGGTGCCCGATGCATCCATCGACACCGAATCCGTCGTGAAGGTGAACCGCAGCGGTGCGGAACGGTCGAGCACGAGTGACACACGGCGCACCGCTTCGGCGAGATCCGCCGTGTTGACGACGGCGTGGTGCTCGGTGGCCTCCGGGAACAGCCGGCGCACAGGCGGGAAATTGCCCTTGATCAGCAGCGAGGTCACCGTCTTGTTGCCCGAGGTGAACGCGATGATCTCGCGGTCTCCCGATCCCGAGAACGAGACCTTGATCTCGCCCGAGTGAGCGAAGGTCTTGCCGACCTCGGTGAGCGTGCGGGCGGGGACGAGCGCTGTGACGGGCTCGTCGTCGGCTGCAGCGCCGCCATCCCACGGAATCTCGCGCAGCGCCACACGGTAACGGTCGGTCGCGACGAGGCTCAGCGTGGTTCCGGACACCTCGAGCTGCACTCCCGTGAGCACAGGGGTGACATCGTCACGCGATGCCGCGAACGCGACCTGCGCGATCGCCGTTGCGAAATCATCTCCCGGCACGAGACCGGAATCGCCCGTGACTTCGGGGATCGCGGGATATTCCTGCACGGGCATCGACGAGAGCGTGAATCGCGCGGAACCGCACGTCAGAAGAATCCCATCGTCGTCGACCTCGATCTGGATCGGCGCGTTGGGCAGGCGGCTGGCGATGTCAGAGAGCAGGCGACCGTGGACGAGGATCGTGCCCGGCTCGTCGATCGTCGCATCGATCGTCGTGCGAGCGGATGCTTCGTAGTCGAAGGCCGACAGCGAGAGTCCTGCGTCCGAGGCCTCGATCAGCACGCCGGCAAGGATCGGCTGCGGGTTGCGCTGCGGCAGGAGCTTGACGACGAACGACACGGCCTCGCTGAACACATCGCGATTGACGTGGAACTTCACGAATGCTCCCTCGGTCTTGTTGGGAGTACTCATGCTAGTGCCCTTGCGTCCCCACGCCCGAGCGAGTCTGTCGCAGGCCGAGGTTTTCCCCTTGAGGTGATCGGAGCGGGATATAGATGTAGTTCTCTGTCATGGTGTTAACCGCTGTGGAAACTGTGGATAACTCTGGGGATACCGCTCGGCACATGGAAACTACATCGGTGTGAGTTGTGGAGCGGCTGCGGATTAGTGGGTGAGTGCCGATCACCGATACGAGTCGAAATGTCGAGTCATCCACAAGCACCGTGGTCTTCGAGGCCGGGTTTCTGACACTCCGGCGAAGTTATCCACAGGTTATCCACATGTGTAGAACGTGCATGATGAGCCCTTTCGGGCCCTGTGTCAAACCGAAGGGTCAGCGTCCGCCGCGACCGAGCTGGGACGTGATTTCGGAGACCTGATTGAAGATGGAGCGGCGCTCTTTCATGAGTTCGCTGATCTTCTTGTAGGCGTACATGACGGTCGTGTGATCGCGATTGCCGAACAGCTGCCCGATCTTGGGCAGAGACAGGCTCGTGCGCTCGCGGCACAGGTACATCGCGATCTGACGGGCCGTGGCGATGGACTGGGAGCGGCTGGAGCCGTACAGATCATCTACCGTGAGCTTGAAGTACTGCGCGGTCGCCGTGATGATGTCCGTCGGCGAGATGACGTTGGCATCGTCTTGGTCGATGATGTCGCGCAGCACGGTCTGCGCCAGTGGCATGTCGAGCGTGGAGCGATTGAGGCTCGCGAAAGCCGACACCCGGATGAGTGCGCCTTCGAGCTCGCGGATGTTCGAGGAGACGACGGTCGCGATGTACTCGAGGACTTCGTCGGGGATGTGCAGCCGCTCGGACTGTGCCTTCTTACGCAGGATCGCGATGCGCGTCTCGAGATCGGGAGCCTGCACGTCGGTGATGAGGCCCCACTCGAAGCGGCTTCGCATGCGGTCCTCGAAGCCCGTGAGGTGCTTCGGGGGCACGTCGCTCGTGATGACGACCTGCTTGTTGTGATCGTGCAGGGTATTGAACGTGTGGAAGAAGGCTTCCTGTGTTTCGGCTCGTCCCTGCAGGAACTGGATGTCGTCGATCAGCAGGATGTCGACCTCGCGGTAGCGCGCTTGGAAGGCCGACCCCCGGTTGTTCGCGATCGAGTTGATGAAGTCGTTCGTGAACTCTTCGCTCGAGACATACCGAACCTTGATGCCGGCGTAGAGGCTGATCGCGTAATCGCCGATGGCGTGCAGCAGGTGCGTCTTGCCCAGTCCCGAGTCTCCATAGATGAAGAGCGGGTTGTAGGCCTTGGCCGGTGCTTCTGCCACCGCGACGGCCGCAGCGTGTGCGAAGCGGTTCGACTGACCGATGACGAAGCTGTCGAAGGTGTACTTCGGGTTGAGGCGCGTATCGCTGCGGGTGACGCCGGGTGCGGTATCCGACACGTCTTCGATCGGAGAGCGCGGCCCGGGGGACGCCGGGATCACCGGCTCTGTGTGAGTCGGGATGGGAACGGTGAGATGGGCGTCGACCAGATCGGGATTGACCACGACGCGGAACTGTGTGACCTCCCCGTCGGGCGAAGCCTCGGCGATCGCCTCGAGAACGGGTCCGCGCATGCGCTTGGTGAACTGCGCCGCTGTCAGGTCGTTGGGAACGTCGAGGTAGAGGGTGCCCGCCATGACGCCCTGCGGAACGGCGAGGTTGAGGAACCCCTCGAGCTGAGGTGTGATGCGGTCGTCGGTGCGAAGGACATCGAGCACAGCGGACCAGACAGGAACATCTGGATTCTCGTGCGCTGACATATCCCCCCCGGGGTGTTGATGAGTCCACCGGATGTCGCGGATTCATCGCGAACAGCCTGTGGAAAACTGCCGGAGCAACGCTAGTCACGGCGCGACTCAGGAGCAAACTCCACTGTAGAGAGGAGCGGCGTGTCTTTGCCAGGGTCACCTGGGTGATATGGGGATAATGCCCCCCACGAGGTCCGGTTTGAATTCTGGCGTCGCTCGACGTAGCCTTAGTCGGTTGACTCATGCCTCTTGGCGGAGTCCCCTCATCGTCGTCTTCGGCCCTCGACGCATCCACGTGGAGTCCGCGGACCAGCCCCATCCGGAGTTATCTCATGAGCAAGCGCACGTTCCAGCCCAACAACCGTCGTCGTGCCAAGAAGCACGGCTTCCGTGCTCGCATGCGCACCCGCGCCGGCCGTGCCATCCTCGCGGCTCGTCGCGGCAAGGGCCGCACCGAGCTCTCGGCCTGACCTCGCCCGGTGCTGGCGAGGCCGAACCGACTCACTCGCGGAGCGGAGTACAAGGCCGTCGTCCGTCGAGGCCGACGGTGCGTCGGTGAGCACACCGTGACGTACGTGGGCGGGTCGACCGACGCCGCTGCGACTCGCTTCGGCTTCATCGTCAGCCGCCAGGTCGGATCCGCCGTCGTGCGCAACACCGTTCGCCGGCGGCTCAAGGCCGTCTGTGCCGGCGCCCTGCCCAGTGTTCGTCCGGGCGCCGAGATCGTCATCCGCGCTCTACCGAGCGCGGCGACGGCCGATTTCGGCCAGCTTCGCGACGATGTCGTCCGCTGCCTCGCGCGTCGGGCGGCGGCATGAGCGTCCTGCCTGCCTATGCGATCGGCGATGCCCGTCTGGTGGCATCCGATCTGCTGCGGACCGTACCGCTCGTCCCGCGAAACCTGGTGCTCAGTCTGCTTCATGGTTACCGCGCGACGGTCTCGCATATGTACGGCGACGTCTGCAAGTACTACCCCTCGTGCTCTGCGTACGCCGTCGGCGCTGTCCAGCAGCACGGAGCGATCAAGGGCGCAGCGCTGAGCGCCGCCCGCCTCGCCCGCTGTCACCCGTGGGCTGTCGGGGGCGTCGATGACGTCCCCGCTCACTCGAGCTTCCGTCACGCACTGACCCCACACGGGTTCGTCGTGCCTGCCTCCACCGGAAAGGACTGATCCACCGCATGGATCTTCTACTTGCCTCGACCCCCGCTCCGGATGCCAGCGGGGGTGGCTTCGATCTCATCGGAACCATCCTGTGGCCGCTGAAGTGGCTCGTCGAGCTCATCCTCGTCGGCTGGCACTGGCTGCTGACCGCGGCCGGTATGCCGGCGGCCGAGGGCATCACGTGGGTCCTGTCGATCGTGGGTCTGGTGATCGTCGTTCGTTCGGCGATGATTCCGCTCTTCGTGAAGCAGATCAAGAGCCAGCGAAAGATGATGGAAATCGCTCCTGAACTGCGAAAAGTTCAGGAGAAGTACCGCGGGAAGCGTGATCAGCTCTCTCGCGAGGCGATGAGCCGCGAGACGATGGCGCTCTACAAGAAGCACGGCACGACGCCCGTCTCCAGCTGTCTGCCGCTGCTCGTGCAGATGCCCGTCTTCTTCGCTCTGTTCAGCGTGCTGAACGATGTGCAGAAGATCCGCGACAACCCGAACTTCAGTGGCGTCGGGTTGCTCAACACCGAGCTCACGCAGGAGTTCTACGACGCGAAGCTCTTCGGAGTGGCATCTCTTCACGAGACGCTGATCAACGCCGTCGAGAGCAGCAACACCGTGGCGATCGTGATCCTCGTGATCCTCGTCGTCCTCATGATCGGCTCGCAGTTCTTCACGCAGCTGCAGATCATCTCGAAGAACCTCTCGCCCGAGGCCAAGACCGGCCAGGCCTACCAGATGCAGAAGATCATGCTCTGGGTGCTGCCGTTCGCCTTCGTCTTCTCGGGTGTGTTCTTCCCGCTCGGTGTCGTCATCTACTGGTTCGTGTCGAACCTGTGGACGATGGGTCAGCAGTTCCTCGTGATCCGCGAAATGCCGACCCCGGGCTCCGACGCGGCCAAGGCACGCGAGGAACGACTGGCGCGCAAGGGCAAGGCCATCGGTTCGGATGGCAAGGTCGTACCGATGGAGAAGTACCTGGCCGAGCAGCAGCGCCTGCTCGAAGAGGCCGAGCGCGCCCGCGCCGCGGCCCCGAAGCGCCAGCAGCCTGTCAGCAAGCAGCGCGCCAAGAAGAAGCAGGGCGGCACCGGTCAGCAGAAGAAGCCGGATTCCGGCGACAAAAGCTGACACCGCCCATTTCGAGCGATAACGAGGACTTCATGAGCATCTCCCCCGACGTCACGGCTGACGAGCGCCCTGACCGTGAGCCGGCGACCGTCGAGCAGCTCGAGCAGGAAGGCGACATCGCCGCCGACTTCATCGAGGGCCTTCTCGACATCGCCGACATCGACGGTGATCTCGATCTTGATGTGCGCTCCGACCGCGCGTATGTCTCCGTCGAACCGCCCGAGGGCGGATCGGTCGAGCTGCTGTCGGATCCCGACACCGTTCACGCGTTGCAGGAACTCACGCGAATCGTGGTGCAGAACCAGACCGGGCGCTTCTCGCGTCTGATCCTCGACATCGGAGGCTCACGCGACGCACGCCAGCGTGAGCTCGAGTCCCTGGTGGACCGCGCGATCGCGCGCCTCGACGAAGGTGCCTCGCAGGCATCCCTCCCGGCCATGTCGAGTTACGAGCGCAAACTCGTGCACGATGTCGTGGCCGACCGCGGCTTCGTGTCGGAGTCGTACGGCGAAGGTGCTGACCGGCACACGGTCATTCGCCGCGCCTGATCGTTTCACGTGAAACATTCATGATCGATATCGAGAAAGAACCGGCGGCGGCTGCCGAGATCTTCGGTGATCGCATCGACCTCGCCCGGCGTTTCGCTGACTCACTGGGGCTGCACGGCGAAGAACGCGGGCTCATCGGTCCCCTCGAGCCTTCGAGGCTCTGGTCGAGGCACATTCTGAACAGTGCTGTCATCGCTCCGTTGTTCGCTGGGCTCGTCGGCGATGTCGGCTCAGGAGCCGGACTACCGGGTCTCGTGCTCGCGATTGCGCGGCCCGACGTGTCATTCGTGCTGATCGAGCCGATGGAGCGTCGCATCGCGTGGTTGAACGAGCAGGTCGCTGACCTGGGGCTCGACAACGTCGAGGTGCTGCGCGCGCGGGCAGAGGATTGGGACCGCGGTCCCGTACTCGATGCCGTTACCGCTCGGGCCGTCAGCGCCCTGCGTACCCTGGTGCCGATTACCGCTCCGCTCGTCAAAGACGGCGGCGAGCTGATTTTCCTCAAAGGGGCGTCCGCACCCGGCGAGATCGAAGCCGCTGAGAAGCAGCTGCGCAAGTTCAAGGTCAGCGGCGCCCGGGTCGAGATCCTCGGCGCCGACCTCCTCGCGGAGCCCTCCCGCGTCATTCGCGGAACGGTGCGCTAGCGCCGTTTCACGTGAAACGCGCGCGGCCCCGGGTGTGTCGCTGGCGGCGACAGGGCGGCCAGCCCATACCGGCCATGCAGAGGATGGGGCCCGGGACCCTGACATCGCTGACCGGTGGCTACGGGGGCGCGCATGGATCCGTGTGGGGCGGGGATGTTTCACGTGAAACGACCCCGGGCACGCGGCTCCGTCGGCGTCTGGACGGTGAGGCGCGAGCACGGAGGCGACCCCTCGGTAACGCCCGATTCACGCGACGCGTGAACGGCGTCGGACGTCTCCTCCCACTGTGGAACACGCCGTCTGGGGCACCCGCCGGCCGGAGCCTCGCGGCTGAGGACTGCACTTCGCGCGCATCTGCGGTGATGCGCGGTGCGGGCCGCCATAAGGCGACGGTCCCCGGTTGGGTGACCCCACCGACATCGGGTGATGTCGAAGGGAGAGCGCCACAGTCCACTGTTCCACGGGAGACATCGGCTGGTCGAACACACGGCGGCCGTCATGAGCGCGGGGTAGAAGCAGACCAGTGCGGCTTCCCCGCTGTTTCACGTGAAACGGGACCGCGCAGCACGATCACTCATGCCGAACAGGAGTGCGTTCCGCTGGGCTGCGACGTCGGCGCGCAATGGTGATTGCTGTGCCTATCCCATCCGCGGTGGTGCAGCCAGGTGTTTCACGTGGAACGGGACTGCCCGGGGGACCCCGATGCCGCAGCGCATATATCCGGCACGCAAGACGATGTTTCACGTGAAACGCGGGCCGTCCCCTCGATGCTGCGACGGTGGAACACCCGCGAGAACGGCGCGCCCGGCGCCCTCGCCGCTCGCTCGCGAGGCGTTTCACGTGAAACGAGCTTGTTCCGGCCCCCCGGTGCGGCTTCGGCAACCCCAGGGCACAGACGATGCGTCACGTGAAACAGGTGCGCCCGCCGTGCCGCGACCTTTGAGCCAGAGAGGGACCGGCGCCCTTCCGTCGCGCAACGTGGGTTTCACGTGAAACACGGCCGGCGTGTACCGCTCGTCGGTGGGTCGGTCGGCCGACGGGGCAGGGGATTCCGCCTCGGACTGCCTCCGGCTCACCGCGTCGGTGACCACCGCGGGCGGGTAGAGTGGGGTTGTTGTCCGACGAGCATTTCAGGAGACCGTTTCACGTGGAACATCCCGACGAACCGGCGGCCGCGGCACCCTCTTTCAGCCTCGACGATTCGCCGATCGCTCGGGAAATCGCAGACCTCAACGCCCGCCGACGCGTGCTGGAAAGCGCGGATGTGCAGCTCAGTGGTCGCACCCGAGTCCTGACGATCTCGAACCAGAAGGGCGGCGTGGGAAAGACCACCACGACCGTCAATGTCGCTGCCGCCCTTGCGGCAGCCGGTGCTCGCGTGCTCGTGATCGACCTTGACCCGCAAGGGAACGCATCAACAGCACTCGGGGTTCCGCACACTGCAGACGTTCCGAGTATCTACGACGTGCTGATCGACGAGTTCCCGCTCGCTGAGGTCATTCAGACCAGCCCGGAGTCTCCCCGGCTGTTCTGCGCGCCGAGCACGATTCACCTGGCGGGGGCCGAAATCGAGCTCGTGTCGCAGGTCGCGCGCGAACATCGCCTGCGGACGGCGCTCGACGGCTACCTTGCAGACGACACGCACCGCCTCGACTTCGTGCTGATCGACTGCCCACCGTCACTCGGACTGCTCACGATCAACGCGTTCGCTGCTGCCAGCGAGCTCCTTATCCCGATTCAGTGCGAGTACTACGCCCTCGAGGGCCTCAGTCAGCTTCTCGGCACCGTTCAGATGATCCAGAAGCACCTCAATCCGGCCCTCCGCCTGTCGACGATCATGCTCACGATGTATGACGGGCGCACGCGCCTCGCCCAACAGGTCGCCGAAGAAGTACGGGAGCACTTTCCCAACGAGGTTCTCGACACCGTCATCCCGCGTTCCGTGCGCGTCTCGGAGGCCCCGAGCTTCGGGCAGACCGTCATCGCCTATGACGGACAGTCGGCCGGCGCTGTCGCTTACCGTGAAGCTGCCGTAGAGATCATCCGGCGCGACGGCGCGCCCCTGTCCCCACGAACAGAAGAGGAATCCTGATGGCCAAGCGCACGGGTCTCGGCCGCGGAATCGGCGCCCTTATCCCCACGAGCGAGCCCACAGAGGCCCGCCCCGCCGACGTGTTCTTCCCCCGCTCAGCCCCGTCCGAACCGGCCGCACCCGACGATGTGTCGTCCGATGGAGGCGCGGCGACGGCATCATCCACCGCAGCCGCCGCGCCCGAGCTCGTCGCGGTGCCCGGAGCGCACCTCGCCCACATCGATCCGCACTCGATCGTGCCGAATCCGCGGCAGCCGCGCACCCACTTCGACCCCGACGATCTCGCCGAGCTCGTCCACAGCGTGCGCGAGTTCGGCGTGCTGCAACCCGTCGTCGTGCGTGACACGGGCGAGGGCACGTACGAGCTCATCATGGGCGAGCGTCGCACACGCGCGGCCCGCGAAGCCGGGCTCGAGACGATCCCCGCCGTCGTCCGTGAGACCTCCGACGAGCATCTACTGCGTGACGCCCTGCTCGAGAACCTGCACCGCTCCGAGCTGAACCCCCTCGAAGAGGCGTCTGCCTACGAGCAGCTGCTCGCTGATTTCGGGATCACGCAGGAAGAGCTCGCGAGCCGCATCGGGCGATCCAGGCCCCAGATCAGCAACACGATCCGCCTCTTGAAGCTGCCGATGCCGGTGCAGCAGCGAGTCGCTGCAGGGGTGCTGACGGCAGGTCATGCCCGGGCCATCTTGTCGCTCGACGACGCCGACGCAATGCAGCGGCTCTCGGACAAGATCGTGAACGAGGATCTCTCGGTGCGCGCCGCCGAGGCGGCCGCGAAGATGACGGATGTGGCCGGATCCCGTCGCCCGAAGCCCCAGGCGGGGTCGCGGCGCGCACACCTCGACGACCTTGCTGAGCGCCTCGGCGACCGCCTCAACACACGCGTCAAGATCGCGCTGGGTGCGCGCAAAGGCCAGATCAGTATTGACTTCGCCAGCATCCAGGACCTCAATCGGATCCTCGAGGAACTCGGCGAGTCACCGTACGGCGCGAGCTGATCGGAAACCCGGGCCAGGAGGAGCCGGCGTTCCGGCGCGGGCGCCCGCGTGCTCCGAGCGACGTACCCTGGATGAGTGACTAACGACGACCAGAGGCCGCGCCGGCGCGCGAGCTTGGAGCTGCTGCGCGCCGAGGCGACCGATGAACTGTCCGTCATCATCGACGAGCGTCTGCGCTCCGGCCAGGATCCATGGGAGTTCATGGAGGATCTGCCGACGGTCGATGAGCTCGTCGTCTTCACGCTGCGCGCCGAGAACATCGAGGCCGACGGCGGGGTACGCCCGACCGCGGCGCGCCACTACCGGGTACTGCGGCAGATCGCCGAGGACTACCCCGAATTGACGACGGCCGTCTGGCGACTGCTCGGCGAGGCTAATACGCATCGTCCGTGGGATGCCACGGTGCGGGCAGACGCCTCGTAGAAAAAGTGAAACCCCCGGTGAGGTGGAAAAACCATCACCGGGGGAGTCGAAGATCAGTGTCAGCCGATGTACTTGGCGAGGTCCTGCTCGAGTGCGAACTTCGGCTTGGCGCCGACGATGGTCGCTTCGACCTGGCCGTTGTTGAAGACCTTCATCGCCGGAATCGACGTGATCTGGTACTTCATCGCGAGGTCAGGATTCTCGTCGACGTTGAGCTTGAGAATCGTGATCTTGTCGGGGTTCTCAGCCTGGATCTCATCGAGAACGGGAGCGACCATGCGACACGGTCCGCACCAGGCGGCCCAGAAGTCCACGAGCACGGGTCCTTCGGCCTGGAGCACGTCCTGCTCCCATGTGGCCGACGTCGTCGCTTTGGCGGTCATGTCTATCTCCTTTTGGGTGTGACGTCTCTGGAGGGGAAACGTCCAGGACGCGGGGTTTGTTCCGTGTTCAGGCGACGCCGACGTCGGCGAGCCCGTCGATGGGCGAGGCATCGGCAGCCGGGGCGCCCGCTTCGCCGAGCGCGGCGAGGTAGTGCTCGACGTCGAGAGCCGCGACGGTGCCGCTGCCCGCGGCGGTGACCGCCTGACGGTACGTGGGGTCGATGACGTCACCGGCGGCGAACACACCCGGCTCCGAGGTGCGCGACGAGCGACCGTCGACCCACACGGTGCCCTCGGGCGTCAGGTCGAGCTTGTCGTGCACGAGGTGGGTGCGGGGGTCGTTGCCGATCGCGACGAAGACACCGTCAAGCGCGAGCTCGCGGGTCTCGCCCGTGCGGGTGTCGCTCAGCATGACGCCGGTGACAGCGTCTTCACCGAGGATGTCGACGATCTCGCTGTTCCACACGAACTCGATCTTGTCGTTGGCGAAGGCGCGGTCCTGCATGATCTTGGACGCGCGCAGTTCGTCGCGGCGGTGGATCACGTAGACCTTCGAGGCGAACTTCGTGAGGAACGTGGCCTCTTCCATCGCCGAGTCGCCGCCGCCGACGACCGCGATCGTACGCTCGCGGAAGAAGAACCCGTCGCAGGTGGCGCAGTACGACACGCCGCGACCGGCGAGACGCGCTTCGCCCTCGATCCCGATCTTGCGCGGCGCGGAACCCGTCGCGAACACGATCGACTCGGCCTCGTGCACGGCACCCGAGCCCAGGACGACGCGCTTGACGGGCCCGTCGAGATCGAGCGACACGACGTCGTCGTAGAGCACCTCGGCGCCGAACCGCTCAGCCTGCTCCTGCATCTTCGCCATCAGGTCGGGGCCCATGATGCCTTCGGGGAACCCGGGGAAGTTCTCGACATCGGTCGTGTTCATGAGCTCACCGCCGGCTTCGACGGAGCTGGCGACGACGAGCGGTTCGAGGTTGGCACGAGCCGCGTAGATAGCGGCGGTGTATCCGGCCGGCCCGGAACCGATGACGATGACGTGACGCACGAATACTCCTTCTCGATGACGGATGCTGCGCACCCGCTGACATCAACCCATGCTAGCTACGCGGCATTCCACCGCCGGGGGGACCCGCGGCGATCAGCGACGGCCGGGAATGAAGCGGCGGGCAAGATCCAGGACCGGCCCGAGTTCGGGGGCGCGCAGCAGGGCGAGGGCGCCCAGATAGACGACGAAGGACACGAGCCCGATGACGCCGGTCCCGATGGCGCCGAGCAGCTTGTCGGAGACGGCCCAGCCGTCGGAGCCGCCCAGCAGCAGGTAGGTCAGCCACCCGGCTGCGGCAGCGGGAGCGGCGGCGATGAGGAAGCGACCGTACGAGACGAACCAGGCACGGGCGCCGAGTGCGCCGAGGCGCCGCCGCAGCAACACCGTGGCGATGATCACCTGCACGAGCGTCGATATCGACTGGCCGAGCGCGACGCCGGCCGCGAGATGCTCGAGCGGGAGCGCGGCCTGCGCGGCGAGCACGAGCAGCACGAAGAGTCCGCACTGGATGACGGTGAACAGGAAGGGCGTGCGGGTGTCGTTGTAGGCGTAGAACGCCCGCTGCACGACGAACAGCACCGACAGGGGGATGAGGCCGACGAGGTACGCCATGAGCACGGGGGCCGCCGCGACGGCTGCCTCGGCGCTGTCGGCGAAGACGCGGGTCGCGGGGACCGCGGCGGCCATGAGGGCGGCGGCCGCGATCGTGATGAGCATGCCCGTGACGCGGATGCTGGCGGACAGGTCGGACCGCATGTCTTCATCGCGTCCCGCGTGCGCGTGCTCGGAGAGACGCGTGAAGTAAGGGGTTCCGATCGACATGACGATGATCGAGTAGGGGAGCATGAAGACGAGCCACGCGTTGGCCATGGCGAACGCCGACGGGCCGTCGCCCGATGCCTCGGTGATGACGCGTGTCTGAACGAGGCCGGCGAGCGTGCGCACGACGACCATCGCAAAGGTCCATCCGGCGAGGCGCCCGATCTGGCCGAGACCGACCCCCCTCCAGCGGAAATCCGGCCGCAGGTGCAGTCCGGTGCGGCGCCAGAAGAAGAGCAGCACGAGCGCCTGGATCACGATGCCGCCCGTCGCGGTCGCGCCCAGCGCCGTCACCATCGCGGGGGTCCAGTCCGAGACCTCGGTGAGATTCGTGCCGAAGTACAGCCCGATGAGGCCGAAGCCGATGATCGACACGACGTTGTTGACGATGGGCGCCCACGTGAAGGGCCCGTAGACCTTGCGGGCGTTGAGCGCCTCGCCCACGAGCGCGTACAGGCCGTAGAAGAAGATCTGCGGCAGGCACCAGTAGGCGAGGACCGTCGCGAGCGCTTTCTGCTCGGGCTCGAAGCCCGGTGCGAACAGCTCGACCAGCAGCGGTGCGCACAAGGTCGCGACGGCGCTCGTCACGAGCAGCACGACGGTGCCGAGTGTGAACAGCTTCGAGATGAAGCTGCGCCCCCCGTCGGCGTGGGAACTGGCACGCACGATCTGCGGCACGATGACGGCCGTCAGCAGGCCGTACGAGATGATCTCGTAGATCGTGTTGGGCAGCTGGTTCGCAATCGCGAACGCGTCGCCCGCGCGGCTGAAGACCGCGCCGAGCACCGTCACGAGCACGATCGTGCGGACGAGCCCGGTCACCCGCGAGACGAGGGTTCCTGCTCCGATGAGTGCGCTCGCCCGGCCGACGCTCATGATGCATCCTCACTCGAGGGGTCGTTGCCGCTGCGGCGCGCCCGAGAGCGCAGCACCGTGCGCAGCACGCCGAGCACGAGCAGGCCGCCGGCGATGACGGCCAGCGCGACGAGGCCCACGGTCTCCCATTCGGCGCGCACGTTGACATCGACCTGCTCCGACGCGCCGATCGCGACGAACGACGGGCTGCGCAGTTGCAGTTCGAGGGTGACCTCGCCGTTTCCGACGCGCGCCTCGACGGGAACGTCGACCCGTGTGTTGCTCTGCGGTGTCGCGACGAGCTCGTTCGCGCGACGCACGTTCAGCCGCAGATCGTTGGGACTGGCGTAGAGCACGAGGTTGACCGCATACGGCAGGTCGTTGCGCACCGTGAAGGGCAGGTCCGCTCCGGCGGCGAAGAGGTTGATCGTCTTGTTGGGCAGCAGTCTGACCGCGCCGAGCGTCTCGCGCGTCGCGGCACGGTGCTCGGCGAGTGCAGCCGCGAACTCGTCGGCTCGTGCGGCCCAGCCGACGCTGAGCAGCTGCAGGATCTCGGCCCGTTCGACTCCGGTCAAAAGGCCCGGGTCGTCGAGGATCGTCGCGAATCGCGCGAGCTCGTCCTCATCCGCGAAGAGAGCGGCTGCCGCCGCGACGCGCTCGGCAGGAGGTTCGGCGTCGAGCAGGTCGACCCGCATCGTCGCTGTGCCGGCGACGCTCGTGAGCGACTGCATGACGACGCCGGGATAGTCGGCGACGGCGCTCAGAACCGTGCGGATCCCGATGTACGAGCGGGCGGTCGTGCGGTCGAGGGTGACGAGCAGCGGCGTGCCTTCGGCGGCGGCGAAGGCGAGGTGGCCCGTCGCGGCAGCGAGGGGCGCGCCGCGCAGCGCGGATTCGTCGATCGCCGCGGCATCCGACAGCAGGCGCGACATCTCGGCATCGGCGACGAGCAGGCCGGCCTCGCCCGCCGTTCCGCGCGCGCCGACCGTGCCTCCGCCCGCGCCGGCCACCGTCGCGGTCGAGGGCACGAGGGTGAGCGCCTCGCCGTCGTCGAGGGCACCCAGGCCGGCGACGGCGTCGCGCGTGAGGCTCGCGGCGTCGGGCCAGTACACCGTGCCGCGGACGGTGCCGATCTGCAGCAGATCCTCAACCGTCGGGTAGACCGGCGCCCCCGGGTCGACCGGTCCGGTCGCGGAGGGCGTCTGGGCGACGGGCGGCGCCGGTGTGGGTTCGGCGACGGGCGGGAAGTCGGCCGCGCGCATCGAGGCGGTGAAAGACGTGGGCTCCAGCGGGCGTGAGAGCCCGGCCTCGACCTGCACGGCCGGGTCGGCGTCGCCGAACTGCAGTGCGAAGCGCGTGTTGCCGAGGGCTTCGAGCTGCTCGAGCCACGCGGTCGCACTCTCGGGCGCCGCGATGCCGAGTACCCGGATCGCGGCGGGGATCGCGGGGTCGACGGCGAGGATCGCTCCTGTGCCCGTGACGCCCTCGAGCTGGCTCGTCAGCTCGCCGTCGGGCGCCGTCAGCTGCTCAAGCTCGGTCGCTGTCAACAGGGCGTCTTCGCGAGCGGCGACCGTGATCGGCACGATGAACGACGCGTTGAGCGGCTGGTCTGCGGTGGGCACGACGATGGCACTGGTCGACACGATCGCGCCGTCAGGCGAGTCATACGACGCCTCGAGCGGATATACGCCGGGCCGCAGCGCGCTCAGCTCGGGGGTCTCGGGGGGCACGAGGATCGCCGATGTCTGGTGCTCGCCCGCAGCGACGGGCTCGATCATGCCGGTTCCGACATCGAGCGTCGCAATTTCGGACGAGCCGGCGAGCCACGCCGCCAACTCGGCCCGGCCGCCGAGTGGCGCTGTGCCGAGCGCGAGCGTGACAGGTGTCGAGGGGATGTCCGCTGTCGTGTCGTTCTGCAGCGTCACCGACACTGTGAGGGTCTCGCCCGGATTCAGGATGCCGTTGCGCAGCGGAGCGAGGGTGAACGAGGTCGTGCCGGTGACCGCCGGGTCCGTCGCTGCGGGCGACGGCACCGGGCTGGGGGTGTCGGCGGCAGCGGGAAGCGGCATCCCGAGCCCGAAGGCGATCGTCAGGGCCGTGAGGATCGACAGCGCGCGCCGCGGCCGGCTCTTCTTCAGGGGGGTCTCGATCATCACTCTCGGTGGGCTCCTGTGCGATTCCGGACCGCACGATCGATGAGATTCTACGGGCCGCCCCTCGAAGGGTGCCGACAGCGCACGCGGTTGAATGGTGGATGTGACTTCTCGCACTCTGCTTCCCGAGCCCGATCCTGTGCTGTGCCGTGCACTTGCCGACGACCTGCGAGACGCGGGGTTCACGTCAGCCGCCCTGCGCGCCGCGTGGGGTGACACCGCCGACACGGCGCTCGCTCGGGGCCTGCGTTCGCTTGCGCTTCGGGCTCTGGGCGACCGTGATGACGCGCTCGCCGTACTGGGGCGGCTCTTGGTGCTCGCGGCGCCTCAACCGGCGGCATCCGTCGACCGGAGCCTGCCGCGCACGGGGGTGCGCGGTGTCGTCGCCCTCGGACTCGCGGTGGCGCCGGGGCCGGACGTCGAGCCCGTGGCGCTCGTGCGACCGCAGTCGTTCGCCGATGAGCTCGGCGGCGGAGAGTGGTGGATCGCCAGTGATCTCGACGAGAGCGCGCTGCGCGGGCCACTGCCTGAAGACCATGTGCTCGGTGTGGGGGGCGCGTCGCTCACGCTCGCGTCGCTGCAGCTGCCGACACCCGCCGCGCGCGGGCTCGATCTCGGCAGTGGCTGCGGCATCCAGTCGTTGCGGGCGCGTCGCGCCGTCGAGCATGTCGTCGCGACCGACATCTCGGAGCGCGCGCTGCGATTCACGCGCCTCAATGCGGAGCTGTGCGGTGTCGACGGCATCGAGACGAGGCACGGCAGTCTGTTCGCGCCCGTTGCGGGTGAGCAGTTCGACCGGATCGTGTCGAACCCGCCTTTCGTCATCACTCCCCGCGTCGCAGGTGTGCCCGCGTACGAGTACCGTGATGCGGGCTTCATGGGCGACGAACTCGTCGCGGCGGTCGTCTCGGGCGCGGGCGCGCACCTCGCGCCCGGCGGCGTTGCGCAGCTGCTCGGCGACTGGGAGACCCGCGACGGCGTCGAGGGCCTCGATCGCGTGCGGGAGTGGGTCGCGGCGGCACCCGTCGAGCTGGACGCCTGGGTCGTCGAGCGTGAGCAGCTCGACCCCCTGTCGTACGCCGAGCTGTGGGTGCGCGACGGCGGCACGCTGCCCGGAACGCCGGAGTACGCGCGGCTCGTCGACGCCTGGCTCGAGGACTTCTCCGCGCGCGGGGTCGCGTCGATCGGGTTCGGCTACGTTCTGCTGCGGCGCCCGGCGGCGGGCGCGGCGACGCTGTCACGGTACGAGCGGGTGACCCAGGCCCTGCCGGAGGGCGGGCTCGGCCGGCACCTCGCCGACGCGCTCGCCGCGCACGACGCGCTGGCGCAGCTCGACGATGACGCTCTCGCAGCCCGCGTCGCCCTCGTCGCGGCCGACGTCACCGAGGCGCGGCACCAGCTGCCCGGCGCCGAGGATCCGACCGTCATCGAGCTGCGGCAGGGCGCAGGGTTCGGTCGGTCGCTCTCGGTCGACCCGGGCCTCGCGGCGCTCGTCGGAGCGTGCGACGGCGACCTGCCGCTCGGCGTGCTGATCGACGCGATCGGACAGTTGCTCGAGGTCGACCCGGTTGCGCTGCGCGCCGACCTGCTGCCCCGTGTGCGCGAGCTCGTTTTCACCGGATTCCTCGGCCTCGTCGGGTGAGCGTCGACAACTCCGGAGAGAAACGGCGTTTCCGGGGGTCGGGGCGGCGTAAGTGACGGTTCCTCCGGAGAAGTGGACGCGGGATCCGCTGCATCGTGCTCGGGAGGCTCGAAACCATGCTCATGGCAGACGGCGTCGCGCGGCGTCGAACGAGGAACCGGGAGGGTGATTTCTGCGCCCGCCGGGGGGTCGGTGCAGAACAAGAGGGGCACTGCGGCGACACCCCGGGTGATGCGGTTGCGCCGACTCTTGACACCCCGGGAGGGCCCGTCCATACTCCGACGCGTGCGACGAACCTCGCACCCGCCCTCGGAAGATGATGCTTCCCATGGCGCCCACCCACTCTGAGAAGGCGGCTCCGTGCGAGCTCCACGGCTTGTTGGGCGTCTCGACCGCGCGCGTCGCAGGTCGGTCGCAGCGCTCGTCGTCGTCGCGATGACGCTGACGCCGCTCGCCCTGCCCGTGAGCGCCGGCGCTGCGGCGCCTGCGCTGAGCTCGTCGTCGCCCGTGGCGCATACGCCTCCGACGGCGCGGGAACTCGCCGCACAGGCTCAGGACCAGAAGTCTGCGGAGCGCGCCGCTCCGGTCGCCCTGGCGGCAGAGGACCTCGCTCGGATGTTCGCCGTTGCGGCGGCGCTGTGGGGGTCGCCCGAACTGGACGGCGTCACCGTGCTCATCGCCGACACGGAAGGCGATCGCCTCGCCGTGACGCAGGGCCAGACGATCGTGATCGATCCGACCGCGGCCGGTCACGGCTGGTACATCGATCCGTCACCGGAGGCATCCGACGAATTCAGCGCGGGCACGGGGCCACTGCTGCAGGCTCCCCCCGGCAGCCCCGCAGCAGGACGGATGGACCTGCTGACCGTGCTCGCGCACGAGATCGGTCACCTGCTCGGCCGCGCCGACCTGCACGACGACGAAGCGCTCATGCACGCACACCTGCTGCCGGGCCAGCGGTACCTCACGGTCGGCATCGATGACGGACCGGATCAGGCCGTCCTGAGGTCCCTCGCCGAGGGCACGGCGGAGTTCCCCCTCCGTGCCGGTGCGGTCGACACGCCGACCGGCCCGGTGGCGCCCATCGCACCGGTGAGTATCGATACAGCTCCCGCCGACGCCACGCCCAGCGTCGCCGCAGAGCCCTCTGACACGCCTTCCCCTCCGCTGACGCCATCCGAGATGCCCGGCCCGGACTCGGTCGCGACGCCCCCCGACCCGGTCGCGTCCACGCCGGAGGCGACCTCCGGCGTGCCGCAGCGTGCGGTTCCCCCTGTCGCACCCGCCGCGGTCGCACCTGCTCCACCGTCGCCGGGACCCTGGACGGTCACGCTCGACAGCGCCGGCACCTGTGCGATCACTCTGCACGACGGCTTCCTGCTGATCGGTGATGAGCGGCGCGAACTGTCCAGCATCACCGAGGTGATCATCGTCGGCACGGCTGGCGACGACACGCTCGTCATCGGTGCGGAGGTGCGCGCCGCGCTCGCCGGCATCCCGGTGTCCTTCGACGGCGGCGGCGGCACCGACCGCCTCGCGGGACCCGCGGTCGATGCGACGTGGAACGTGACAGGGCGGGGTGCGGGCACTCTCGTGGCGGGCGGACTCACGGTCGTCTTCCACGGCGTCGAGATGCTCCAGGGAGCGGTCGGCAACGAGGACGTCTTCGTGCTGGGCCCCGAAGGCTCGGTCACGGCCGTCGACGGCGGCGATGGCGGATACGACGTACTGCGCGTCGCGCCCGGGACCTCCGGCGCGGTTGCGTCACTCGTCACCGGACCGCAGTCGGGAGTTGTGACGCGTGACGGCTTCACGACGACATACGACGGCCTCGAGCCCGTCGATGTCACGTGTTCGGTATGCGTGGTCACGGCCGGCGACGCCGGCCACACGATCCGGGTATCGCTCGTCGGCGACGAAGTGTGGGTCGCATTCACCGACGGATCCGGCGAGACTCACCGCATCGACGCGACCGCCGCGCTGACCCTGACCCTCCGCGGCGGCGCCGGCGATGACGTCATCACCATCGCGGAGCTGCCGGACACGGTGACACTCATCATCGACGGCGGCGCAGGCAACGACACTCTGATCGGGCCGGACGTCGAGACCGACTGGGCCGTGACCGGAACCGATGCGGGCTCGACGTCGTTCGGCGATTTCTCGGGCATCGAGAACCTCGTCGGCGGGTCGGCGCGCGACACCTTCGCGGTGACCACCGTAGACACCGCTTCCGGCCCCGCTCAGGTCTTCACCCTCAGCGGCACGATCAACGGCGGAGCGGCCGGTGACGCTCTTGTCGCGGGCGATCTGGCGAACCGCTGGGTCATCACGGGAGTGAACACCGGCACGCTTTACGGCATCGATCCCGATGACGACACCATCCTGACCAGCACGCAGGCATTCACGGGCATCGAGAACCTCGCGGGCGGCCTGGCCGCCGACACGTTCTCGATCGCGGCGGGTGGCAGCGTTACAGGGATCATCGACGGTGGCCCCATCGACGACGAGGCGGACGAGCCGGCCGTCGACACCCTCACCTACATCGATCGCGGATCACCCGTGACCGTCACGCTCACCGGCGCACCGTTCTCGATCGCCGACCTCTTCTCGACCAGCATCGCGGCCGGCAATCCGGGCGCAGGCAAGGTCGCACTCAACAGCGCGACCCAGAACGCCGCGACCGTGATCCGCGTCAGCGGAGTGGATGCCGCGTCTGCAGCCGTCGTTCAGGCGGTCGACAGCATCGCCGGCTCGGCGGGAGCCTACGGGCAGATCCGCATCTACGCGACGGGCGACCCGAGCCGGTGGCTGCTCTTCCAGGTGCTCGGCCTCCTCCCGACCGGCGACCCGGCTTACCGGTCCATCTCCGTGTCGATCCTCGACGGGAGCCACGTCTCGCCGTTCGGAGCGGGCGTGCCGGTGACACTGGTCTACCTTCCCGCCCTGCACACGGCGACCGGGGTCGCGGCCTTCATGAACATCACGAAGATCGTCGGCGGATCGGGTGGCGACACGGTGCGTGGGCCTCCGGCGCAGTCCGTCCTGTGGACGATCGACGGAGCCGACTCCGGCTCGGTGGCGGGCGTCGCCTTCGAGTCGTTCGAGCGCCTCGTCGGGGCCCCAGGAAACGCGGACGCCTTCGTCGTGACCACAGACGGCAGCGTCTCCGGCTGGGTCGACGGCGGCCTTGGCGGCAGTGATTCCCTCCTCTTCCTGAACGATGCGACCGGTGTATACACGGTCCACAATCCCGCCGGGACCGATGCCTCGGGCACCGCCTCAGCGAAACCCATCGCCTTCCGCGGCATCGACCACCGCACCCCGATCGGCGGCAGTGTCGCCGCCCCCGTGGTCACCGGCAGCATCCTCGGCGACACGATCATCATCTCGGCCGCCGATGCCGGCCACGTCTCGGTGCGCTACGACCGCACGCGGTGGTACGACCCCTCCACGGGGCTCACCGTGGATGAGATCCTCATCGCCAACCCCGTCAGTCGCCTCATCGTGGAGGCCGGACTCGGGGCTGACCATATCGAGGTGCAGGGGCTTCCTTCGGGCTGGGTCGAGGGGGCCGGGCTCTACATCTACGGCTTCCAGCGTTTCAGCGAGGCTCTCCCGATCTCGCTCGATGACACCAGCCCCGACACGGTCGAGTTCACCGGCGACGTCTGGACCAACGGCGGCATCATCGAGGTCTACGCCGCCCACGTCACCGTTCACGCGGGAGTCGTTATCGACGCGGGTGGCGGGTGGATCACGTTCCGGGTGCGCCAGATCGGCGGCGTGCTGTGGGAGAACTTCCTGCCCGGCTTCGGCACCGACCGGGAGGTCTCGATCACGATCGCCGAGCGCGCCGAGCTCCGGGCCACCGGGATCTACCTGATCGCCCAGGCAGAGGACCGCAGCCTCGCCGAGATCATCGGTGCGGTCAAAGAGATCGAGAACTTCATCATCGACCCGATCACCGATCTGCTCGGCGGCCTGTTCGCGCTGCCGGTCAAGGTCCTGGTCAAGCAGTCGACGGCGACCATCACGATCGGCGACTTCGCGAAGCTCATCGGCGACGACACAGTCGGCGTGTACGCGACGGCGACGGCGGATGCCGGGGGCAGCGCGAGCGGAAGCATGATCAGTCTCGGCTACTCGCATGCCGTCGCAACGGCGACGGTCACGATCGGCGAGGACGTCGAGATCACCAGCACCGCGGCGGTCGTCATCACGAGCGGGGCGACGGCGACGGCGTCGATGGAGACATCGACCTCCCGTGAGCTCAGCAGCACGCCGAACCCGGGCAGCGCCCAGATCGCTCTGTCGCTCGCCATCTCCAACGCGGTCGCCACATCGACCATCACGGTGGGGCTGCGCAGCACGATCGAGGCGGCGCGGACGGTCAACATCAAATCCAGCGGATCCGTCGACTCCGCAGCATCCGCCGAATCCGGCCTGTACGCCGACGGCGCCGCCGGTCTCGCGTTCGCCATCGAAATCTCGGATGCCGTCATCACCACGACGATCCTCGGCGAGGTCACCGCGCAGATGGAGCCGGGCTCCGTCGTGAAGATCGAGATCGACCCGACCACGACGGAGTTCGACGTGCGGGGAGACCGCAACGTCGGCTACGTCGACTACGCGAACGACCGCATCTACATCGGCGACTACGCGCTGGTCACGGAAGACACCATCGTCTACACGAATCGGCGCGGCACGAGCATCGGCGGTCTCGTCGACGGCCGTGAGTACTACGTCATCTGGCAGGAGGACGGCTGGATCAAGCTCGCCGGCACCGAGCGCCAGGCGATCATCGCCGGCATGGGCGCGCAGTACGAGCCCGGCAACGTCATCGACCTGATGGATCTGACCGCCGGAGGACTGGGGACGGCGACCAATACACGCGACTTCACCGGCGCCGACGTCGACGGGTCCACCGACGAGATCTCACTGCCGTGGCCGGGGGGCACGGTCAACAACACGTTCGAGCTCGGCCAGGCCGTGGTCTATCGCCAGAAAGGGACCACGGCGATCCGCGGTCTGACGAACGGGTCGACCTACTACGTTATCGCGAGTACGAATCAGACGAACCTGCAGGGAGACACGCGTTTCACCGATCGGCAGATCATCGCACTCGCCGAGACGGAGAGCGAAGCCCGAGCCGGAATCAAGATCGACATCGGCGGCGCCGCGAACGGCGCACAGTTCTCGCTCTCGGCCACACACGTCCTGGACTCCGGTTTCTCGACCGGGGTGGGCATCATCTCAGAGCTGGATGCCTCGGACGCGGCATCCGCCACCGCCGGGCTCGGATCCGAGAACCGCAACCAGACGTGGTGGGCCGACGTCAAGGAGAAGCTCGACACCAACCTGCCGGACATGCTCTTCACGAAGCTGACGGAGTCCTACACGAGCAACCACGCGACCTCGGGCACGGGCTCGAGCGATCTTGCTGTCGCCGGGTCGCTGTCGTTCGTGTTCGCTACCCATCGCGTCGCCACGATCATCGGCGGCGCGGCACACATCCGGTCGAACGAGGACCTTGAGATCAAGGCGACCATCACCCAGTCGTTGACGCTCAACGGTGAGGCGAACGTCGAGCCGCAGACCGATGAGAACAGCAGCGGCTCGAGCGCCGACACGATGGTCGCCGTCGCGGTCGCCGTCGGAATCATCGAGAACACGGCCACCACGACGATCCGCAACGGGGCCCGGCTGGACGCGCTTCGGGCGACACGGGTCATCTCGGACATCTCCTATCCGTTCGCGCAGCGCTTCGACGAATACCTGCCGCTGTCGTGGGGCGAGATCATCGACCGCATCCGCAACGACGGATACGACGCGATCCTCGGCTACGTGAACGAGCAGATCGGCCTGAAGGACAAGCTCTTCAACACCTGGACGACCTCGTCGGCCAGCGCCGGCGAGATCGGCATCGCCGGCTCGGTCACGGTGCTCGTGCTCACCAACGTCTCGCAGGCGACGGTCGAATCCGGCGTGCGGATCAACCAGGATGAGGCGTGGACGCAGACCGACCACCCGAACAACCGCAACGACGAGGGCTCGGCCCCCGACCGAGACGGCAAAGAGGGCGAGCAGGTCGTCTCGGTGGAGGCGACGAACTACCAGCAGTTCATCAACATGGTGGGCGTCTTCTCGCTCCCCGGCATCGACCTCGACAAGAAGGACCAGAGCTTCGCGGACCGCATCGCCCTGAGCCCGCTCGGCAGCTCGGGCGGCAAGGGTGGGGCGGGCGGTTCGTTCTACCTGTTCCTCCAAGACAACACGACGCACGCGACGATCGCTGACGGAGTCGCGATCTTCAGCGGTGCCGACGGCGGCTTCAACATCAAGGCCGAAGAGGCCATCTTCCACATCGACCTCGTGCAGTCCGGCGCCGGCGGCGGGACCTTCGCGATCGCCGGGAGCGTCGCCTACATCGGCCAGACCAGCGACACCCTCGCACGATTGAGCGGGAAAGCGAGCGTCACGGGGCGCGATGTGCGCATCTACGCGGGCGCCTTGATGACACAGGCGACCTGGGTCGGCGGTGTGTCGGTCGGCAACGGCGTCGGCGTCGGCATCTCGGTCGCGATCAACGTGCTCGACCGCACGACGAAGGCCGTCATCGGTGCCGCGGACGCATCGCCCGGCACGGGTGCGGTGGCGCGTGACGTCACGAGCATCGACGTCACCGGCGCCGTCGACATCCTCGCCAAACTGGACGGCGACCTGTGGGCCTTCTCGGTCGCCGGCGCCGTCTCGACCCCGGCCGACCCGTCGCAGTCGCCTCCCCCCGGACCGAACGGCGCGGCGCCGCCGGCGAAGGCGCTCCAGATCCTCGGCGCGAGCGTGCACACGCCGACGACGGGAATCGGTGTCGCCGGCGCGGTGTCGATCAACATCGTCACCGACAAGACGCAGGCCTCGATCGCCGACGCCGGCCGGATCACGGCGGGAAGCGTCACCGTCACCGCGATCGACGACTTCTTCCAGTTGTCGGTCACCGGTGCGGCGGCGTTCGTGGTGAGCGAGAAGCCGGGTGGCACAGCGCTCGCCGGTGCCTTCAGCATCAACGTCATCGACACGACGACTCGCGCATTCATCGTCGCCACCTACCTCACGACCACCGGCACCGTCAGGGTTCAGGCGACACGCTCCGGCGACGTCATCTCGATCTCGGCGGGCATGGCGGTCTCCACGGACCAGGACAGCATCGGGGCTGCCGGGTCGTTCTCGGCGAACGTGATCCTCAACGACACCGTCGCGGCGGTGCAGAACGTCACGGCCGTCGTCGGCGGCGACGTCGTGGTCGCCGCATCGGACAGCACCCGCATCATCTCGGTCGGCGGCGGGATCGGCTTCGGTGGCAAGGCCGGCATCGGCATCGGCGTCGGCATCAACCTGCTCGGCACACCGGAGCGCCCGATGCTGACGAGCGCCCGCATCTCGGGGTCCACGATCACGATCGGCGGCAGTGTGCTGTCGGTTACGGCCAAGAGCCTCAGCGACGCGACCGGCCAGCGCATCTTCGCCATCGGCGCCGGGGTCGGCATCGCGGCCGGACCGCAGTCGCAAGCCGCGGTCGGGTTCCAGCTCGCCGTCAACCTCATCGCCTTCCGCACGATCGCGGAGATCGTGCGCACCTCGATCCTGCAGGCGACGGGCACGGCACACACCCTCGACACCACGGTGCGGGCGACCGACGACTCGGGCATCGTTTCGATCGCGGGTGCCGTCGCGGTCGGCACGGGAGCGGCCATCGGCGCAGCGATCGGCTACAACGAGATCGAGGGTCACGTCGTCGCACTGCTCGATGACGTCGACCTCACGAGCAATGGCTCGCTCACCGTCGACGCCTCTTCGGACGCCGAGATCGGCGGCGTGGCCCTGGGCGTCGCGGCAAGCGTCTCGCCGCAGGGCAAGATCGCCGGTGCCGGCTCGCTGCTGATCAACGTCATCGACAACCGCATCGAGGCGGGCATCTACGACACGATCACGTCGTCGCCCATCGGTGCCTCGGTGATCACCGTCACCGGTCCGGTGACGGTATCGGCGCGCGACACGTCGCTCATCGTCGGAATCACCGGCGGGATCGCGGTCTCGACCGGCAGCAGCCCGGCGATCGGTGCCGCGATCAGCTACAACCTCATCTCGAACGTGATCATCGCCGCGATCGACGGACCGTCCGTGCTCGCCGGCGGCGCGGCATCCGACATCTCCGTCACCGCCCGCTCGCAGTCGACTCTCGTGGCGATCGCGGTCGGGGGCGCGCTCGCCGCCGGACAGTCGTTCGCGGTCGGGGGCGCGGTCACCGTCAACTCGATCGCGAACACGGTCCGCGCAGTCATCGCCAACAGCCCCGGCATCCGTGCCGGTCGCGACGTCGTGGTCGAGGCCACCGAGTCCGTCACGCTCGTGGTCGTCGCCGGCGGGGTCGGCGTCGCGCTCGGGAGCGTCGCGGTGGGCGCCGCTTTTGCGTACAACTTCATCGGCGGCAGCTTCGACCCCGCCAACCCCGACCTGGTCAACAGCGACACCGCGGTCCAGGGCGGCGACACCGACCAGCTCCTCGCTGCGATCGACAACTCGCGGGTCGTCGCCGGTCGGAACATCACTGTGAAGGCGGGCTACCAGCCCGCGACGACCGGTGTCCCCGCCGAGGTTTCGATCGGTGCACCTGACGGGGCGGTGACGTTCGCGATCCCGGGAGACCCCACCACCGACGACGAGAAGCCCTTCACCGCGACGATCGTGAGCGTCACGGTCGGTGCCGCGGTGGCCGACAACTTCGCGTTGGGCGGCTCGATCTCGATCAACGTCGTCGCCCACGACATCGTCGCCCGCATCACCGGCACTCGCGCGGTCGAGGCGGACGGCAGCATCCTCGTCTCTGCCTCGGATGACGTCACGGCCGTTTCGGTCGCCGGCGGGATCGCCGTCGGGCAGAACGCGGCGGGCCTCGCGGTGCCGCTGCAGATCGATATGAGCTCGGTGACGGCCTACATCGGCGCCGGCGCGGTGGTCGACGCACGCGGCAACGCCGGGCTGAGCGTGCCCACGGGGCGCAAGACCGCGAGTGGCACACCCGAGATGCGCACCTTCGCGGGTGTCGCGGTGGTGGCGTACGCGTTCGAAGACGTCCACACGGTCGCGGTGGGCCTCGGCGGCGGCATACAGGTAGGCGTCGCGGGGTCCGGCGCGGTGACCGTCATCCTCCGCACGACACACGCCTGGATCGGCGACGGGGCGAAGATCAACCGCACGGCCGGCACCGAGTCGACGGCACAGAGCGTGCTCGTGCTCGCCGCCGATCGCACGACCCACGTCGGCGTCGCGGGATCGATCGCCCTCGGCGGCTCCACCGGCATCGGGGCGGGCATCGACGTCGGTGTGCTGACGAAGGACACGCAGGCCTGGATCGGCGCCGCTGCCAAAGTCGAGGCGCGCGGCGACGTTCAGGTGCTCGCGTACTCCGAAGAGAACATCGTCTCGGTCGCGGGCGGCATCGCGGGCGGTGTCGACGTCGGCATCGCCGGGGCGGTCGGCATCTACGTCATGAACCTCACGACCAAGGCCCAGATCCGCGGCACCGTCACGACCGCCGATCCGACGACCGTGCTCGCCGAAGGCAGTGTCGTCGTGTCGGCCTCGTCCGACACCGAGGCCGACTTCATCGCCGGCAACATCGCGATCGGCGGCACGGCAGCCGGCATCGGCGGCGCAGTCGTGGTCCCGATCATCATCAAGACGACGGAGGCCTCGATCGGCGCCCGTGCCGTCGTCGACGCACGCGGGCTGCGCCCCGCCGTCACGATCGAAGACGGATTGCACCACGTCTTCGACCCGTACATCGGCGACCCCGATCCCTCCCAGGTGCGCGCGCCGTCCGTCGAGAACGACGACATCGGCTACGACCCGGACAACGCCGATTCGCAGAACCCGCTCGTGGACGAGCAGCTCACGTCGCGGCGTGTCGTCACGCCGTCGAAGCGGACCGATTTCACCGGTGTCGCGGTCATCGCGCTGAACCGCGACGACATCGGGCTCTACGGCATCGGCGCCGCGGGGTCGGCGACAGCCGCCGTACAGGTCTCGGCCACGGTGCACGTCATCGAGGCGGCTGTCAGCGCGACGATCGGCGACGGGGCACGCGTAAATGCCACCGCCGGCACCGAGGGCATCGGCCAGAGCGTCTTCGTGGTCGCCGCGAACGACTACCAGCTGCTCGCCGTCGCCGGCGGTGCGGCGCTTTCCGGGGTTGCTTCGGTCACGCCCGGTGTCGGGGTGGCCGTCGTGCTCAACACCCTGACGGCACGCATCGGTCAGGGCGCTGTCGTCGAGGCGCGGGGCGGCGTCGAGGTGCGGGCCGTGGCGAGTGAAGACATCCTCGCCCTGGCCATCGCGATCGCCGGAAGCCTTCTGGTCGGCGTCGGCGGTGCCGTCGCGGTCATCGTGATCGACAACGAGACGCACGCCTCGATCGCGGCGGGAGCCAGGGTGACCGCCGGCGCGAACGTCGTGGTCTTCGCCTCGGACAGCACCGACATCGACGTTCTGAGCCTGGCTGCGGGAATCGGCATCGGTGCGGCCGGCATCGGGGCCGGCGTCGCGGTCTCGGTCATCACCAAGAGCACCGAGGCGTGGATCTCGTCTGCGACCGTCGATGCTGCCGGCAACGGTTCGAGCATCCGTGTCTACGACGGCACGCTCAGCGCCGACGGCACGTTCGGAATCACGCCGGATGATGTCCGCGGCGTCATCGTCGTCGCCGTCAGCAGCGAGAACGTGCTCTCGGCGTCGATCGCGGGGGCCGGCGGGCTCGGCGCGGGCATCGCGGGCGCCGTCACCGTCGAGGTTCTCGACTCCGACACCCGGGCGTACATCGACGGCGGAGCCCTCATCAACACGACCGCACAGGCCGGTGCATCCACCCACCAGGACGTGCGAGTCGTCGCCGTGAACGACGTCATGATCCTCGCGATCGCGGGCGCCGTCGGCGTCGGCATCGTGGGACTCGCGGGGGGCGTCGACGTCGGAGTCGTGCACAACGACACGACGGCGTTCATCGCCGGCGCCGACGTGCGTGCCCGTCGCGACATCACGGCCAGCGCGCTCGCCGACCGGGTGATCCGCAGCTACGCCATCAGCGCCGGCGGCGGCGTTGTCGGGCTCGGCGCAGCCGTCTCGGTCTGGACGCTCGGCGGCAACCTTGTCGCCCAATACACCGCCGGAGAGTCGGGCCAGCAGAACGCCCTCACGGGCAAGGACGAGGACGGCAACGACACGTCCACCATCTCGAAGATCGACGCCATGATCGGGGGCGGCGACGCCTCGTCGCCCCTCGCCGGCCTCGCCGGCTCGAGCGGAAGCACCCAGAACTCCGGGGCCATGAAGGGCGCCGCCGCGGACGCGAACACGTCGCTCACCGACAACTCGCCCGCAGGCTCCGTGGGCGCATCGACCGGCCAGCCCGGCTCGTCCTCGACCGTCGGGACGCAGCCCGTTCCCGCCGGGACCACGGCATTCATCGGTCGGGGAGCAGGCGTCACCGCCGGTCGGAACGTGCTCGTGGACGCCCGCAGCCGGATGGATCTCACGATCGTGGGCGGCGGCGTCGGGGTGGGCGGCGTCGGCATCGGCGCCGGAATCGCCATCATCGTTTTCGACGACGACGTCACCGCCTTCGTCGGCCAGCGGGCCCACGTCACCGCCGGCCCGACGGGTACGGTCGCGATCCGCGCACACCAGCGCGGCAACCTCGACGTCCTGGCTGTCACGGCCGGGTTCGGCGGCCTGGTCGGTGCGGCGGCCGCTGTCGTCGTTGTCCTTGACCGGGGCACGGTGTCGGCCTACCTCGAAGATGCCGCCGGTACTACAACGGCTGCCGTCATCGAGGCCGCGGGCACCGTCATCATCAGCGCTGAGCGGATGGTCGACATCCAGGTCGCCGCGATCGGCGCGGCGGCCGGCTTCGTGGGCGTCGGCGCGGCCGTGGTCGTCATCGACAGCGACGGCGTCGCCTCCGCCTACACCGGCACCCACTCGCGCATCGGCGCCGACCGCCCACCCGCCCAGCGGACGGTGGGCGCCGTGACCATCGCGGCGGCAGCCACCGTGACGGTGGCGTCGTTCGGCTCATCGGACGTGACGATCGTCGCGCTCGGCGTGGGCTACGTCGGGGTCGCCGCCGGCGTGCTCTCGGTCACGATCGGCACGGGTGGTTCGGCGATCGCTTCGGCGGAGGTTCGCCGCGGCACCCTGATCTTCGCGTCGGGCACGGTGCGTGTCGCGGCTGACTTCACCTCTGCGGCGGAGGTGTCCGGTGCCGCCGGAGCAGGTGGGCTCGTGGCCGGAGGCGGCATCGGGGTCCAGATCGCCATCGCGGGAATCGCACGCGCCGTGATCCGAGACGCGGTCACGGTGCGGGCGAACACCGTCGCCGTCGAGGCGGACAACACCGCCGACGCGCGTGCCGACATCGTCGTCGTCGCGATCGGGGGCGTCTCCGGTGCGGGTGCCCGTGCCGACGTCGACGTCGACGTCGATTCGGAAGCGCTCGTCGGTTCCCCCTCGGGTGCGGTGTCGACCCTCGACACGACGGGCACCATCACCCTCCTGGCCACGTCTTCGCAAAGCGCGTTCGCCGAAGTGAGCGGCGGCGCCGGTGGCCTCGGCGCCATCGCATGGATGATCGCCGACACGACGCTGACAGGATCGACGATCGCACGGATCATCGGCAACACCGTCATCCCGCGGGCCGGCGGTGTCGACGTCACTGCCGACATCACCTCGGCTACGGCCGGATCGCGCGTCGTCGTCGGTTCCGGCGGCGGGCTGTCGATCGGCGGTGCGCAGGCATACGCGACGGCGGCACCGCACGCTGCGGCATCCATCGGCGACGGCGTCACGATCGGCGACCGCACGAACGCCGCCGCCCCCGCACGCATCGCGGGCGGCGTCACCGTGACGGCGAGGGCACGCGCCGAAGCCGACACGACCGCGAACGCCTACGGAGGCGGTGGCGTGCAGGTCGGTCTTCCCTCTGCCAGGACGACGATCTCGCCCGACGTCGACGCGTTCATCGGCACGTCCGCGGCAGCATCCTCGCCCACGCGCATCTACGCCGCGGGCTCTGTGCGGGTGATCGCCGAGCTGCTCGACTCCGCCAGCAGGCCCATCACCGATGCCCTGACCGGGATCAGCGTCGACAACGACACCGTAACCTTCAGCTACCCCGGCATCGCCGAGGGGGACCGCGTCAGTTATCAGGGCCCGGGCATCACCGGACTCAACATCGGACGTCCGTACACCGTGATCGAGACCGCTGCGACGGGACGGATCCGCCTGGGATCGGTCTTCGATGCGAGCGACGCCGGCACGGTCGACCCGACGACCGAGATCATCACCTTCGCGGCGCCGCACGGCTTCGTCAGCGGAAACTGCGTCATCTACGACGCACGAAGCGGCATCTCGATCGTGCAGAGCACCGCGACGGCCGGGTGCGGGTCTGCGGGAACGACGAGTTACTACGTTCGCGTGCTCGACGACCAGCGCATCAAGCTCACGACGAGCCTCGCCGCAGCCCTGGCCGCATCCGAGGCAACCCTGCCCGGCACGGTCTCGGGCAACACGATCGTCAACGCCACCCTCGCCGCCCAGCCCAGCGGCACAGCCGTCGTCTACCGCGCCCCCGTCGCGGCGACTTTCATCTCGGGCGCTGTCGACGTGACGCCCGTCGAGGTCACCGACGCCGCCGGCAACCTCGTGTGGGCTCCGCAGTCGATGACGAACGCCGACAATTCGGTCACGATTGTCCACGCCGCCGGTGCGAACAACGTGTTCCTCGGTGTGAGCACCGTCGCGCTGCTCAACAGTGGCGACGCCGTGCTCTACCTCGCCCTGGACGGCGCCCCGATCCCGGGGCTGTCCAGCGGCACCGTGTACTACGTCATCAAGGGTGCGAACGGCGTCGTCCAACTGGCGGACTCGCGTTGCCACGCCGTCGGATGCCCTGACCCCGACGGCGCCGGCCCCGCGACCGCGATCCCCATCCAGGCCCTCGCGATCGCCCCCGGCGGTGGGACTCTGCACTCGCTGCAGCGCTCCATCGGCGGGCTTCGCGACGGCCAGACCTATTACACGCGCACCGGCGGATCGATCCCGGCCGGCTCGGTCGGACTCGCGCTCACTCCGGTCGGCGGATCGATGATCGCGCTCGCAGGCGCCGATCGACCCGGCCCACACCTCTTCGGCATCGTCGAGGTCGACCTCAAGGCCGGCTCCGGACTGCAGGCGCTCTACGCCAACGTGCGCGGAACCTTCACCGGCACCGGTCACCGGTTGGCCGGGCCCAACGGTGAGGACCTCGCCGAGATCGCCCCGCCCGCCGGTGACGGCGCATCGGGCGCGACCGTCAACAGCGGCTCGGGTGCGGTGATCGACATCGGCGTCCCCTCGGCGAAGGTCACCGGCACCGTGACGGTCGACGCGAAGCTGGCCGCCGGGGTCGTGCAGGCGGGCCAGTCCATCGAGGTCACCGCAACGGGTCGCACCCGCTCGACGGCGTATGCGAACACCGGCGCCGGCGGCGGTGTCTCGGTCGGCGAGGCGCATGCCGATGTGGTCTTCGACACCGCGACGACGAGCGCGACGGTCGGTGCCTCGAGCAACCTGCTCGCGGGGCAGGACGTGACGGTGGCCGCCACTTCCGACCACCGCATCGGCGCGACCGCGCAGTCCAAGGGCGGAGGGGCGGTCTCGGCGAAGATCGCCGAGACGACGGCGCGCATCGACAACGACACGCTCGCGACGATCGGCAACGGCGCCGTCATCCTGGCGGGCCGTCACGTGACCATCAAGACGGACTTCGCGACGAACGGCACGACGCTCTCCGACACCGAATCGTGGGGGATCGGCGCGGGCGCCGACTCCGACAACACCAACGATGACCGCGGAGTGCGCATCGGCACGTCGACGGATGCCGCCACCTCTCGCGTCGTCATCGGAACCGGCGTGCGCATCACCGGCGCAACGGTGAACCTCGACGCGTCCGTGTCGCGCATTCAGGGCAAGGCGACAGCCAAGGCGCTCGGCGTGAACCCGATCCTGCTCGGCGTCGCGACGGCCTTCGCGAATGCCCAGGTGGACGTCTACCTCACCGTGGCCGTCGAGGTGGGAGGCGCCGGCACGATCATCCGCGGAGAGCGCGGCGTCGACCTCAAGGCGCACACGTCGGGCATCGTCATCACGCGCAACGCCATGCGCCTCGCCGTCGCACTCATCCCGCCTCAGCGGGCTGAGAACAACGGATCGGGCCGCGTCACCGCGACCGTGAACGCCGACCGCGGAGCCATCGTCCTCGCCGGGGCGCGGCGCGGCGATCCGACGTCGGGACTGGTCGCGGCATCCGACCCCGGCAATGTCGCGCTCTACGCTCAGGCCGACTCGGGTGTTCAGTACGTCACCCCGAGTCCCGACAGCAACCGCTACCGGGACGACGGCGGATCGGCGTTCCCCGAAGCGCGCCACATCTTCTGGGATGCCGATGTCATCGTGCTGGGCGGGCTCAACGGCGCACCGCTGCTGGTCGTCGACGCGGACGGCTACGTCGTCGAGGCGAATGCCGTGACGATCAACGGCGGAGTCGTGCCGGTGGCCGGCGTCACACAGGTCGATCCCGATGGCGACGGTCGCTACGTCATCGACGACATCAGGAACACCGGATACGCCAACGTGCTGTTCGAAGCGACGTGCGCGGACGATGACGACGACAGCATCGCGTGCTCGATCACGAACCAGGACTACACCTCCACCGACGGCAACCCGAATCAGCCGTGGCCGACGTTCGAGTTCCGCGACACGCTCGAGTCGGTCATCATCGTCGACCGTTCCGGCTTGCAGGTGACGATCGGGCGCATCGACGTCGTCAACGACTTCGCGGCGACGCCGCTCGTGCGGCTGCGGTCGGCGGGCGGCGCCCTGCGCGCCTACACGTCGCTCGAGTTCGATGTGCGCCATGCGGCGGCGCCGAGTTTCGTCGACATCGAGAAGCGCGGCGATGGTGACGTGCTGCTGTCGGCACTCATCAACAACCCGGTCGGGCTCACGCGCATCGTGAATCTGCTGGGCGACATCATCGCCTCGACCTCCGCGACGCTGATCGTCACGAACCTGCTGGATATCGAGGCGATCGCAGGCTCCATCGGGTCGGCGCAGCGACGGCTGCCCATCGACCTCGTGCGATTCACCGCCAAGCCGCGTGTGGACGCGCCTACCGCCTCGGGGGTCCGCGACCCGCGAATTGCGGCGCAGGCGGGCATAGACGTCTTCCTGAGCCTGCGCGGCCTGGACCGCACGCAGACGAACGCCGCGGCGATCACCCTGACGCTCGATCTCGTGCGCGCCGGTCGCGATGCCGACCTCCAGCTGCGCACGGGACTGCGCCAGGGGGCCTCGACCCGCGACGCGGACGTGCGGGTTCATGTGCCGAACGAGGCGAGCCCCTGGAACACCGCTCAGCTGCACCGCTTCCACTTCCGCGGATCGCCGTCGCCGGGCACACCTGACCCGGCTCGCACCGGCGCGTCCCGCCACATCGACGCCGCGATCGCCGTGGGCGGCACGGCCGTCGAGATCGACAGCCTCTTTCGGCTCGAGCAGCGCAACGCGACACGCGACCGCGTCGACGTCGGAATCGGCGCGACGGGCGAGACCATGTTCCGCGCCGACGTCGACGCGGGCTGGTATGTGATCTTCGCGGATGCTGCGCTGGCCGCCGGTACGGCGGGCGTGGTCGCGGGCGACCACATCCGCATCCGTGACACCGAGGCCCTTGTGAACGGACCCGAGGCGCCCGATGCCGAAAGCCCGGCGGTCATCGACCTCGAAGGCTTCATCGACCTCGCCGACGACGGTGCCGGCTGGGTCGACGTCGACATCGACGGGTCGATCGCGCTCGAAGAGGTGTCCGGTGACCTGCGTATCGGTCTCATCCGGTCGCGCACCGACGACGTGGTCCTGGTCGCGGCCGTGAGCATTCTCGACGGCGACCCGGGTGACGCCGCGACGCACCCCGCCGACCCCCGCGACGTCGAGGGCGTGAACATCACCCTCATTGCGAAGACCGGCTCGATCGGCATCGAGGGCGACTTCCTCGAGATCAACCTGCTCGACACGGTCGGGGTGTCCCGCACGCCGGTCAGCGGCATCCTGAACGCGACGGCCGCGTCGGGCATTCACATCTTCGAGGTGCAGGGCGACCTGCGCGTCGGCCTGGTCACATCGGCTCAGAAAGATGCGACGGAGGTCACGGACGTCTCGCTCGTCGCGGGTGCCGGCTCCATCGTCGACGGCGAATCGGATGCTGCGGCCGACGTCGTCGCCGACCGCATCGACCTCCGTGCGACCGGCGGCGGCATCGGGTCGTTCCTGCACGACCTCGACGTGAACACGTCCGTCACGAGCTCGGCGACCGGTCGTCTTTACGCGCAGGCCGATGCCGGCATCTTCCTCACCGAGACAGACGGCGACCTGCGGCTCCTCGCCGCGAAGTCGCGCGACGGCCACGTGCGACTCACGATCCCCGACGAGAACGGCGTGCGCGGACCCCCGTCGACAGGGACGCAGGACCTCCTCCTCGTCGTGTCGGGAACGAGCCTGGTCAGTCAGGGCCAGCCGCGCACGACCACCCCGGGTGCTGTCGACTCCGCGACGACGACGCGCAGCGGCATCTGGGCCAAGCTCGACATCTCTCTCTGGATCGGCGACGACCTGGTGGCGCCGGTCGACTCCGACATCGTCGCCGGCCGCACCATCTACATCCACGGCGACACGAACCGCGGCCCCGCCGCCCCGACCGCGACGGACTCCGACCCGCTCGGGACGCCGGTCGCCGCCAACGCGGACACGCACCAGAGCGCGGCCACCGCGGCTGCGGGCTTCGGCACGACGATGACCTTCGCCGGACGCCTCGGCGGCGTGTTCGACCTCGACGGCGGCGCCGACCGCACCGACCGCGCCCTCGTGTTCGGCCATATCGACGTCGACCATTTCGACTTCGTCGCGACGCTGCTCGGCACCGCGGTGCGCGTCTACGGCAGCCAGAACCTCTCGGCCACCGACCGCCCCGCGTGCGGTCCGGCCGTGCTGCAGATCGGCTGCGGCGACGGCGAAGACGTGTTCCGCGTGCTCGGTCTGCGCACGCCCGACGACCCCGACGCCCATACCCTGACTCTCGACGGCCAGCAGGGCACCGACACCTATCGCGTCGAGACGACCACCGATCCCACCCGCACCTACATCGTCAACCTGCTCGACACCGGCGCTGCGGATGACGGTGCCGACGTGGCCACGATCGTCGGCACTGATGGACGCGACATCGTGCTGCTGCGCCGCGTCGCGTGGATCCCGAACGAAACCGCCGACCGCCCTGCCTTCGTCGCCTTCGTCCACGGCACGCTCGAAGGACTGCGCGGCTCGCCCGCCGCAGGCAGGGGCGTGGAACGCGTCAACTACGACACGTCCATCAACGGACGCCTCATCGTCGAGACGGGCCTCGGCGACGACGTCTTCGCCGTCGACGACACGAGCACGACCGTCACCCTCGACGCGGGCGCCGGTGACGACGAGTTCCAGTTCGGAGAGCTCTTCGGCACCCCGCGCGATGCGGCGGCGGGGCTCGATCCCGCCGACGTGTTCCCGCGCATCATCGCCACGACCCGCGGCTACCTCAGCCCCGGCATCAGCGCCCCGCTGGTCGCACTCGGCGGTGCCGGCAACGATCAGTTCACCGTCTACTCGAACCAGGCCGAGCTGCGACTCGAAGGTGAGGGCGGCAACGACTTCTTCGTGGTGCGCGGCTTCGCGCTGGCCCAGACGAACGCCGACGGCACGATCCGGACGGGCGCCTCGGGCACCGCGATCCCCGCCATCGGGTCCTCGACCGGGCGCCCGCTCGATATCCGCGCCGGTGGCGGCGACGACGAAGTGCAGTACACGATGAACGCGCCCGTGTCGGTGGATGGTGGCGCCGGATACGACAAGCTCGTGATCCTGGGCACGGAGCTCCCCGATGACATCGTGGTCACGGCGACCACGATCTACGGCGCCGGCGTCACGGTGCGGTATGCGACCGTCGAGGCGGTCGAGATCGACGGTCTTGAGGGTGCCGACCAGATCTTCGTGCAGTCCACCGCCGGCGGCGTCTCGTACCGGATCATCGGCGGCCTCGGAAGCGACACGATCAACATCGCCGGCGACATCTCGACGGACATCGTGGTGCGTGACATCGAGGGAGCGAGCGGCTCGATCGACCATCTCGTGACCTCGGGTGACATCGACTACCAGGGCGTCATTGCTCCCGGAATCGACCTCAACGTCGCGGGGGTCAACGAGGGCATCGTCGTGATCACCGAGTCCGGCGGCGGCACCTCCGTCGCGGAAGGCGGCGGATCGGCATCCTTCGACTCGTACACCGTGAAGCTCTCGCGCCGGCCGGTAGGCACCGTGTACGTCACGGTGACCGCCGCGATGCCGGGTCTTGCCGAGCGTCTCGGCGTGAACGCCGGTGATTCGGTCTGGCTGTGCGCCGGCTCGCAGGCGCAGTGCGACGAGGCGTTCCGCGAGTACCGCCGACACATCGTCGAGATGGGTACCACCGCCGACCCTGCGCAGCGCGCGCTCGTGCTGGTCTTCGACGCCGGCAACTGGAACGTCCCGCAGACGGTGTACGTCTACGCCGTCGACGACACGCGCGGTGAGGGTGACCGCACGGTCGCGATCAGCCACACGACGCTGGCAGCGGATGCCGCAGACCGCGCGAACGGGTTCGACGGTGCGGCCGTCCGCAACGTCGAGGCGCTCGTCCGCGACAACGACGTGCCCGGTGTCGTCATCGTCGAGGTCACTCCCGGCACCGACGACGAAGACCGGTCGACGGTCGTCCTCGAAGGCGTCAACGGCGTGACGGACGAGATCCTGGTCGGACTCACCTCACCGGCGACGGGCACCGTCATGGTGCGGCTCGACCTTCCCGACGGGCGTCTTCGCCTCGAGAGCGACGACAGCCGGTTCAACGCGGCGACCCGGACCATCACGTTCACCGCGGGCGACACGAGCCCCGTGCGCATCCGCATCATCGTGATCGACGACACCATCCGGCAGGATGCCGCGTTCGCACGCATCGTGGCGCGTCTGGTCTCCGGTCCCGCCGGGTACGGCTTCGACGACCGTGTGCTCTACGTCGATGTGCGCGACGACGACTCCGCGGGCGTGCTCGTGATCGAAAGCGGCGGCAGCACGACGGTCGTGCGCGGCGGCACAGGCGAGGACTACACGGTGCGCTTGACCAAGAGGCCCACCGCCGACGTGCATGTCGCGATCCTGACGGACGGCCTCACCGACGCCGCCATCGGCGGACGCGTGACGTGGCGCGCGATCGGCAGCGCGGGTCGGGGCCTGTTCACCGGAGCCGTCACCGTCGACCCGGCGACGCGTCGCATCACCCGCACCGACGGCGGCAGCTTCCTCGCCGATGGCTTCATCGAGGGCATGCGCATCTCGATCGACGGCGGCACGACGTACTACAAGATCGCGGTCATCCGCGGCACGAACGCGACCTTCGACAACGTGATCGAGCTCACGGCGGAGCACGCTCTGCCCGCCGGCGCCGGAGTCGTCACGCTACGACGGGTCGCGGCAGCCGTCACCTTCACGTCGTCGAACTGGGCGACACCGGTCACCGTCTCGCTCGTCGCCGACGCGTTCTTCGACGTGCCGCTCGTGCGTCAGGGCGTCAAGACGTTCGCGACGCAGCCGCATCTGCTCACTCAGCTCGCAGGACCCGTGCACGTCGAGGGCGGCACGACCCGCGCCGACCGGTCGTTGCACACCGGCGTGAAGCTGCCGGGCGAGACGGACGGGCCCCTCCTGGGCATCGGCACCGCCGCTTCGGTGCCCGAGGGTCGCAACATCGACGTGCTGAACATCTTCGACGACTCCAGCGCGCAGGATCACATTCGCACGCTCAGTTCGACCGGCCTCACCGGCACCGGACTGCCCGTGGGATTCACGGTTGCCGGCGGCACCGCCTTCGGTGAGCCGGCCGACGTGCCCGGCGGGATCTCGTGGGGCCGCGTCGACGTCACGACGGCGGTTGACGGCACCGTGACCGCCATCACGACGAACGCTTCTCTCTCGACGATCGAGGTGCTGAACCTCCTGTTCGGCGCGGGCAACGACCGCCTCACGATCACTGGCACGCTGCAGCAGGCACCCGAAGACGATGGTGATCCGACGACGAACCCGAACCCGCCGGCCGCACACGGGTCACTGACCGTCGTCCACGGCGGCGGCAACCAGCTGGTGGGCGGTGCGGTCGGCGGCGATGTGATCATCGTCACGGGCGGGGGCGGCCCGACGACTCCGCTGGTCATCTACGGCGACACGTCTCAAGACGGTGTCTGGTACTCGGGTCGACCACACACCCAGGACGCCGGCGACTTCGGCGCCCAGCCGTTCGACCAGTTCCCCACCGTGCCCGACGAGGACGAGCGCTTCTGGTTCCCGCTGGCCACCCCGTTCGCGCACGCCGGCAACGACATCATCGATGCGAGCGCTCTGTTCGCCGATGCCCCTGCCGGCAGTCTGCCGACCGTGGGTGTCATCGTGTACGGAGGCGCGGGCGATGACACCATCATCGGCAGCCAAGCGCACGACTACCTCGTCGGCGGTTCAGGCGATGACGTGATCCACGGTCAGCGCGGCAGCGACCAGATCTACGGCGACTCGGGCGTGAACGTCGACGTCATCACGCGCCGCCTGGGCATCCCGACGACCAACACGAGCGCGCACCCGATGGCCGACAGCCTGGTGCCCGGCAGCGACGACCTGCAGGGAGAGGGCGCCGGAAGCGCGGTCGGCGCCGCGGGCGACCACGACGACGTGATCTTCGGCGACCACGGTGTCGTGACCCAGGCGGTCGCCCCGGATCGCACCGACCTGCTCGGTGGGCCGGTGCTCGTGCGCATCCAGACGGCGCGCCTGGTGACGTCGATCGCGACGGTCGAGCCGGCGGCGGGTGCCGACGACGTGATCACCGGTGGCGTCGGCGATGACCGGATCGCCGGGGGCAACGGCGACGACCTCATCTTCGGAGGCGCCGGCAACGACACGATCTTCGGCGACCACGGCCGCATCGAATTCATGACCCCCGACGGGCTCTTCCGGCTCGTCACCACGACGGATCCGAACCTGGGCGGGCTCGACACGATCTCGGGCGGCGCCGGCAATGACGCCATCTTCGGCGGCACGGCGGCCGACACCGTGAGCGGCGACGACGGCAACGACCTCATCTTCGGCGACCACGGCCGCATCGACGCCACCGTGCCGTCTGCCGGAGCCGTCGGCATCCGTCTCGATCTGCTGCCGCTGAACATGCCGTTGGCCGCCCACCCGTTCGCATGGACGTCCATTCACACGCTCATCGGTGACGGCGGTGCGGGCGACCTCTTGCGCGGCAACGCCGGTGAAGACATCATCATCGGCGGCCAGGGGTCCGACCGCATCACCGGTGGCACGGGTGACGACGACCTCATCGGCGGCCACAACGTCGCCGGCGGCAGCGACGCCGGCGACTTCGTCGACGGCGGCGACCAGAACGACGCGATCGCGGGTGACAACGCCAACCTGCTGCGCACAGGCGACATCTCGAGCCGTCGATTCCAGATCCTGACGGCCTCGGGGATCTACGGACAGGACACCGGATGCGCCAACATCGCGTCCGCCGGCGCCTGCGGCGTCGGCCCGACGAACTCCTACGACGACCCGCGCGGCGTCAAGGAGCGCGACGTCATGCTCTTCGACCACGACACGTCGACGCCGGCCGGTCGCTACGGCGACGACGTGATCGCCGGCGGCGCCGAAGACGACCTCATTTTCGGGCAGCTCGGCAACGACTGGATCCAGGGCGACGGCTCGGTGATCGACGACGCCGGCGTCATCACGATCGACGTGCGCACGACCCGCGAGTCGGTCGAGGACTGGGCCGGCGGCGGTCGTGACGGCGACGATTACATCGAGGGCAACGGCGGCGACGACGTGATCTTCGGTGGCCTCGGCCGCGACGACCTGATCGGCGGCAGCTCGGAGCTGTTCAGTCTCACGACACCCGCCCGCCGCCCGGACGGCGCCGACACGATCTTCGGTGGTGCGGGCATCCGCCTTATCCGAAACAACTACGGCGATCTCGAAGACGGCGGCCACGCGCGTGACAGCGACGTCATCCTCGGCGACAACGGCAGCATCCACCGCCTCGTGAAAGTCGTTCCCGGTGGTGCGGACGGCAACCCGTTCACGCCCGGCACCGCATTCCTCACGTTCAACTACGACACCTACGGCGGCAGCATCCGCCTTCTTCCTCGTGCGTACACGTTCCTCGACTACACGCAAGGCGTCGGCGTCGGCATCGGCGCGGCCGACGTTGTGCACGGCGAGAACGGTGACGACACCATCCACGGTCAACTCGGCGACGATGTGCTGTTCGGCGAGGGCCAGGACGACGACATCTACGGCGGGTGGGGCAATGACCGCATCTACGGCGGCACCGGGGTCGACGGCATCATGGGCGATGACGGCAAGCTGCAGACCAGTCGAAACGGCCTCGCCGAGCCGCTCAACAACCTGGCCACCGCCGACGCCCAGCGGTACGTGTCGATCCCGGGACCGTTCACCGGTGCGGAGATCTACATCCTGGGTGAACTGCTGAAGCGGGCGGACTTCGCGACCTGGATCGACGGCGCGGTCAACAACGATGTCCTGTACGGCGGACTCGGCGACGACTTCATGCACGGCGGCGAGGGCAGCGACTCCATGTCGGGCGCCGAGGCGATGCAGGAGTTCTACAACCGCGACCTGCGCATCGGAGCACTCACACGCCTCGCGACCGAACTGCAGCCGGTCGACACGGATCCGCTGCGCTACAACGCCGATACGACGATGTTCGCCGACTACGACGCCGACGACCCGCGCTCGATCATCCCGGGGTTCCTGCTCAACTTCGATGCGTACATGCTCGACGAGACCACGGGCGAAGTCATCGTGATCGACGGCGTCAAGGTCAAGAGCGACGACGGCCGCGACCGCATGTACGGCGACCTCTGGCACGACTGGCTCGTGGGGGGCACGAATTGCGACTGGCTCTTCGGCGGCTTCGGCGACGACTTGCTTCAGCTCGACGACAACCTCGAGACCGCAGGCGGCGCGAACACGAACCCCGAGAACGACGACCCGCGGTTCCGCGACGGGGACTTCGCCTTCGGAGGCGCCGGCCGCGACGTGCTCATCGCCAACACCGCCCAGGACCGCATGTTCGATTGGGGCGGCGAGTTCAACAGCTTCCTCGTCCCCTTCAGCCCGTTCGGCTCACCGACGGTGAACCGGGGATTCAGCCCGCACATCCGCGACTTCATCCGGGCACTCTCCGAGGCGGGCGGATCGGACGAAGGCCCCGGCGTGCCCTCCGGTGAGCCGTTCGACGAAGAGGCTCTGGTCGAGCCGAGCGACGGGCAGCTGTGGCAGGACCAGCACGGCGGTCCGCGCGACCCCCAGCCCGGAAACCTGCCCGGCGGCGGTCGCGACGACGTCGGCGGCCCCAACCTGCACTGCCCCTGCCAGCCGCAGACGCTGTTGCGCGTGGTGAAGTACGTCAACGGTGAGGATGCCAACCAGACCGGCCCGACGGTGGCGGCCGGGTCGGCCGTCGTGTGGACCTACGAGGTCTCGAACCCCGGGGCGGTCGCGATCAGGATCACCCGCATCCTCGACGACAACGGCACGCCCGCGAACCCCGCCGACGACTTCGTCCCCACTTACCTCTCGGGTGACCTCGACGGCGACGGCCTCGTCGATCCGGGCGAGGTGTGGCTGTTCCGGGCTGAGGGCATCGCACGCGCCGGCCGTTACCTGAACACCGTCACGGTCGAAGGCGTCGGCGCGAACGGGCAGTCCGTGCGCGACAGCGACCCGGCCGTCTACGACGGGGTGGCCGGTGCCCAGGTCGAGCTCGTCGTGCAGAAAGCGGTCAATGCGGTCGACCCGCTGCATCCCACCGTCGCCGAAGACGCGGACGCACCGAGCGGTCCGCAGCTCACCGTCGGCGCCGCGGTCACCTTCACGTACCTCGTCTCGGCGATCGGCGGCGGCGTCACCGGACTCGTCCTGATCGACGACAACGGCACGCCCGCCGACCCCACCGACGACTTCGCCGCGATCTACGTCTCCGGCGACGCCGACGGTGACGGCATCCTCGACCCCGGCGAGGTGTGGCTGTTCCGGGCGATCCGCACGGTCGTGCTCGGACCGTACGCGAACACCGTCCGCGCGTCGGGATCGGGCGGCGGGCGCACCCTCAACGCGACCGACATGGCCCACTACCTCGGTGTCCCGGTCGGCAGCGTGAGCATCCGAAAGGCCGTCAACGCCTCCGCGCCGCTCGCGCCGACCGCGGCCGACGAGGCCGACACCGCAGCGACGGCCAAGCTCGTCGCTCCCGGTGCACCCGTCGTGTGGACGTACCGCGTGACCAACCAGTCGGCGTTCAGTCTGCGGGACGTCGCTGTCACCGACGACAACGGGACACCGGGGGATGCGTCGGACGATTTCGCTCCCGTGTACGTCTCGGGCGACCTCGACGGCGATGGCGAACTCGACCCCGGCGAGGTCTGGCTGTTCACTTCGGCCGGTGTCGTCGGCCATGTCGCCGGCGTCGGCCTGTACGGCAACACCGCCGTCGTCACCGCGCGGGACCAGGCCGGCGCCCTGCTCACCGCCCAGGACATGGCCTTCCACCTGGGCGCGGTGGCCGCGCCGCATGTCGTGAAGCGCGTCAACGGCGAGGATGCCGCCACGGCGCCCGGCATCCTCGTGCCCGTCGGCAGCACAGTCACCTGGACCTACACGGTGACCAACACGGGGAACACGGCGCTCATGGTCGTCGTCGTCGATGACAACGGCACCCCCGGCGACCTCTCCGATGACATCGTCCCGGTGTTCGTGTCCGGCGACACCAACGGTGACGGACTGCTCGACCCGGGCGAGATCTGGATCTACCAGGCCACCGGCACCGCCCGGGTGGGCGCGTACGTCAACACGGTGACGGTGACGGCAGCCGTACCGGGGACGACCGTCACCGCGACGGTCACCGACGTCGCCCACTACACCGGTGTGCTGGTGCCGCCGTCGGGACTGTCCGTCCTGAAGCGCGCGAACGGACAGGACGCCGACAGCGCCGCGACCGCCGTCAGGGTTGCGGTCGGCTCGACGGTCGAGTGGACGTTCGAGGTGCGCCTGATACCCGGGTCCGTCGGGATCGGGGACATCGTCCTCGTCGACGACAGCGGCACTCCGTCGCCGTCGGACGACGTGATCCTCACGCTCCTCGGCGGCGACATCAATGGCAATGCCGTCCTCGACCCCGGCGAGGTGTGGCTCTACCGGTTCACGACGATCGCCCAGGCGGGTGCGCTGCGCAACGTCGCCCGGGTGAGCGGCGTCGACGCATACGGTACGACGCATGCGGCCGAGGATCCGGCGCATATCTTCGCGGCGACCCCCGGGATCCAGGTGAAGAAGGCGATCAACGCGCTCAATCCGTGGGCGCCCACGGTGCTGGAAGACGCCGACACGGCCGGGAGCGAACTGCTGAAGGGCACGCGCGTCGTGTGGACGTACCTCGTCACCAACACGGGCAACCTGGCGCTCGCCGTCTCGCTCACCGACGACCACGGCACGCATGCGAATCCCGGCGACGACTTCATTCCCATCTACGTCGGCGGCGATGTCAACGGCAACGGGCTGCTCGATCCCGGCGAGGTCTGGCTGTTCACCTCGGCCGGTGCAGTCGTGCACCACGTCGGCACCGCGCCGTATGTCAACGTCGCGACGGTGCGCGGCATCGATCCCCTGTCCGGGGTCACCGTGAGCGACGTCGATGCCGCCGTCTACCGCGTGGGCGCGAGGGCCGAGGGGCTCACTCCGGGGTTCTGGAAGACGAACGCCACCAACCGGGACGCGATCGCGTGGCCGAGACTCTCGGATGGCTCGCTGGTGTACCGGCCGGATCAGATGACGGGGAGCGTGTTCTCCGCGGCGACCGGTGTCTACGCCACCCGGACGCTGCACGAGTCGCTCGACAGCGGCGGCGGCGGGATCACGGCGCTGATGCGCGCGGCCGTGGCGGCGCTGCTGTCCGCCGCGCACCCCTACATCTCGTACCCGTACACGACGGCCGAGGTGATCGCCCTGACCAATGCCGCGCTCGCCAGCGGCAACAACGGCGTCATCAACGCGCAGATGCAGGAGTTCGACCGCTACAACAACTACGGCGCCGACCTCGACCAGCATGGTCGTCCCGGCACGGTCGCCCCCGCCCCGCCGATGCCGCCGCCTCCCTCTGAACCGCCGCCGCCGCCTCCCTCTGAACCGCCGCCGCCGCCGTCGGACCCGCCTCCGTCGGACCCGCCGCCGAATCCCGATCCCGTCGCGCCGTCGCCGGAACCGACTCCGCCGATGCTGCCGTCGCTGAGTGTCTCCGATACATCGATTCGCGAGGGGAACACCGGGTCGGGTTCGGCTGCGACGGTGACCATCACCCTGTCGGCGATGATGACGACGGCCGTGACGTTCACCGTGTCGGTGATCGGCGGGACGGCCTCGAGCGGGGACTACAAGGGCAGTACGACGGCCACCCTCACGATCGCCGCTGGACAGACGACCGCGACGTTCTCGATCACGATCAAGCCCGACAAGAACGCCGAGGGCGACGAGACGATCGTTGTGGGGCTCTCCGAGGTCAGCGCGGGGGTGAGCGTCGCCGACGGAGAGGGCGTCATCACCATCATCGACGACGACTGAGCGGACGCGCGGGGCTTTCGTCGCGGTGATGGCGCGACGGACGCCGCGCACCGCTCTCGGTAGGCTCGAACCCATGCTCAATATGGCCGACGGTGTCGCGCGCCTGGCCGCGCTCGCGGAGTCTCCCGTCGTCTCGACGCTCGCGCGCGTCTTCGCCGACGCGGGGTTCGACCTCGCGATCGTCGGCGGGCCGGTGCGTGACGCGCTGCTCGGTCGCGAGACGAACGACCTCGATTTCACGACGAACGCGCGCCCCGACGACATCCTCCGAATCATCAAGCCCATCAGCACGGCGCAGTGGGACATCGGCCGCGCCTTCGGCACGATCGGTGCCAAGGTCGCCGGGGACCAGGTCGAAGTCACGACGTATCGGGCCGACAGCTACGACGGGGTCACCCGCAAGCCCACCGTCGAGTTCGGCGACACGATCGAGGCCGACCTCGTGCGCCGCGACTTCACCGTGAACGCCATGGCCCTGCGCGTGCCGTCGCAGACGCTCATCGACCCGACGGGCGGCGTCGAAGACCTCGTGCGCGGGGTTCTGCGCACACCGTCCGACCCGCACGTGAGCTTCGGCGACGACCCGCTGCGCATGCTGCGCGCCGCGCGGTTCTCGTCGCAGCTCGGCTTCGAGGTCGATCCCGCGACGGTTGCGGCGATCACCGAACTGCGCGCCACGCTCGCCATCGTCAGCCCCGAACGCATCCAGGGCGAGCTCGTGCGACTGCTGCAGACCGACGATCCGACACGGGGCATCCGACTTCTCGTGCAGACCGGGCTCATGGCCGAATTCCTGCCCGAGATCCCGGCCCTGCAGCTCGAGGTCGACGAGCACCATCACCACAAGGATGTCTACGAGCACTCCCTCACGGTGCTGCAGCAGACGATCGACCTCGAGCACGAGCGTCATCCGGATGCCGCCCCCGATGTCGCCCTGCGGCTCGCGGCGCTGCTGCACGACATCGGCAAGCCCGCGACCCGGCGGCTCGAGCCCGGGGGCGCTGTCACGTTCCACCACCACGACGTCAAGGGCGCCCGGCTTGCGCGCAAGCGCCTCCAGGCGCTGCGCTTCGACTCGGACACGATCTCGAGCGTGACGCAGCTCATCGAGCAGCACCTGCGGTTCTTCGGATACTCCGAGGGGGCGTGGACCGACTCCGCCGTCCGCCGCTACGTGCGCGATGCGGGCCCCCAACTGGAACGCCTGCACATCCTCACGCGCGCCGATGTCACGACGCGTAACCGACGCAAGGCCACGCGACTGCGCAACGCCTACGACGACATCGAGCGCCGCATCGCCGAGCTGTCGGCACAGGAGGAGCTCGCGTCGATCCGGCCCGACCTCGACGGCAATCAGATCCAGGCGATCCTGGGCCTCAGACCCGGGCCCGAAGTGGGCGAGGCGTACCGGTTCCTCCTCGACCTGCGGCTCGACGAGGGTGTGCTGGGCGAAGACGAGGCCGAGCGGCGTCTGCGCGCATGGTGGGCGGACCGCGCCTGAGCGGGCCCTCCCGCGCGGCGCACCGTCGCCGGGTCGGGATCGGGTGAGCCTCAGCGTCCGAGGAACGCCCAGATGAAGCTCATGATCTGCGGCAGCGACCACATCAGCACGATGACGGCCCCGACGATGATGACCGCCCATGGGATGCCGCGTTTCAGCCGGCGTCCCTCGGTGGCGACACCCGGGGGCGGGCGAAGCGCGCTGGGCGGTGCGGCGAAGGGCAGGTCGTCGTGCGGGGCGATGGCCGAGGCGGCCAGGCGGTCATCACGCCAGCGCTCCCACTGCGCGAGCTTGTCGAGCAGGGCGCCGACGACCGAGAAGAGCCACGCCCATGTCGCCGGGTCGAGGGTCGAGAAGTCTCGCTTGGCATAGAGGAACAGCCAGTCATCGACGATCTCGACATCGAGCGCGGCGGCGTTGTCGATGAACCGGGCCATGATGTCGGGCGTGAAGAGATAGAGCGCGTCGCGCTCGTAGCCGGTGGGGCAGTACAGCGAGAAGTAGTGGTTGAAGTCGCCCTCGAGACTCAAGCGCTGGTCTTTGTCGAACGAGGTCGGCAGGTTCGACCCGAACAGCCCGTTGTTGCCGAGGGCGTCGAGCACGATGTGCGGCAGCGGCACGTCGAGCTTGACGGCGACGTACCCCCACGCGTGCGTTCTGCGGTTCTTGCCCGAGCCGGTCGTGAAGCGGTAGTTGCCGAACTCAACGAACCTCGGATGCGTCCCGCGCACGAGGTCGAGGCTGTGCCGCGACGAGCCCAGACCGAAGATCATTCCGGGCAGGCGCGGATTGGCGAGCGTCGGCAGGTATCCCATGCCGTTCGCCTGCGCGAAGCGGTCAAGTCGATAACGGCGGGCCGCGGCTCCGCTGCCGACTGAGCGCGCGATCACCGTGACGATCACCGCCACGATGCCCAGCACGATCACGATGAAGACCGTCGCGCCGACCGCGACGAACCACGGCGGCGCGTTGCCCGAGACGGCCGACGTGAGGAAGGCGGTCGCGGTCGTCGACACCGAGAACAGCATCATGATCGCGACGGCAGCGACCGCGACGATCCCACCGACACTGCCCAGTCCCGCTCCGCGCAGCGCTCCCGTCGCCCGAAGCCGGTGCGTGAACGCGCGCACCTCGTCGCGGTCCACGGGCTCGACGAGTGGGCGGGCGTCGAACGAGGTCGATTCCTGTGGGTGATGCAGCGACATCCGTCCTCCCTGGGTCACGCCCCGCCCACGCTACCGGGCGTGTCGCTGCGTCCCCCGCACGGTCGCCGGGCGTGCCGTCAGGCCGGGCACTGCGCCGTGGCGCGGCATCCGGTAGCATAGGAGGGTTGTCCGTTCGCGTTCGATGCGCGGTAAGTCGGATGACGTGCACCACACCCTCCTGCTGTGAGGAGATTCCTCGCAGCCGTTCTAGTCCGAAGGAGGTGGGTTAGTGACGCACACACACCAGTACGAGCTCATGGTGATCCTGAACCCCGAGATCGACGAGCGCCAGGTCGCTCCGAACCTCGAGAAGTTCCTCAAGGTCATCACGAACGACGGTGGCACTGTCGACAACGTCGACATCTGGGGCCGCCGCCGTCTTGCCTACGAGATCCAGAAGCACACCGAAGGCGTCTACGCCGTCGTCAACTTCACCGCCACGAGTGACGCGACGCACGAGCTGGACCGCCAGCTCAAGCTCGACGAGCGCATCATGCGCACGAAGGTCCTCCGCGCAGAAGAGGCCATCGCGATGATCGCCTCCGAGAAGCAGCGCGCCGACGAGAAGGCCGCCCGCAAGGCTGCTGCTCCCGCCAAGGCCGCTCCCGCGAAGGCCGCTGCTCCGGCCAAGGCCGCGAAGGCGTAACGGCGATGGCCGGCGAGACGATCATCACCGTCGTGGGCAACCTCACGGCGGACCCCGAGCTGCGTTACACGCAGAACGGGCTCCCCGTCGCGAACTTCACGATCGCGTCGACGCCGCGCAACTTCGACCGCCAGGCCAACGAGTGGAAGGACGGCGAAGCGCTGTTCCTCCGCGCGAGCGTGTGGCGCGAGTTCGCCGAGCACGTGGCCGGTTCGCTGACCAAGGGCATGCGGGTCGTCGCGACCGGCCGCCTGAAGCAGCGCAGCTACCAGGATCGTGAGGGCAACAACCGCACCGCGATCGAACTCGAGGTCGACGAGATCGGACCGTCGCTGCGCTATGCGACGGCTCAGGTCACGCGCGCCGCGAGCGGTGGCAGCGGTGGTGGCAACTTCGGTGGCGGCGGTGGCGGCGGACAGTCGCGCCCCGCGCAGGTGGCGGAAGAGCCGTGGGCGACCCCCGGTTCCTCTAATGCTGCCGGCGGTGCCGCTGGCGGCGATGCCTGGGCGACGCCCGGTTCGTCCTACGGCGACGACACCCCGTTCTGATGCCGCCTCCCGGTCCCTGACCTCTGTGAAGGGTCAAGACCGGGTCACGGCAACAACTTTTCTCACTCTGTAAAGGAAACACCATGGCTGGAAAGGCAACCGGCGATCGCCGGAAGCCGCGGAAGGGCGCGAAGAACGCTGCCCCCGCGAAGTCGATCCGTGTCGGCGTCATCGATTACAAGGACGTCGCCACTCTTCGCAAGTTCATCTCGGAGCGCGGGAAGATCCGTGCTCGTCGTATCACCGGTGTCTCGGTGCAGGAGCAGCGTCTGATCGCCAAGGCGATCAAGAACGCGCGCGAAATGGCGCTCCTGCCTTACGCCGGCGCTGGCCGCTAAGGGGCATCCGATGGCAAAGCTGATTCTTACGAATGAGGTCGCCGGGCTCGGTAGCGCCGGTGACGTGGTCGAGGTCAAGAACGGGTTCGCCCGTAACTACCTCGTCCCCCAGGGCTTCGCAGTGGCGTGGAGCCGCGGTGGCGAGAAGCAGGTCGCGTCTATTCGCGCGGCCCGTGAATCGCGCGCGATCCACGACCACGAAGAGGCCGTCGCACTCAAGGACGCCCTTGAGTCCAACACGGTGCGTCTGCCCGTCAAGGCCGGAGCCGAAGGCCGCCTGTTCGGCTCGGTCAAGACCGGTGACATCGCTGACGCCGTCAAGGCCGCCGGTCTCGGTGACCTCGACAAGCGCAAGATCCACATCACCTCGGCGATCAAGTCGGTCGGCCAGCACGAGGCGACGATTCGCCTGCGTGATGACCTCACCGCCGTGATCACCCTCCAGGTGGTCGCCGCAAAGTAGATCAGGTCCAGGTCGAGCAGTCGTCGCAGACGACGTATCGAGACCCGCACCGATCGGTCGAGAACGGATGCCGCATCCCCACGGGGGTGCGGCATCCGTCGTTTCCGCTCGGTCCGTCGCCCGCGAAACAGAGTTCAGGCACAGTCCCTGCTGCGCGGGCGAGGTGGGGTGAGGAAGGCCCGCGGGCCGCGGCCCTCCCTCACAGCTCAGGCGCTGCGTCGACGCGCGACGAGAAGCACGCCTCCCGCCGCGAAGAGCGCAAGTGCCGCGCCCGCGAAGGGGAGCAGCGATGCGCCGCCGGTCTCGGCCAGCATGTGTCCGTCAGCCCCAGCGACCGAACCCGTGACGATCGAGCGGGCGCGTGCCGGGGCCATCGGGGTTCCGGACGTTCCCGGGGTGGTGACGGGGATGCCGGGCGTGCTGGTGGTGCCGGGCGGTCCGGGCGTGCCCGGGTCAGTCGGCGTCGATGGCGTCTCCGACGTGCTGTCACCGACAACCGAGATCGCGGTGCCGCCGAGTGTGATCGGCAGTGCCACGGGAGTGACGATCTGCGTCCCGCCGAGCAGCGAGTCGATCCCCGAGGTCAGCGGCGTGACAGCGGCGCCGGCAGACGTGCCCGTCGTCGCTGATCCGACCGAGGCGCTGTCACCGATCACCGAGATGGCGTTCCCGGTCGCGGTGACGGGCAGCGCGACGGGTGCGACGATCTGCGTGCCGGATGCGATGCCGTCGCGCCCGCCGGTGGTTGCAGCGGGTGTGGTGTCGGTCCCGGCCGGGGCCGTGGGCGTCGCCGCGGCCTCGGACCGGCTGTCGCCGAGCACCGAGATGGCATTGCCGCGCACGTCGATCGGCAGATCGAGAGAGATGGCGCCCTGCGTGCCGGACAGCGCCCCGTCGTCACCGCTCGTGGTCACTGCATCCGCGGGTGCGCGCTCCGCAGCCGGGGCCGCAGGTGCCTCCGACGCCGCCGAACCGCTGTCGCCGAGCACCGAGATGGCGTTGCCCGAGACCGTGATCGGCACCGCGACGGACACGAGCGCCTGTGTGCCCGACGCGGCGGCATCCGTCCCGCTTGTCGAAGCCGCGACGGCCTCGGGTGCCGAGGTGGCGGGAGCGGCCGAGGTCGAGGCCGTCGAGTCGCCGAGCAGCGAGAGCGACGTTCCGTCGATCGTGATGGGGAGCGAGAGGCCGACGAGGGCTTGCGTGCCGGACAGCAGACCGTCGTCTCCGGTTGTCTCCGCCGCGGTGGCGGCGGTTGCGCCCAGCAGCGTGACGCCGCCGGCGAGGAGCGTGCCCCACAGGGCGCGCTTGATGAAGGTGTTCATGATGTCTTCTTTCGAGTGAGTCGGATGGTGCACGCGAATGCGCGCGAGGATGCTCGCCGCCGGGGGCGGCAGAGCTCGACTCAATCGGGCGAAGCGTCGGTGGGGTCGGCGGGCGCCGGTGGCGCGTTGTCGTCCCCCGGCCCGGCCCGTCGCACCCAGGCACGGTGTGCGGCGAGAGGCAGGAGGGCGGCAAGCGCCCAGGCGCCGGAACCCGCACCGGCGGGTCCCGAAGACGAAGCGAGAGAAGGACAGGGGTCGCCTGTGAACCCGGGTGGGGCATGCCCGCTGGGCGAGGCCGACGAGGCGCTCGACGTCGCGGGAGCAGGTGCGGCGAAGACCCGTGCGGATGCCGCGGCGTGAACCTGCGGGCCGGCTGCGTAGGCCGTCGATCCCAGGTGGGCGGGCGCGTTCTGGGCGTCTGAAGCGGCCGCGGTCGAGGTGACGGCGGGGGATGCGGCGGGCTCGACGTGGTCGAGTGAGGGCGGGGTGGGAGCGGGGGCGAGGGCGCGGCCGACACCAGAAACGGCTTCGATCGTGGTGTCGAGTGCGTCATCGACGCCGGTGCCGATGGACGTGACGACCTCGTCGACGCCGAGGCCTGACACGACGGTCCCGACGACGGGAACGTCGGTGAGCACCTCGACGACCGGCGTCGTCACGGCGCTCACGACGCCGCTCGAGACGACCTGCTGCACGGGGGTCGTGACGGTGGTGACGGCCGTGTCCACCGCCTGGCCGACGGCTTGGACGGGCTTCTGAACCGGTGCGGGCGCGACATCGACGATCGATTCGACGACGTCGGACGCCGTCGACGTCACGCCGGACACAGTTGCTCCGAGCGCGTCCGTCGTGCCGCCGATGAGACTGCTCAGGGCACCCGTCAGACTGCGTTCGTCATCTGTGGACGCGTGCGCATCGGATGCACCGAGCCCGAAGAACACCGAGACCGCCGCGCCCGCGAACGCAGCGCTGATGCCCATCAGCGTTGCGCGAGCGAGCCTGCGCGGCTCGCTCCAGGTGACGGTCTCCACGTTCATCTCCCGAGATAAGAACGTCGTGCGCGTCCGGTTGAACGCGTCTGAGGGTGCCTGGGTGTCCGACCGTACCCGAGACCGCATCGGCTGTCGATGGACCCGGCGAGGTCTTTCGCACTGTGTCTGCGCCGGTGCCGATCGACCGAACCGGAAAATGGCCTCTGACCCGGCGCGTTCTCGAGTTGCGATTCGGGGTGAACTGTGTACAACCTCGCAACCTTCAACGCCTACCTGAACCACATCTTTGTCCACAGGCTGTGGAAATTGAAACCCCTGGTCAGTTGGACTATTCGTCCATAAAATCACCCGGGTGGCGAAAGTTCTCCACAGGACTTGTACACAAGGGTCACGGCGTTTCCTGCCCACTCTCCACACAGTTATCCACAGGCCGGTTTGCGAGTGTCGGAGGCCCTCCATAGCGTGGTCATCGAGCAGGTGGGTGACGCGCGTTCACGCGCAGAAGGGGTAGCGCATGTCGATCGCGGACATCTCTGAGGAACGTCTCGGAGGCCCCCGTGAGCATGAGCGCACACCCCCGCACGATCTGCTTGCAGAGCAGAGCGCCCTGGGCGGAATGCTCCTGTCGAAAGATGCCGTCGCCGATGTCATCGAGACACTGCGCGGCGCCGACTTCTACATCCCCAAGCATGAGCTGATCTTCGAAGCGATCCTCACGCTCTACTCGCACGGCGAACCGACTGACGTCGTCGCGGTCACCGACGAGCTGATCAAGACAGGTGAGCTGCAGCGCGCCGGTGGTGCGGACTACCTGCACACGCTCACCTCGATCGTGCCCACGGCCGCGAACGCGGGGTACTACGCCTCGATCGTGTCCGAGCGGGCGCTGCTGCGCCGTCTCGTTCAGGCCGGCACCCGCATCGTGCAGATGGGCTATTCGGGCCAGGGCGAAGCCGTCGACGTCGTCAACAGCGCGCAGGCAGAGATCTATTCGGTGACCGGTGCCGAGGTCGCCGAAGACTACGTCCCGCTCACGATCGCCGTCGATGCCGCCGTCGATGAGATCGAGGCAGCGCGCGGGCGCGATGGTCAGATGACCGGCATCCCCACGGGGTTCGCGGGTCTTGACCAGCTGACGAACGGACTGCACCCCGGGCAGATGATCATCATCGCGGCGCGGCCCGCGATGGGTAAGTCGACGCTCGCTCTGGACTTCGCCCGCTCGGCGGCGATCAAGCACGACATGCCGACGATCCTCTTCTCGCTCGAGATGGGTCGCAGCGAGATCGCGATGCGTCTCATGAGCGCCGAGGGCGCGATCCCACTGCAGGCGATGCGCAAGGGCACCCTCGACTCCCGCGACTGGACGACGATCGCCGCGACCCGCGGGCGCATCAACGACGCCCCGCTGTACATCGACGATTCCCCCAACATGACCCTGGTCGAGATCCGGGCCAAGTGCCGCCGGCTTAAGCAGCGCGTCGGGCTCAAGATGGTCGTCATCGACTACCTGCAGCTCATGACGTCGGGTAAGCGCGTCGAGTCCCGTCAGCAAGAGGTCTCGGAGTTCTCGCGTGCGCTCAAGCTCCTCGCGAAAGAGCTCGGTGTGCCGGTCGTCGCCCTGTCGCAGCTGAACCGCGGCGCCGAGCAGCGCTCCGACAAGAAGCCCGCGCTGTCCGACCTGCGTGAATCAGGCTCGATCGAGCAGGATGCCGACATGGTCGTGCTCCTGCACCGCGAGGCCGCGTACGAGAAGGACAGCCCTCGTGCGGGTGAGGCCGACCTCATCGTCGCCAAGCACCGTAACGGTCCCACCGACACGATCACGGTCGCCTTCCAGGGCCACTTCTCGCGCTTCGCAGACATGGCGCCCGGCGACTTCGGGTAGTTGTCAGCAGACGGCCTAGATGTACTGACCTCGACGTACGCGAGTCTGGAGTGGTCGTCGATCGCGGCGTGCACGGGGACCACTTTCCCGGAATCGACGCCACCACCGCCGCCGTCGTGCGGGAGATACCCATCTCCGCGGCGACGTGCGCGACCCCACGCCCGACTGGATGCGCTGCGGCGCGCCCGTGGTCGCTTCGCACGAACTCCGAACACGCCGGTCACCCGACCGCGGCGCGGGCAGTGGCGGCGGCGGCACTATCGTGCGGAGCACCACCGAGATCGAGAGCCCGAGCACCATGCCACGTCACTCCACCCGCCGCCCCGCCTGCGGCACGCGCGGAATTCCGCGGCGATGAGCGGTTCTCCAGGGCGTGCCGGTGCCGTTCTCGTCGTCAACAAAGCGGATGAGACGCTGGGGCTCGTCGACCTCTCATCCGAGCGCATGGTCGGCACCGTTCCACTGAGTGGAACCACCGGGCACGAAGTCGCCGTCTCCCCGGACGGCCGCCGGGCGGTGGTCCCGATCTACAGCGACGCGGGCGTCGGAAAGACGGGAACCGATGGTCGGACCATCGATGTCATCGACCTCGTCACCCGAGCGCGCGTGGCCACGATCGATCTCGGCGCACCGGCACGCCCGCATTGCGCGCGGTTCGTCGGCTCCACCCTGTACGTCACGGCCGAGCTCACGGACGAGGTGCTCGCGCTCGACGCCGAGACCTTCGAGGTGCGGGGTCGCATCCGCACCGGCGCACCGCACGCGCACATGCTCGCGCTGTCTGCCGATGGCGGGATCGGCTGCACGGCCAACGTCGAGCCGGGAAGCATCAGCGTCCTCGACCTCGAGACGCGCGCACCGCGCGCGGTCGTCCCCGTCGCTGAGCGGATCAACCGCATCGTGCTCTCATCTGACGGGGGCACGGCGTACACCGCTGACCAACGACGTCCGCGCCTGGCGGTCATCGACACCGCGGCCGCTGAGGTGCGCCGCTGGATCGATCTGCCGGGAATCGGATTCGGCGCCGCGATCACGACCACCGGTTCGATCGTCGTCGCGCTGCGACACGACGACGCGATCGCGGTGCTCGACCCAGAGTCGGGGCACATCCAGAACGTCATCGGCGTGCCGCGAGGCCCGCAGATGATCGTGCTGGACGCACAGACTCGCCGCGCCTACTCGGCTTGTCAGCACGACGAAGTCGTCGTCGAAGTGGACCTCGACCGGGGCGAAGTGACCCGTGAGGTCGCCGTCGGTCGCAATCCCGACGGAATCTGCTGGATAGAGGAGTTGCCGTGAGCACCACGACCGCACCATCACCCCTGCGCATCGGCATCGTGGGGATCGGATTCATGGGCCGACAGCACATCGACTTCGTGCGCCGATCACAGCGGGCGCAGCTCGTCGCAGTCGCGGATCCGATCGCCGACCTGGGCGGCGTCGGGTGCGCCGCCTACCGCGATCTCGAAGAGCTCCTCGGCGATACGGACGTCGAGGCTGTCATCCTCGTCAATCCGAACCAGTTCCACGTCGACTCCGCCATCGCGTGCATGCAGCGGGGCGTCGCGGTTCTGCTCGAGAAGCCCGTCGCGACGAGCTACGTGGAATCGCTTCGCCTGATCGAAGCGGTCGAACGTGAGCAGGGGACGCTCCTCGTCGGCCACCACCGCCGTCACCACCCGGCCATCGCGCGGGCCCGCGAAGCGCTGGCGAATGGAGCGGTCGGCGACATCGTCGGCGTCAGCGGAATGTGGGCGGCTCGCAAAGAAGACGAGTACTTCAGTGAGATCGACTGGCACCGCCGCCCCGGAGCGGGTGTCACGTTCATCAATCTCGTGCACGACCTCGACCTGCTTCGTCACGTGTGCGGCGAGATCGTCCAGGTGCACGCGATGCTGAGCTCGGCGACGCGCGGACTCGACGTGGAGGACTCTGCGGCGGTGACCGTGCGCTTCGAGAACGGCGCGCTCGGCAGCTTCCTCGCGACGGATGCCGGTGTCTCTCCCTGGGGCTGGGATCAATCGACCGAGGAGTCCATGCAGTTTCCCTTCCTGCCCGGTGGCGTCGCGTACCGCGTCACCGGCACGACCGGCGCGTTGTCGGTACCCGATCTCGCGCAGTACACCTACGGCGCCGACGTCTCGCCGAACTGGCACTTCCCGCTGTCGCGCACGTACCTGCCGGTGCAGCCGAAGAACACCTTCGAAGCGCAGCTGGACCACTTCATCGACGTCGCGCAGAAGGCTGCAGAACCTCTCGTCTCGGTCGAGGATGCGTCGCGCACGCTCGCGCTGATCGAGGCCGTGCACCATTCTGCCGTGAGCCGTGAGGTCGTCGATCTCGAAGCCTTCCGCGCTGATCGGCGGCGTTCCCACACCCGCGGGTGAGCGTCCGGGGCACGAGACGCCAGCGGCTTACTGGGTGGAACGACCTTTGCGACGCTCGCGCGCCGCGTCATACTCTCGCGTCGAGCCTGGGCCCAGCATGCAGACGCGCCCGAGGCGTCAGCCCGATCGATCAAAGGAGATCACATGAAATCCCTCAAACTCTCGGGGGTCGCGCTTCTCGCTGCGGCGACTCTCGGGGCTGGTTTGCTGACCGGTGGTGCGGCGGCGGCGAGTAGTCCCTCTTCCGAGCCTGTCATCGACCCGTTCTACGGTGTGTGTCGTGGTATCGATCCTGAGTGCTTCAATGCCGAGGGTGGCAATGGGTGGGTCGAGGGTGAGCAGAAGCGGGTTCTGATCTGGAGCCGTACGGCTGGTCCTCGTCACGCGCATCTGGGTTCGGCGTTGCCGGCGGGTTTGAACCCGCCGTTGGGTGCGAACAATGTGGCTCAGGCTGCGTTGAAGTCGTGGGTCGAGGAGCGCGGGATCGCGGTGGATTACACCGAGGATCTGGCGGAGTTCAAGGACCTTGAGCGGTATCACACGGTGATCAACCTGAGCGGTAACCGCGACACGTTCAACGACGCAGCGCAGGACGAGCTGACGGCGTACCTCAACGGTGGCGGCGGCTTCGTCGGCATCCACAACGCGTTCGGTGCGGAGTATGACTGGGCCTATTACGAGGGTCTGCTCGGCAACGCGAACTTCGTCAACCACGGTCCGAACCGCAACGGCACCGTCGAGGTGCTCAACGGTCGCGACGTGTCGACGTCGTTCATGCCGCAGACGTGGCAGTTCAAGGACGAGTGGTACAACCTGGATCCGTTCCCGACGAACGTGAACTTCCTGCTCAAGGTCGACAAGGCCACGAGCCAGGCGCGGGACTACGGTCACAGCGACTTCCACCCCGTCAGCTGGTGCCAGTACTACGACGGTGCGAAGTCGTGGCTGACAACGCTGGGTCACGATGTCGCGGCGTGGACGGATGCGGAGCTGGCGGGCGACGAGTTCTTCAAGCAGCACGTCCTCGCGGGCATCGAAAGCACGATGGGCATCAGCAGTTTCTGCGCTCCGGCCAGCGATGAGCCCGAAGTGACGACAAGTGTTCGCGCGCTGGGCAAGAACGCCTACGTCTCCGTCTCGGCCCGGAACCCCTCGAACGTTCCCGTCACGATCAAGGTCGACGCCGCCTTCGGCTCGAAGACCTTCAAGAACGTCAAGCCCGGCCAGACCGTGGCGGTCTCGCTCAACTCCAGGACGTCGCCGATGCTCGCAGGAAACGTCACGGTCACCGCGACCGGCGCGCGCGAGGGTGAGGCGTTCACCGCCACCACGACGGCTGCATACGAAGGCTATTACGGTGTGTGTCGTGGTATCGATCCTGAGTGCTTCAATGCCGAGGGTGGCAATGGGTGGGTCGAGGGTGAGCAGAAGCGGGTTCTGATCTGGAGCCGTACGGCTGGTCCTCGTCACGCGCATCTGGGTTCGGCGTTGCCGGCGGGTTTGAACCCGCCGTTGGGTGCGAACAATGTGGCTCAGGCTGCGTTGAAGTCGTGGGTCGAGGAGCGCGGGATCGCGGTGGATTACACCGAGGATCTGGCGGAGTTCAAGGACCTTGAGCGGTATCACACGGTGATCAACCTGAGCGGTAACCGCGACACGTTCAACGACGCAGCGCAGGACGAGCTGACGGCGTACCTCAACGGTGGCGGCGGCTTCGTCGGCATCCACAACGCGTTCGGTGCGGAGTATGACTGGGCCTATTACGAGGGTCTGCTCGGCAACGCGAACTTCGTCAACCACGGTCCGAACCGCAACGGCACCGTCGAGGTGCTCAACGGTCGCGACGTGTCGACGTCGTTCATGCCGCAGACGTGGCAGTTCAAGGACGAGTGGTACAACCTGGATCCGTTCCCGACGAACGTGAACTTCCTGCTCAAGGTCGACAAGGCCACGAGCCAGGCGCGGGACTACGGTCACAGCGACTTCCACCCCGTCAGCTGGTGCCAGTACTACGACGGTGCGAAGTCGTGGCTGACAACGCTGGGTCACGATGTCGCGGCGTGGACGGATGCGGAGCTGGCGGGCGACGAGTTCTTCAAGCAGCACGTCCTCGCGGGCATCGAAAGCACGATGGGCATCAAGCCTTTCTGCGCCTCGTGACGTTGACGCGGCTCGTCCGCTGACGCACACCGGAGGTCCGGGCCGGTCGATCGGCCGCCCGGACCTTCGTGCGTCCCATTCAGCGGGAACATCCCCGTTCTGCGGGGCACTTTCCTTGCCTGGCCTCCCGCCCCGGCGGATACTGCAGACATGCGTTCCGCTCCCTGCGGCGAGCGCGTGTCAGTGCTTGATCGCATCCTCGCAATCCTGAACGCCGTCCGCGAGGCAGACGGTTCCAGCACCATCACCCGGCTCGCGATGACGACAGGCATCCCGAAATCGACGGTCTCGCGTCTCGTCGGTGATCTGGTGCGTCAGCGATACCTCTCTCGCGATGGCGGAAGGGTCGAGATCGGCCTGCGGCTGTTCGAGCTCGGAGCGCAGGCGCTCACACCGCGCCGACTCAGCATGGCGGCGATGCCGGTCCTCGCGGAGCTGTACCACGCGACCGGCGAGCACCTGAATGTCGCCGTGCACGAAGGCAGCGACATGCTGTCGGTGATCGCGGTACGAGGCCGCCTGGTGCCGGCACCCTCTCGCGCCGGCGTGCGCGTTCCTTCGGCCACGACCGCTCTCGGAAAGGCCGTGCTGGCCTTCTCTGAGGGTGACCTGTCTCTGAGTCAGGTCATGGTCGACCTCGACGCTCCGCGGCGCCACAGTCTCGAGCGCGAGTTTCCCGGGATCCGATCCGATTCGATCGCCGTGGACCACTGCGAAACGTTCCCCGGCGTCGTCGGGATCGCGAGTCCTGTGCTCTCGCCCGACCGCTTGCCTGTCGCTGCGATCTCTGCGGCCGGCCCGGTGAACGACATGAACCTCGACCGCATCGCCCCGCTCGTCCGGCACGCGGCGCTCGTGCTCACGCGCCGGTTGGCGACCCTGGCGGGGGGATGACTCGCCCGCCCGTCGATGACACGGTGAGTGTCCTCGACCGGATGACCCGGATCCTCCAGGCGTTCGAACACGATGATCGCGGCATGGGGCTATCCGATCTCGCCCGTCGGTCAGGGCTTCCGAAATCGACCGTCTCGCGACTTGTCGCGACGCTCATTCGGCAGCATTACCTCGAGCGCGACGGAACGCGCATCCATCTGGGGCTTCGAGTGTTCGAGCTCGGGCAGCTTGCTCGTGAGCCTCGCGAGCTGCGAACGATCGCGCTGCCTGTCCTCGTTCACCTGCGTGACAAGACCCGTGAGAACGTCTACCTCGCGATCCGGGACGGACCGGAACTCGTCTGTGTTGCTGCCTTGCGCGGCCGGTCCGAGGCGCCTTCGCGCATTCGCGTCGGTGCGCGGCTGCCCCTGCACGCGACAGCGCTCGGCAAGGCCGTTCTGGCGCATTCGCCCCCGGAGGTCACGGAGGAGGTGATCTCCGCGGGCCTCGTGGCACTGACGCCGTGCACGATCACCTGCGAGACGACGCTGCGGCGGGAGCTGGCGGATATCTGCGCGGGCGCGCTGGCAACCGAGGCGCGCGAGTTCGACTCAGAGGTTGCCGGCATCGCCATTCCCGTGCTCGCCGCCCCGGGAAGGCTTGCGGGAGCGTTGTCGGTGTGTGGCCCCGCCGACGCCCTGGACGCCGAGCAGTGCGCGCCGATCCTTCGGGCAGCGGCGTCGATCCTCACACACCGTCTGTCGGGTCCAGCGCCGTGAGATCAGGTGTCGTGCGGGGCGAGGTCATGGTCGCGACGATCATGTCGCCGATGAGCCGACGGTGCGAACCTTGCAGCGCGGGGTCGAGCATGTCCCGCTGGAACACAGCGTTGAACGTGTGTCGGTTGGCGACGTGGAAGCACGCGTAGGCGCTGATCATCATGTGCACGTCGACCGCATCGACGTCGTCGCGGAAGGTCCCTTCGCGCACCCCGCGACTGATCACCTGTTCAAGCAGCGTGATCGCCGTCCTGTTCTCCCGCAGAATCGTGCTGGAGCGGGCGAGGTGCTCTGCGCGATGGATGTTCTCGATGATCACGAGCTGAATGGACTCCCGGTGAGTCGTGTGATGGTCGTAGGTGACCTCGGCTATCGCGCGCAGGGCTTCATCGGGGGCGAGGTGATCGACGTCGACACCTTGCTCGACACGTCGGATCTGCGCGTAGATCTGCTCGAGCACCTCGACGAACAGTCCCTCCTTCGAGCCGAAGTAGTAGTAGATCATGCGCTTCGTCGTGCGGGTGCGCTGCGCGATCTCGTCTACGCGCGCCCCCGCGTAACCTTTGGCGGCGAACTCCGCCGTCGCGATCTGCAGAATGTCTGCGCGTGTGCGCACGGCCCGGGCTGTCCTGGGCCCTTCTCCCACGTCAATCGTCCGCTCGGTCATCGGAGGCTGCGGGGTCCTGTTCCTCGGCCTTCACCAGGGCGCGGAAGTGGCGCTGCATCCGATCGATGTCGGGTTCGGCGCCGGTGATGATCCGGAGGCTGGCGTACGCCTGCCCGACCGCCATCCGACCGCCATCGATCGTCCGGCGGCCCCGACGTCTGGCCTGCCGGATCAATTCGGTCTTCAAGGGGCGGTACACGACATCGCACACCCACGCGTCGTGCGGGAGGGCGTCGATGTCGACGGCCACGCCGGGATGATGCCGCATGCCCAGGGGCGTCGCGTGTACGACTCCCGTCGCAGCGGCGAGGGTCGTCGACAGGTCTTCCGCGCCCACGGCCTGAACCTCCCGGTCGGGGTAGCGCGCGCGCATGCGTCGGGCGAGGCGCTCCGCGCGCAGCTGGTCTGAGTCGTGCAGATCCACGCGCCGGGCACCCCGAGCCAGCAGGGCGTATGCGGCTGCTGCGCCCGCCCCGCCGCAACCGACCTGGACCACTCGGTCCACAGACGCCCCCGGCAGGCCGGTTTCCATGCCGAAGGCGAAGCCGCTCCAGTCGGTGTTGTACCCGACGAGTCGGCCGCCGGTGAAGACGACGAGGTTCACCGCCTGGAGCGCGGCCGCGTGATCGTCGAGGCAGTCGACGAGCGCGAGCACGCGCTGCTTGAACGGGTGCGTGATGTTCACGGCCGAGAATCCTTCGGCTCGTGCGGTCGCGAGATGCTCACCCACATCGCCGCCGATGTGCGCCGGCGTCAACACATCGAAGATCCGGTACTCATAGTCCAGGCCGAGATGGGCACCCTCGGCTTCATGCATCGACGGGGTCAAAGATGCCGAAATCCCTTCGCCGATCAGGCCGACCAGGTAACGCATCCGCGCCTCCGTTGTGTGCATGGGGAACCCTTGTGTCGAAACGTACTGGTTAGTACGTTTGATGGGCGAGGAGGATCACCGACGATTCAACTGCGTAGAAGGGGATGCTCGATGCCGAGTCTCGCCGAGTGGAACACAACCGCCCACCCCGTCAAAGCCCCCGTTGCCGTGCTCGATCGGATCTTCGCGATCCTCGACGCCGTCAAAGAGTGCGACGGATCCATCTCGGTCACCGATATCGCGGCGAGCACGGGGTTGCCGAAGTCGACGGTGTCGCGCCTGGTGACAGACCTCACCGATCAGCGATATCTCGAGCGCACGAATGCGGGCGTCACGCTGGGACTGCGTCTGTTCGAACTGGGCTCTCGAGCGAACCTGCCTCGGCGCTTGATCAACGCGGCAGCTCCCGTCCTGCGTGGGCTGAGCACCGCGACGGGCGAGCGTGTCGGGCTGTGGGTGCAGCAGGGCACCGACATGGTGTCGATCGCTGTAGCGGGCCGCTTGTCGATGCTCCCCACACGCGCGGGAATGCGTTCGCCCGCGCTGACGACCGCCAGCGGCAAGGCCTACCTCGCATTCTGCAGCGACGCGACTGTCGTCGAGCGCGTGAGCGCGACGCTGGGTGACACAGCCGCCGAGGATTTTCGCGATGAGCTGGCCCACGTACGCTCCTCGGTCGTGGCGATGGATGCTCAAGTGTCGTACCCCGGGATCACCGCTTTCGCCAGTCCCGTGCTCTCGACCGGCCACGCGGTGATCGGAGCGGTGTCCATCGCCGGTCCGAGCACGGCGATGGATGCCGAACGGGCGGCGCCGCTCATCCGCGCCGCCGGCACCTCCATCGCTCGGCGCTTCGCGGCGGCGTAAGTCGTGCGAACAGCAGACTGGACCACTTCGGTCAGCGTGCTCGATCGCCTGTCAGCGGTGCTCGACGCGTTCGGCGAGCATGACGAAGGGCTGGGCGTCTCAGAGCTCGCTCGACGTGCCGGTCTGCCGAAGTCGACGGTGTCGCGGATCGCGGCCGACCTCGTCGAGCAGCGGTTCCTGGACCGCGACGGCGACAAGCTCTATCTCGGTGTCCGGCTCTTCGAACTCGGTCAGACAGTGCAGCAACCGCGCGTGCTGCGCCGGCACGCCCTTCCCGTGCTGCGGGAGCTTCGGGACATCACGGGGCAGACGGTGAACCTCGGTGTGCTCGACGGTCTGGAAGTCGTCGTCATCGCCGTCCTCCCGGGGGCCTCCATGACGCTGCCGCCTCCGTTGAGAGTGGGTGCGCGCCTGCCTGCGTATGCGACCGCGATGGGGAAAGCCGTTCTCGCCGTCTCGGGAGCAGAGGTGGTGCAGCGAGTGGCCGCGGCCGGGTTCGAGCGCCGCACCGCGAACACGATCACCGATGCCCCTTCTCTGCTGCGGGATCTCGCCGGAGTACGCCACCGCGGCGCAGCGACGGATCACGAAGAATACGTCCCGGGAGTGACCGGTGCCGCAAGTCCCGTTCTGGGCGCCGCCGGGTTGCCCGTCGCGGCGATCTCGGTGGCCGGACCCACGGGAGAGTTCCTCCTCGATTCCATCGTTCCGTCAGTTCGCGCCGCAGCGCTCACCTTGAGCCGCGGGCTGCTGGCACATACCGCGCAGTGAAAGGAGTGGGGGCGGGGCGCAAGCGCCCCGCCCCCACTCCTTCGGGCTGTCTGTCTCAGTCGGCCATCTCACGGATCGCCTGGTACGCGGCGAGGTTCTCGCCGTCGTAGAGGTTCTCGAAGTACTCCTCGGCTTTGGTGACGAAGGCGTCGATGTCGATGTCCTCACGTTCGATCACCGTGTGGGCGTCACCGTTCCGGTAGGACTCGATGATCTCCTCGGTCTCCGTCTCGACGCAGTCGCGGTTCTCGGGGCGGATGTCGTGGATGGTCTCTTCGAGCAGGGCGGCCTGCTCGTCGTTCATCTTCTCGTAGGTCTTGTCGCTGACGATGAGCCAGTGGATGCCGACATTGTGGTTGTTGAGCACGATGGTGTCGAGCACCTCGTCGTAGCTCGACGAGTTCGTCGCGACGATCGGGTTCTCCTGTCCGACCGCGATGCCCTGCTGGAGCGCTGAGTACAGCTCCTCGAGTGCGATCGAGACGGCGTTGTTGATCCCCAGCGCTTCAGCGTTCGCGAGGAACTGCGGCGAGTTCGGGAACCGGATCGGAACGCCGGTCAGGTCGTCAGGGCTGCGGACCTCGACGCCCTTCGTCGTCAGCGTGCGGTTTCCGAAGAACCAGCCGTCGACGACCTTGACGCCCGTCGCCTCGTGGAACCCCGAGAAGAGGTCTTCGGAGCCTTCGTCGATCCACTTGAAAGCGTGGTCGACGTCGTTGAACGCGTACGCCGCGTCGACGACGCCGATCGGCTCGTACGTCGCGCTGAGCGCCGACGCGCCCTGCAGGTCGATGTCGATGTCACCGGCCTGCACGAGCGGGAAGCGGTCGGCGTCGGGCCCGAGCTGGCTCGCCGGGTAGAGCTCCACGGTGAAGCCCATGTCCGCACCCTCGAGGCGCTCCTTGAGCAGCTCGACCCCACAGAAGTAGTTGGGCGTCTGCTCGTTCTGGCTCGTCGCCACCGTCAGGGTGACCGGGCTGGCCTGGTCTGCGGGCGGTTCGCTTCCGTCGCCGGTCGGCGTTCCTCCGCCGCCGGAACAGCCGGCGACGATCAGCGCCGTCGCGGCCAGAGCCGTGGCGGCGAACAGACCGCGGCGAATCGGGTGGGCTGTGCTCATAGGACTCTCCTCTGGCTGCGCACGTCGTCGTGCGTTGTGTAGACGTCTGTCACCACGACAAGTCAATCGGCCGACGGTTGATTTCGGGCACTGCTCGATGCGACCGGATTGCCAAGCTTCAGTGGGTGGCAGTGCCGACTCTGACGGACTTCGCCCCGGTGACAAAGATATGTCCCGGCGAGTGGAACATGTTGAGGTCTCATCCGGTCACGCTCTCGTCCGGCGACGCGCGGTGGGCGGCGCGGATCGCGAGCTCGTAGCCGTACACACCTGCCCCGGTGATGACAGCCCGGGCAACTCTCGATACGAGCGAGGGCTCATATTCCCGCGCCAGTATGTTCGTGATGTGCACCTCGACGATCGGCGTCGGGAGCATGCGCAATGCGTCGAGGAGCGGGATCGACGCGAAGCTGAACCCGGCCGGGTTGATCACCACGAGGGCATTCTGTCGGAAGGCCTCGTGGACCCACTCGACGAGGTCGTGCTCCGCATTGGACTGCGCGAAGAAGAGATAGAAACCCAGTTCGTCCGAGGTTCGCTCGCAGATGGCGCGGACGTCGTCGAGTGTCTCCGTGCCGTACAGCTCAGGCTGGCGCAGCCCCATCATGTTGAGGTTGGGGCCGTTCAGCACGAACAGTCTGCGTACCATCGACGGACCCCTTCTGCGGTCCAGACCGCACGTCACAGCCCCAGGAGCGAGGGGAGGAACGTGACGATGCCGGGGAAGAACGTCAGCAGCAGCAGCACGGCCCCCAACGGGATGAGGAACGGCAGGATGCCTCGGAACAGCTCGCCCATGGGTCTGCGCGTGATCGATCCCACCACGAACAGAACGGCGCCGACGGGTGGCGTCAGAGACCCGATCATGAGGTTGAGGATCATGATGACGCCCAGCTGAAGCGGGTTGATCCCGAACTCGGCGACGATCGGCATCAGGATCGGCACGAGCACCAGGATGACCGGCGGGGCTTCGAGCGGCACCCCCAGCAGGATCAGCAGCACGTTGAGAATCAGCAGGAACACGATCGGGTTGTCCGTGAACGTGGTGAGCCACTCGCCGAGGTTGCGGGACACCTGCTCTCGGGCGAGCACCTGACCCATCAGGTTCGAGGCGCCCAGGATCAGGAGGATGCCGCCAGAGATGATGATCGTCTCTTTCGCGGACTTCCAGAACACCTTCCAGGTGAGGGTGCGATAGAGAGCGCCGAGCACCAGCATGTAGGCGGACGCGACGCCTGCGCTCTCGGTGGGGGTGAACATGCCGCTGAAGATGCCACCCAGGATGATCACCGGCAGCATGGCCGGCCCGATGACCCGTACGGCAGCCTTCCCGAGCAGCTTGCCGTCGAAGTGTCGCGTCACGGCGACCTCTGGGTGCAGGCGCACCCAGATGAAGATGTAGACGGCGAAGCCGACGGCCATGAGGATGGCCGGGATGATCGACCCGGCGAACAGCGCTCCGGTCGAGATGGACGCCGTCGCGGCGAAGAGAACCGCGGGAATGCTGGGCGGCATGACCGTGCTCATGAGCGACGCCGATGCGGTGAGCCCCGAGGAGAAGCCGTACGGGTAGCCCGCCTTCAGCATCTGCGGGATCTGCACTTTACTGGTGGACGCCGCGTCGGCGAGGGCCGAGCCGCTGATCCATGAGAAGCCGACCGCCGTGCCGAGGTTCACGTAGGCGAGGTTGCCCGGCAGTCGGGCAAGCAGCGCACGTGCCAGGTCATACAACCGGGTGGCGATGCCGAGATTGTTGGCAATCGCACCCACGAAGATGAACAGCGGCACCGCGAGCAACGGGAAGCTGTTGATGCCGTTCACGGTCGACGAGATCGCGTAGCCGGCCGACAAGCTGTTGGTGTAGAAGTACAGCATGCTCGACCCGATCATCGCGAAAGCGACCGGGACCCGCAGGAGCAAGAGAACGACGAACAGCAGTATGTAGAGCCAGAGGTCCATCGATCAGCCTTCCATCTCACCGATGTCGAGCTGGCGCTCGGGGCGGTTTGCGTAACGAATCTTGTATGCGGACTGCACAGCGGCCGAGGCGAAGCCGACCAGCGCGAAGATATAGAGGACGCCGAGCGGCATGCGCATTGCAGCGCTCAGGCGCGCCCACTCCGTATCGAGCTTCACGAACGCCTCGTACGACAGCATCAGGCAGATGATCACCATGATGACGGCCGAGATCACTCGCAGGGCGGTGAACAACCAGGTGCCTTCGAGGAGCCGGTCGAACAGCTCCAGCACGATGTGGCCGTTCCGCCCCACGAGGTAGCCGGCCATCGTGAAGGTGAGCGCGATCATCGACAGCAGTGCGAGCTCTCCGGCACCTACCCAGCCGACGTCGGGGAAATAGCGCGCGGTCACCTGATACATGACGCCGAAGATGATGAGCGAGAAGAGGATGATGCCGACGGTGATCTCGATGCCGGAGAGGACTCGGATGAACCACGGGTCGGGGGGCACGCCCTTGTTCAGATCAGGCGTCATGAAGAACGTTCGCGTGGGGGGATAGATCGAGTCGGCGAGGGGCTCTGCGCTCGCGTCTTCAGGCACGTCCTCGGGTATGGGGTCCCCGGAACCGTTCGTCGTCATGGCCTCGGTGCCACTCGTTCGGGCTGCATGGTCAACCTCTCTGTTGATACGGCCGGGCGCCGCGCTCGCTGCCTCTGCGACTCTGGTCGGCCCAGCTGGCCGCGCAAAGCCGAGTCTCGCCGAATGGGACAGCGTCTGCATGTCCTGGGTCGCGGATGACGCGACAGAGGCGGGGGTGCCGGTCAACGGCACACCCCGCCTCTGGCTGACGGGCGGTGAGTCCTACTCGAAGAGCGAAAGGGTGAGCACCGAGGTGTACGAGCCGGATGCCGCATCCTCGGCGGCGACCTTGAGGTTCAGGGCGGCGTTCGCCGACCACGCCCCCTGGTCGTATGTCTCGACCTGGTCCGCGTTCAGGTAGAGCAGCTCGCCGTCGGCGTAGGCGAGGCCTTCGCTGTCTTCGTCATCGATGACGCCCTCGATGTCGCCCCCCACTTCGATCGCCGACCCGTAATCGCCCGCGAGAGCCGGCGACCACCCGAGGTGGTCGGCCGAGATCGAGTCATCGCCGGACACGAAGGCGCTCGCCGTCCCGAGGACGAACCACGGGGTGTCGGGGACGGTGCTGCGCGTGTCGGTGACAGTGACGGTCGGAAGGACACCGGTGAACTCGCGGATGAGCGGGTCGCCGGAGTCGATCTCTTCGAGAGCGGTGGTGTCCGCCGCGACGGAGAGCGCCAAGACGCCCGACGGGTAGCGGTCGGTGACTTCGACGTTGATATCGACGGTGCCCTCGTCGACTTCGTCGGCGGTTGCGACGGCTGTGCCAGCCGACGCGAGCAGCAGTGCACCGAACGCCGTGGCGCTCGCCCTCGTGAAGGTCGATCTGTTCATCATTGAATCGCTTTCTCTGTGATCACTTGCGCCTCGATCGGGTGAAGGAGGCTCGGGTGACGTGGGGGTGCGCGCCCAGGGGCCGCACCCCCACGTCGGGTGTCAGCTGCCGGTCGGGAAAGCCCGGTACGGCGCCGTTCTGGTCTCGGTCACGGTTTCACCGTCGACGGTGATCGTCGATGTGATCGTGACCTCGCCGGCGGGGACCGACGTCGCACGTGTGTTGAACGACACCGCGACGGTCTTGCCGGGAGCGACGTTCGAGAACACCTTCTTGCCGAACTCCGTCGACACCGTGATGTCCGCAGGAGCGCCCGTGTAGTTCGTTGCCGTCACCGACACGTACGCCTTGCCCGCGAGCGTGCGGTGCGTCGTGTGCGCCGCAACGCCCTTCGAAACCGTCACGGTCGCCGTCGAGGTGAGCTGCTCCTGCTCGCCGGCGGCGTTCAGCACGTTCAACCGCACCGTCAGTTCGACTTCGCCGGTCGGCACGTTGTTGTCGAGGTCGGCCGTGTCGAACTGCAGGGTGACCCGGCTGGGACCGGTCGTGACGTCCGACGGCTTGACAGGCGTCGCCGACAGCGGAGTGATGAGCTCAGCGGCGCTGTCGTACGAGTACCCGGCGGGCAGGTCGAACTGGGCGTCAACCGTGCCGTCGACCTGCGTGAACAGACCCGAGGGAGTGCCCAGTCGCAGGTGGCCCGGGGTGAACCGCAACGCGCCCGGCTGATCCTGCGGAGCGAGGACGACCTCGATCTTGCCGGTCGGACGCGGGTCGGTGCAGTCGTTGAAGAAGTACTCACCCGCACGCGTGAAGGTGTGCTCGTACGTCTCGCCCGGCTGCAGCCTGGCGTTGAACTCACCCTCGAAGTACTGCGTGGCGCAGTGCTCCTTCAGGTTGGGGAAGTTCGGGAACGTCTCGGCCCCGGGGTTGCGGAAGGTCACCGTCGTGCCGACGGGCACGCGCAGGTGCGTGGGCTGCATGCCGTTCGTCGCCACACTGTCCCGCGCCGCTGCGGTGTCAGCCGTGCGGCTGGTGCGGGCGAGCAGAACCGTGTTCGCTACGGTCTCGCCGGCAACAGCCGAGCCGCTCACGGGTCGACGGATCGCCAGGGGAGCCGTGTTCGGTCCCTCCTGACTTCCCGTCGCGGTCGTGTACGAACCGTTGAGCTTGAAGGCCCACAGGGAGTCGCCCTGCGTGACAGACCCGCTGTACGGGTTGGTGGACCCGGCTGCGAACACGGCGATGTACTGCTCCCCGTCGACCTCGTACGTGACAGGAGCGGCAGCGATGCCCGACCCCGTCTGGAAGTCCCAGAGGACGTCGCCGTTGACAGCATCCATGATGAGGGCACGGCCGTCGATCTGCCCGACGACGAGCAGATCGGAGGCGGTCGTCAGCGGTCCCTGACCGTGCGACATGTCGGTACCGAGGTGGTTCGTCCACGCGACCTTGCCCGTCGATGCGTCATAGGCGAGGATGCCGCCGGTCTGGTACTGACCCATCGCACGCAGCCCGTTCGAGCCTGCGCCGTTGTAGTGAGCGACGGGGTTCGTTCCGTACGGGAAATACACCATGTTCGTGCTGTGGCTGTACGACTGGTTCGACCAGTCGCCGCCGCCGTTCTGGCTCGTCGTGGAGAGGATCGGCAGATCCCACTGCGGGTCGTACATGCAGCCCTCCCGGTGCCCGGAGTGTCCCTCGGGGTACGTGAGGAACGGCTCGTCGGCTGCCACATAGCTGTCCGGGTTGAACACGAGGTTGCCCTCGGCGTCGGCCTGGTAGCCGTTGTAGTTCGGCACTGCGCGCCACGGGTTGCCGGGCACGTTGTCGGCGTCGAGCTTCTCCCACACGACGCACTCCGGCAGCTGTCGTTCCACGGGGAACGGCTGCGTGTCAGGCTGAGCCTGACGGGAGTCGACGATCATGGGCTTGTCGATCGTGGGCGTGACCGGCTCACCGTTTGTGCGATCGATCACGAACTGGTGACCCGACTTGCTGCCGTAGAACGCCACCTTGCGCTCCACTCCGTCGACCTGGATGTCCGCGAGCGTCGGCGGGTGGACGTTGTCCATGTCCCACACGTCGTGGCGGATCGACTGGTAGTGCCACTTGTAGGCACCCGTCGTGGCATCCACCGCGACCATCGTGCTCGAGAACAGGTTGTCTCCGGGGCGGAGGGATCCGTTCTGCGACGAGGTGCAGCTGCGCGCGTTGCCGAACGTCATGTAGTACATGTTCAGTTCGGGGTCCACCGAGCCGTGCATCCAGGGAGCGGCACCTGCCACGAGGGCGCAATCCGTGCCGTTCTCCAGCACCGGGCCCCAGGTGTCGGACGCGTCGAAGGGGATGCCGTCGACGCCGATGAACTCTTCACCGCGCTGCGGGCCACCGAAGAAATGCCACAGGTACGACCCATCGTCGGCGTCGAATGCCGCAACGGCGCCGCGGTTGCCGTCTGCCGCGTGAGCGTAGACGATGCCGTTGTGGTAGACGGTCGCGACCTTGCCGAAGCCGCCGAGGCTCCCGCCCTCCGCGTCGCGTGCGGGAACCGCCCAAACCTGATCGCCGGTCTCCTGGTCGAGCGCGACGATGTTGTTGCCGCGTGCCAGCGTGAAGATCTTGCCGTCACCGGCCGAGACGCCGCGTCGTGTTCCGGACGTGCCGAGCTCGCCTCCGCTCCACTTCCAGATCGGGTCGCCCGATGCGCCGTCGACGGCGATCACTCCGCCGGCGGGAGTGTCGAGGTAGATGACGCCGTCCACGACGATGGGGGTCGTCTGCTGGCCGGTGTCGTTGGTCGCCGGAGCAACCGCCGACACGTGGGTGCGCCACGCCGGTGCGAGCTGGTCGAGATTGTCCTTGTTGATCTGGGTCAAACCGGAGTAGTGCTGGTTTCCGAGATTCCCGCCGACCGTGGGCATGTCGGCGCCTGTGGGTTCGAGCCCCGTCAACCCGGTCGGAGGCACGGGGTCCGTCGCCGTGCCCGCCGCCAGTGCGGGAGAGGCGGCGACGGCGAGCGTGAGGGCGAGTGCGCCGACCCCCACCGCTCCCAGCCTTGTTCTCAATGTCTTTCGCATTGCATGCTCCTTGATCGTCATTGATCGGACGGAGGCGGTGCGTACCCGCTTCACGTCTGTGGGGGTTTCGCCGACCGAACGGCCAACGATGTACATCGACGCCGGTCAGCGCTCCGGACGCTAGACCGCCCGCTCCGAGGGAGCAACCGATCGGCCCATCGAGTGGTACACCGTCCGCGCTTTCTGCTCAGTGGGACAACGGTTGGTCGCGATGAGCGCGCCTGCTTAGCATGCGACGTCGGCACATGCCCTGGACGGAGTTGTCATGGCTGCATCAGCATCCAAAGCCCTCACGAGCGAACAGATCGAGGAACTCGATGAGGTGTTCGCGCGTGCGCAGGCGGCGCTCGCCGTCATCGAGACGTACGATCAGCAGCGCGTCGATCGCCTCATCCAGGCCGTCGCGTGGGCCGTCGCGAATCGCTCGTCGTTTCATCGACTGGTGGCCATGGGCATCGAAGAGTCCGGGCTCGGAGACTTCGACAGCCGCATGAACAAGCGCATGAAGATCCGCGGGGTGCTGCGCGACGCGCTGCGCAGCCCTTCGGTCGGGATCATCGAAACGGACGAAGAGCGCGGTCTGGTCAAGTACGGCAAGCCGGTCGGCGTCATCGGCTGCGTCGTGCCGACGACGAATCCCGACCTCACCCCCGCGGGCAATGCGATCTATGCGATCAAGGCGCGAAACGTCGTCGTCTTCTCGCCGCACCCCCGCTCGAAGGACACGACTCTCGAGACCGTGCGACTCATGCGTGAAGCGCTCGAGGCCGAAGGCGCCCCCGCTGACATCCTGCAGTGCATCACGCTACCGAGTCTCGCGGCCTCGCAGGAGATCATGAGCCGCTCCGATCTGGTCATCGCGACGGGTGGGCAGGGGCTCGTGCGCGCCGCCTACAGTTCGGGCACGCCCGCCTACGGCGTCGGCGCGGGCAATGCGACGGAGTTCCTCGACGAGACCGCCGACCTGAAAGAGACCGCGCGCAACTGCATGCTCTCCAAGACCTCGGACTTCGGCTCGGGCTGCTCGGCGGACGGCAACGTCCTCGTCCCCGCGGCGCGCTATCAGGACATGCTCGCCGCACTGCAGGACGAGGGCGGCTACCTCGCGACGGCGGACCAGCGGACGGCGCTGCAGGCGGTCATGTGGGATGACGAAGGGCACCGCCTCGCCGACACCGTCGCGGTCTCCCCGCAGGCGCTTGCTCAGGCGGCGGGGTTCGCGGTGCCTGCGAGCACGAAGTTCATCATCGTCGAAGGCGACGGCATCGCCGAGGACCGCCAGTTCTGCAAAGAGAAGCTCACGACCCTCATGGCCGTGCACGCGTACGACGGCAGCTTCGAAGACGGCGTCGAGGTCGCCAAGCGTCTGTACGACATCGGGGGCAAGGGGCACTCGTGCGGCATCGCGTCGACGGACGACGCCCACATCGACTACTTCGCCAGGCACATGCCCGTGTCGCGGATCATGGTGCGCCAGCCGAACTCGAAAGCGAATGCCGGCGCGTTCACGAACGGGATGCCGATGACCTCGTCCATGGGGTGCGGCACGTGGGGCGGCAACATCACGTCCGAGAACGTGTCACTGCGGCACTACCTGAACACGACGTGGGTGTCCCGCGTCATCGCGGAAGACCGTCCGTCAGACGAAGAGCTGTTCGGCGACTTCTACGAAGCCGCCCTCGAGGCGACCGAGCCGACAGCGGTCGTTCGGTGAGCACGGACGACGAGGCCGGCGATGAGTCGCCCGAATCCCTCGTCGCAGAGGCGCGGCGGTGGTGGCATACCGACATCATCGACATCCACCCCGGTGAGATCGCGCTGCGCGGGTATCCCATTCAAGAGCTGATCGGCAATGCCGGGTTCGTCGACACCATCTGGCTCATGGTTCAGGGCGAACTACCGACCCCCGCACGCGCTCAGCTGTTCGAGGCGGCCCTCGTGGCATCCGTGGACCATGGTCCGCAGGCCCCGTCGATCGCGATCGCGCGCATGGCGACCACATGCGGGGCGCCTGTGAACGGCGCGATGGCGTCCGCGATCAACGTCCTCGACGACATCCACGGCGGCCCCGGTCAGCAGTGCATGGAGCTCTACCTCGAGATCGATGCCGAGATCGAGAACGTCGGTGATGTCCGCGAGGCGACGCGGCGGGTTCTGCGGCGGCACCGCGAGGCGGGCCTCAAATACATTCCCGGGTTCGGGCACCGTTTCCACCCTCTCGACCCGCGCACTCCGCGCCTCCTCTCGCTCGTCGACGACGCTGTCGCTCGGGGTGAGATCGGCGGGCGGTTCGCCGAGATCGGCCGGGCCGTCGAAGACGAGATCAGCCAGGGCAAGGCACGTCGTGTCCCCATGAACGTGGACGGAGTGACCGCCGTCATCTACTGCGAGCTCGGCCTTCCGCCCGAGCTCGGTCGAGGTGTCTTCATCCTGGCGCGGTCCGTCGGCATCCTCGCGCACGCCTACGAGCAGATGACGCAAGGCGAACGGATCAAGGGTCCTCTGCCGAAATCCCTCGGATACACCTACACCGGACCGGCCCGACGTGCCGTCCCGACAGAGATCGACCAAAGGAGAATCACATGAAAGACCTGGTGTCGAACCAGATCATCAGGTACCTGGAGGCGCGTGCCGTTGAGCACGTGTTCGGGCTGTGCGGGCACACCAACATCGCACTCCTGGCTGCCCTTGAGAAGAGCGAGCAGATCTCCTTCGTCAACGTGCGCCACGAGCAGATCGCCGCGCACGCCGCCGACGGCTACGCACGCGCAGGCAAACGGACAGGTGTCGTGCTGTCGCACCTGGGCCCGGGCTTGACCAACGCCGCGACGGGAGTGGCCAACGCCGCACTCGATTCGATCCCGATGGTCGTGATCGCCGGCGATATTCCGTCGCACTATTACGGCAAGCATCCGCATCAGGAGGTCAATCTCCATGCCGACGCGGCGCAGTACGAGATCTACCGCCCGTTCGTGAAGCGGGCGTGGCGGGTGGATCAGCCGCACCTGGTGGCTGAAGTGCTCGACAAGGCGTTCACCCTCGCGGAGAGCGGCCGGCCCGGCCCCGTTCTGATCGATGTGCCGATGGACGTCTTCTCTGCTGAAGTCGATGTCGCGACGTTCGACAAGGTGCTCAGCAACACGCGTGCGCTCGCGAAACCCAGCCTCGACGAAGAGGTCGCCGAGCAGATCGTGCGCAATCTGCTGGAGGCCGAGCGTCCCGTGCTCTACGTCGGCGGCGGCGTGATCGGTGCCGATGCGACCGACGAGCTCTTGGAGTTCGCCGAACTGCTGTCGCTGCCCGTCTCGCACAGCCTGATGGGCAAGGGCGCCGTTCCTGACGACAACCCGCTCGTGCTGGGCATGACTGGATTCTGGGGCGCGGCATTCACCAACGAGGTGACCCGGACGGCCGACTGGATCCTCGCCCTCGGCACGCGTTTCGCCGAGGCGGATTCGAGCTCGTGGTACCCCGAGTACACATTCGACGTCCCCAAGACGAAACTGATGCAGATCGACATCGATCCCGCCGAGCTGGGGCGCAACTACCCGCTCGAGGTCGGCGCGCTCGCCGACCTCAAACCCGCGCTCAGGGCCCTCATCCGCGTCGCCCGCAGATTGGCCCCCGAAGGGGTTGATCGCGCCGAGCTGATCGCCGAGATCGCGGCGAACCGCAACGAGGTCAAGAGCCGCAATGAGGCGGCGCAGGTGTCGGAGGCGTGGCCCATGCGCCCCGAGCGCATCCTCGCCGAGACGCGGACCGTGCTGCCGGCGGATGCGATCATCACGACCGATGTCGGCTGGAACAAGAACGGCGTCGGACAGCAATTCGACATCCTGACGCCCGGCTCGATCCTGACTCCCGGCGGCTTCGCGACGATGGGCTTCGGTGGTCCGGCAGCCGTCGGCGCCAAGATGGCGTGCCCTGACCGCGTCGTCGTCTCGCTCGTCGGCGACGGGGGGTTCGGGCAGAACCCCGCGGTTCTCGCGACGGCGCGCGAGCACAACACCCCGGTCGTGTGGGTCGTGATGAACAACAACGCCTACGGGACCATCGCGGGACTCGAAAAGGCGGCGTTCGACACGACCTACGGCACGGTCTTCGGCACGGCTGATGATCCGATGTACACCGACTTCGCGGCGATCGCGCAGGCGTACGGCGTGACAGGCATCAAGGTCGAATCAGCCGACCAGTTCAAACCGGCGCTCGAGCGGGCGATCGCACACGGCGGCCCCGTCGTGATCGACGTGTCGATGGTCAACGTTCCCACCCCGACCACGGGTCATTGGAACATCCTCGACATCTACTCGCCGGCCGAGAAGATCGAGCACCTCGCGGTTCCGTGACCGGCGCTGCACACGCCGACGGACAGTGAACGAGCGGTGACATCATGAGCGGCGAGTCGTCTCTTTCGATCTCGACGGTGTCTCTGGCGGGGACGCTTCAGGACAAGATGCGCGCGGCCGTCGCGGCTGGGTTCGGCGGGGTGGAGGTGCTCGAGCACGACCTGATCGTGTCGCCGTGGTCTCCCGCTCGCATCGCCGAAGAGGCTGCAGATCTGGGTCTGTCGATCGACGCTTATCAACCGCTGCACGTCGAGGCCGTCCGGCCGGAGCTGTTCGAGGCTCGGCTCCGCCATGCCGAACGCAAGCTCGACCTGGTGGCCGATCTGGGCGCGCGCGTGCTCGTCTGCTGCTCGACCCTCTCGGACGACGGCATCGACGATGATGAATTGGATGCAGAGCAGCTGTCGCGCATCGCCGACCTCGCCGAGGAGCGGAACATGCGGCTCGCGTTCGAGGGTGTGCCGTGGGGCCGCATCCGCACGCACGAGCACGCATGGCGCATCGTCCGCCGCGCCGATCACGCGGCGTTGGGGATGTGTCTGGACAGCTTCCATGTGCTCTCCCACGCGAACGATCCCCAGGTCGAGCTCGCCCCGATCGATCCCGCGAAGATCTTCCACGTGCAACTCGCCGACGCACCGCGTACCGGGATGGATGTCCGCGAGTGGAGTCTGCATTCGCGGGTGTTCCCGGGACAGGGCGTCCTCGATGTCCGCGGCTTCCTGGAGCAGCTCGACGCGAAGGGATACCGCGGATCGATCGCGCTCGAGGTCTTCAACGACGTCTATCAGCAGGAGGATCCCCGCCACGCCGCGATCGACGCCATGCGCTCGATGCGCGCCCTCGCCGAGAGCGTGGGTGAGCGCGGCCCCGCGGCCATCCGCTCCGTATCGAGCCCCTTGCCGCCTGCGCCCCGTCTCGAGGGGTATGCGTTCGCCGAGCTGGCGGTCGATGCGCTGTCGCACCCGCTCGTCGCGCGTCTGCTGGGCATGCTCGGCTTCGTCCACACGGGCCAGCATCGCTCGAAGCCGGTGGAGCTGTGGGAGCAGGGATCCGCCCGGGTGCTGCTCGACCTCGCGCCCGAGCGCTCCATCGATCCCGCGACGGCGTCGATCATCGCGCTGGGTATCGACACCTCCGACGCGGGCGCGTCCTTCCGGCGCGCGCAGAGCCTGCTCGCCCCCAAGCTCGCCCGCAAGCTCAGCGAGGGCGAAGCCGATCTGAACTCTGTCGCCACCCCCGACGGCACGGCGCTGTTCTTCTGCGAGCCGAAGTGGTTCGCGGACTTCGCGCCGACGGGCGCCTTCGTGTCGCCGTCGCCGCTCCTGCACGACATCGACCACGTGTCGATGACGGACTCCGTCGACGACTTCGAGCCGTCGACCCTTTTCTTTCGCACGGTGCTCGGGCTTTCGGCGGGTGAGCCGACCGAGGTCAACGCCCCCTTCGGTGTCGTACACCGGTGGACCGCGGTCGATCCGGATCACCGGATGCGGATCGCGCTGAGCACGTCGCCGCTGCGGCGAGGCGACTGGGCGCCCAGCGTCTCGAGCCCGCAGTCGATCGCGTTCCGCACGGACGATGCTGTCGCGTGTGCGCGGGCGCTGCGCGAGAGCGGTGCGGCTGTTCTGCGCATCCCCGGCAACTACTACGACGACCTCGAAGCGCGCCTGGGTCTTCCTACGGCCGTCATCGCCGTGCTCCGCGAGAACGACATCGTCTACGACCGCGATCAGCGCGGCGAGTACTTGCATCTCTTCACCGAAATGGTGGGCTCGCGCATCTACTTCGAGATCGTGCAGCGCATCGACGGGTACGACGGCTTCGGGGATCCGCACAGCGTTCCTCTGCGGATGGCGGCCCACCGCCGCCAGCGGATGCGGATGCTCGACGTCGCGTCCGCCGACGTCACGACCGAGCACCGGTACGACTACTCCCTCGCCCATTTGACGGCGTTGAGCCTGACGCCGCCCGAGCTCGTCGACGCGGCGGCGGCGGCCGGCTACCGCTACGTCGGGCTGCGCATGACGAAAGTGACGGCGCAAGAGCCCAGCTACCCCCTGGCCTACGACCCGCGGCTCATGCGTGCGACGAAGACGCACCTGTCGGCGATGGGGGTGGAAGTGCTCGACATCGAACTCGCCCGCATGACCTCGAGCGACAGTCCTCGTGACTATCTGCGCTTTCTCGAAGCGGGTGCGGAGCTCGGCGCCCGCCACGTCATCACGCAGCTGCCCGATGCCGATTTCTCGCGCAAGTCCGACCGATATGCCGAGCTCTGCGAGCTCGCGCGACCGCTGGGGCTCACGCTCGACCTCGAGTTCCCCTCGTGGACCGAGACGCCCAATCTTGCCGAGGCCGTTCGCGTGCTGCGTGCCGCGGATCAGCCGAACGCGGGTCTCCTCATCGACGTGCTGCATTTCTGTCGGTCGGATTCGGAGCTCGAAGAGCTGCGTGCGCTGCCACGCGAGTGGTTCCACTACGTCCACGTGTGCGATGCGCCGGGGGAGATACCCGCGACCACCGCAGGACTCATCCACACCGCCCGATTCGAACGGCTGTTCCCGGGTGAGGGAGACCTCGATATCGCGGGCATTCTCGATGCGCTCCCCCCCGATCTTCCCCTGGCGCTCGAGATCCCCCACGCGAATCTCGTCGCGCAGGTCGGTGCGAAGGAGCATGCGCGGCTCGCGATCGCCGCTTCACGCCGTCATCTGGATGCCGCGGCACCCTCTCCCGTGAGCGGTTGACGGGCTGAACTCACCCCCACAGTGCGGCTGAGCCGAGCACCTTCGCGGGTGTCAGACGGATGACGACGCGCAACGGGTTCGGGCGCGGCTGACGATAGCGTGCGGCGTAGAGCGCGACGGCGTGGGCGACCGCGTCGGGCTCGCGCTCGATCACGGCCATCCCGGCGATGCTCGCCCACTGCGGGCCTGCCACCTGGGCCACAGTTGCGCGCGGGTCGCGCTCGATGTTTCGCACCTTCTGGCTGCCGTCGGTTGTGATGATGCGGACCACACCGTCGTCGTCGAGCGTGTACCCCACGGCGACGACGTGGATGCCGGCATCCGGCCCGAGGGTCGACAGCGTCGCGAGGTGGTAGTCGGCGAAGAACCGGCGCCCGTCGTCGGTCAGCGCGGTGAGGGATGTCATCCGCCCATTGTGGCGCGGTACGAGACGCCGACGGCGCTGACGCGGATTCCCCGTCAGACCGCTGCGACGGACTCAGGCCGTTGGGGGGACGGTCGCGTATCCTTGCGCCATGACCCGCACGCGAAATCGACACGGGCGCGTGCGAGGCGTCGCATGACAGCCGACAATGTCGTCGAAGTGCGAGGGTTGCGAAAGAGCTATCGCGCCGTCGAGGCCGTACGCGGCATCGACTTCGACATCCACCGCGGCGAGACCTTTGCGCTGCTCGGTCCGAACGGCGCCGGAAAGTCCACGGCGATCGAGATCCTCGAGGGCTACCGCGACCGCACGGCGGGCGAGGTCAGCGTGCTGGGGCGAGACCCCCGCAAGGGCAACCTCGCGTGGAAGGCGCGTCTGGGCATCGTGCTGCAGTCCAGCGGAGAGACGGGCACGGCGACCATTCGCGAGCAGCTGCGTCACTTCGCCGGCTATTACCCCCGCCCCCGCGACGTCGACGAGGTCATAGCGGCGGTCGGCCTCGAAGCCAAGGCCGACACGCGCATCTCTAAGCTCTCGGGCGGTCAGAAGCGCCGTGTCGATGTGGCGCTGGGCATCATCGGGCGCCCTGAGCTGCTGTTCCTCGACGAGCCGACCACCGGCTTCGACCCCGAGGCCCGCCGCCAGTTCTGGCAACTGATCCGCCAGCTGCGCGATGAGGGCACCTCGATCCTGCTCACAACCCACTACCTCGACGAAGCCCAGCAGCTCTCCGATCGTGGCGGCATCATCGCCGCCGGCGAGCTCGTCGCACTCGGCGCGATCGACGAGCTCGGCGGAGCGCAGGCCCGCATCCCGATCGTCCGATGGAGACAGGACGGGGTGCCGCACCAGGAACGCACGACCGAGCCCGGACGGTTCGTGGCCGAGCTTGTCGCGAACGGCGAGCCCGAGCGGCTCGAGGTCATCCGTCCCAGCCTCGAAGACATCTACCTCGAGCTCGTCGGCGAGAAAGCCGTCGACGTCGAGGCGGTCCTGTCGTGAGCACGACGGCGATGCGGTTCGGGCCGCTGCGCACGGTGCGGCTGGGCGTCCTGCGCGCCGGCTACGAGATCCGCTCGTACTTCCGCCAGGGTGACACGGTCTTCTTCACCTTCCTGTTTCCCCTCCTGATGCTGACGATCTTCGCGGTCGCCTTCAGCGATGCCGAGTTCGGGCGCACGCCCGATGGCGGCGAGATGACCGCCGCGCAGTTCTACCTGCCCGCCATGCTCGCCGCCGGTGTGCTGCTGTCCGGACTGCAGAACATGGCGACCGACATCGCGATGGAGAAGAGCGACGGCACGCTGAAGCGACTGGCCGGCAGCCCGCTGTCGCCGGTGAGCTACTTCCTCGGCAAGATCGGGCAGGTGCTCGTGACGGGCATCCTGCAGGCAGCCGTGCTCATCGTCGTTGCGGCAACGGCGTTCGATGTGCCGCTTCCGGCCGAGCCCGAAGCATGGCTGACCTTCGCGTGGGTCTTCCTCCTCGGGGTGACCACGTGCGCGATCCTCGGGATCGGGATGTCGGCTCTGCCTCGATCGGGCAAGAGCGCGACCGCCGTCATCATCCCGATCGTGCTCGTGCTGCAGTTCATCTCGGGCGTCTACATCCAGTTCTCGATGCTGCCCGACTGGCTGCAGCAGATCGCCAATGTCTTCCCCCTGGCGTGGCTCGCGCGGGGTATGCGTGCGGTGTTCCTGCCTGACAGCTACGCCTCGCTCGAGGCGGGGGAGTCGTGGAACCTGATGGGCGTCGCGATCGTCTGTGGCATCTGGCTCGTGGCGGGGCTCATCCTCACCCGCATCACCTTCCGCTGGATCCGCAGGGACTGACGCACGCCGCTCCGCGGCATCCGAGTGAGAAGACGCCGCAGCACAAGGGGGTTCCCCGAGTGACGGGCATGACGGATGCTGGCACCTCAACGGAGGAAACAGTGATGACCACGTACAAAGTCGGCTATTTCGTCGGAAGCCTGTCGTCGACCTCGATCAACCGAACGCTGTCCAAAGCGCTGATCGCTCTGGCGCCGAAGGATCTCGAGTTCACCGAGATCCCCATCGGAAACCTCGCGCTGTACAGCCAGGACTACGACGAGGACTACCCGCCCGAGGCTATTGCCCTCAAAGAAGCGATCGCAGCGTCCGACGCGGTGCTGTTCGTCACCCCCGAGTACAACCGATCGATCCCCGGGGCGCTCAAGAACGCGATCGATTGGGCTTCACGGCCGTGGGGGCAGAACTCCTTCGATCACATCCCCGCCGCCGTCATCGGCGCCTCGATCGGTCAGATCGGCACGGCGGTCGCTCAGCAGAGCCTGCGCGGTGTGCTGTCCTTCTGCAACGCGAGACAGATGACCTCGCCCGAGGCGTACATCCACTTCAAGCCCGATCACTACACGGAAGACGGCGAAGTGACCTCCGAGGAGACTGCCGGCTTCCTGCGCGACTTCATGAACGAGTTCCGCGACCACATCGCGCGGGTGCTCACGGTGCTGCCCCGCGACTAGCGACCACAGGCGATACTGAGGGCGTGTCGACACAGCGAGATACTCCCGCTCCTGCTCGTCCGCGCCTTCTGTACGTCGAAGATGAAGCGGACATCGCGGGCATCGTCACCGAAGTGCTGGCCGATGAATACGACGTCGACCACGTCACGACGGGCGAGGCGGCACTCGACGAGGCGCTGCGCCGCCGCTATGACGTCATGGTCGTGGACCGACGCCTGCCCGGGATGACGGGGGTGGAGTTCATCCAGGCGGTGCGGACGGCGCAGATCACGACGCCCGCGCTGATGCTGACCGCCCTCGGAGCCATCGACGACCGCGTCAGCGGGTTGGACGGCGGTGCCGACGACTACCTCGTCAAGCCCTTCGATTTCGCCGAGCTCCAGGCGCGGCTGCGTGCCCTGCGCAGGATGGGCCGCCACGAGGGCGACCGCCGTGAGATCGGAGCCTGGGTCTTCCGCCCGGCGAGTCAGGCGCTGTATTCACCGGGGGACCGGCGGGTCTCTCTCACCGCCGCCGAGACGGATCTTCTCGAGCTTCTCACGTCGAGCCCGGAGCACGTCTTCACCCGCGAAGAGATCCTCGCTGAGGTCTTCCCCGGCGGGTCGGCCGCGACCGTGGACACGTACGTCCACTACATCAGGCGCAAGTCGACCCCCGAGCTCATCGACACGGTGCGCGCGCGCGGGTACCGCTGCGGAGCGCCGTGAGCAGCGGGTCGAGGGCTTCCGAGCGGGATGCCCGACGCGCGCAGCAGTCGGCCGTACGGGCCGGGCTGTGGGTTGGACTCGCCGCCGCCGCGATCGTCGGGGGGCTCACGGCGCTCGTCGTGGTCGTGATGTACGCCGCCTCCCGGCCGCGACGACCGGGCCGGGGACCGGGTCGGGTGCTCGACATCGGTGACGTCGTGCCGATCGTGGTCGTGATGGGCGTGGGCGGAGTCCTCGTGCTCGCCCTGATCGCCTGGTACGCCTCGCGCCGTGCCGCCCGGCCGCTGGAAGAGGCGCTGCGCGTGCAGCGCGCCTTCGTCGCCGACGCGAGCCACGAACTGCGAACTCCGCTGACGACGCTGACGAGCCGCATCCAGCTCGCCCAGCATCGCGCCGAGCGCGGCGGCGATGTCACCGCCGCGCTCGGCGATCTGCGTCGCGACGCCGACGTCATGGACCGGATCCTCACGGATCTGCTCGTGGCCGCCGAAACAGCGGGCCTGGAGCGCGCCGATGACACGTCGGTCGCCTCGGTGGATGCCGCGATCGGCGACGCCCGTCTGATCATCGAGCCGCGCGCCGCCGAAGCCGGTGTCTCGCTGCGGGTCGACGCGCCGGCGGGCCTCGAGGTCGGCGCCGACGCGACCGCGCTCAGCCGTGCGCTGCTGGCGCTGCTCGACAACGCCGTCAAGCACTCACCCCCCGGGGGCACCGTCACCGTCACCGCGGCGCGCTCGGGACGACACGTGGATATCCGCGTGGCCGATCAGGGCCCGGGGATCACGGGGATCGATCCGGATGCCGCCTTCCAGCGGTTCGCCCGGGCTGCGGCGCCCGGCGAGCCCGCTGGTTTCGGGTTGGGCCTCGCGCTCGTGCGCGACATCGCCACGCGCTTCGGCGGGGAGGCTGTCGTGGAGTCGACGTCGCGTGCCGGCACGATCGTGCGCGTGCGACTGCCGGCTCGGCGCCGAACCGGCTGAGGACTTCGTCGGCGCCGTCTATGAAGTCACTGGATGCGGCTGAATCTTGGCGTCGTCTTTGAACGGCTTCGCGAGGGTGAGGTCATGACTTCAGCAAATGACACTCAGAACACACCCGACCCGCAGGACGCGCAGGACGCGCTCCCCACCGTGGAGCTCCCCCCGACCACGGATGCACCGCAGCCGCCCACCGACCAGACCGCGTCGGCTGTGCCGGCGGCATCCGAACGGTCGTTCTTCCAGAAGACGTGGGTGCGCGTCACGGGTGCCGCGGCAGCGGGCGCACTGCTGCTCGGGGCCGGCTTCGCCTCGGGCACGGGCTTCGGCGCCCTGACGGCGTTCGGTCCGTCTTCGCCCGCGGCCGAGCAGGACCGCGCACCGTGGGAGGAGGCCGACGGCGACTCGGGCTCCGGCGGGCGTGACGGCGGCCGTGAGGGCGGCCGGGGCGGGCATGACCACCGTGGTGACTCCCACCCGCGTGGGGGAGAGCGCGGTCCGGGCGGCGGCATGAAGGGCGGCGGCATGAAGGGCGACGGCGCGGACAAGGCCGACGAACGCCCCGGCCACCCGGACGGCGAGACCGACGCAGAACCCACGCCGCGCCCCACCTCCCCGACGACACCGGCGCCCGGCGAGACGCCCACGACCTGATCTCGGGCGCAGGGCGGGAGGCGGCGCGGGTTCGCCCCCGCTCTGCGCCATGCTGGAGGGAGGCCACCCGACCGAGAGAGACCGATGACCCGCGAGAGCTACTTCATCCCCGCCGGACCCGACCGCTACACCCCCACCGACCACGTCGGTGGGGCGTGGAGCGACGAAGACCTGCACGTCGCCACCGTCGTCGGTCTCATGGTGCACCACATGGACCGCTGGCGCCGTGAGCACGGTGACGCGGACAAGGTGGTCGGTCGGATCAGCGTCGACATCCTGGGCAGGCTCGCCCGCGGCGATATCGAGATCGAGACGGTGCCGACGCGTCCGGGGCGCACGATCGAACTGCTCGAGACGACGGCCACGATCGCAGGGCGGCTGACACTCACCGCGCGTGCGTGGCTCCTGGCGCCCGAAGACACTCAGGCGGTGGCCGGCGATGAATGGACCGCGCTGCCGTCCCCGGACGGGCTCCCCGACTACCCGCTCGCCGAGGCATGGCGCGGAGGCTACATCCGCAGCATCCAGGCTCGGTATGCCGGCCCTCACCGTCCGGGTCGCGCGACCGCGTGGCTCACCACGGATCTCGATCTCGTCGCCGGTGAGGAGACGAGCCCGCTCGCGCGGTTCGTCGCGCTCGTGGACACCGCCAACGGCATCGCCGCGCGGCAGAGCCATGAGGAGTGGCTCTTCCCGAACCTCGACCTCACGATGCACTTCTTCCGGTCGCCCTCGGGCCCATGGGTGGGGCTCGATACGACGGTGGCCTACGGCCCGACGGGAGTCGGCCTCACGAGCACGATCCTGCACGACCTCGACGGTCCCGTCGGGACCGCGCAGCAGATCCTCACGATCCGAAGCCGCACGACCTAGGCGCGGGTGCCGCGGCCAACGGTTCGAACCGGGCGGGTGGCATGACCCGGCGGCGGGGGAGGTTTCCCCGCGGGACCACCGGGCGACCGTGCGACGCACCGCGGCTAGACTGGTCAGGCCGCTCTTCTTTCTGAGGAAATTCGTGACCACCGCCTCCCCTTCTCGTGTCTTCGACGCGCGCCACGTTCAACTCGCGCGCGCGGCCTTCGCGGCCATCGCGGCGCTGATGATCACCTTCTCGCAGGATCACTCCGCGGGGGTCGGTCTCGCCGTCTTCGGCGGCTTCGCCCTCGCGACCGGCATCGTGCACGTACTCGGGGCATGGCTCGTCCAGCCCGCGGGCAGGCGCTGGCCGTCGATCCTCCTCGGCGTGCTCACGATCGCGGCGGGCATGGTCGCGAGCGTCGGTGACCTGCGCACCACGACCGGCTTCTTCGTCGTGGTCATCACGTGGGCGTTCGTCACGGGTCTCGTCGAGGCCATCGACGGATTCGTCTCACTCCGTGGCCCCCGCGCGCTCAAGCCCGGCGACGTCGCTCCGTGGTCCGACGGCACGCCGACGGCCTCCGTCTCGCCGCTCGCCGCCCGCGAATCGATGGTCGTGGGAATCGTCGGCATCGCGCTGGCCGGTGCGCTCCTGCTCGTGCCGGCCGAATACGCCCTGCCGTACACGGTCGAAGAGGCGAACGCATCGTTCACCCTCACCGGAATCACGATCGCCGTCGGCCTGTTCGGCGCGTACGCGGCGGTCGTCGCGGTCTACCTCGGCATCGCCGGCTTCTCACCGCGTCGCGTCCCGGCTCCGTCCGACGTGCACGCCCCCCAATCGGAGGATCAGTCATGACCGAACGCCCCACTCGTCGTGACCTCATGAAGCCGATCCAGCTGCTCGGTCTGGCTTTCGGGGCGGCGCTCTTCGCCGGCATCGTGACGCTCGTCTCGATGGGCTTCTTCCAGCAGCGTTTCGAGGGTCAGTCAGAGCACGCGCTCGTCGTGGCCGCCGTCGTCGCGGGCATCACGTTCATCGTCGTGCTCCTGGTCGTCGCGCTGCTGCTGCTCGCAGTCGACCCCGCCCAGATCACCAAGAACGTCGACCGTGCCGTGCTCCTGCCCGAGGACGAGCAGGGCGACGACGACGCGAAGAGCTAGTTCAGCTCGTCGACCAGGCGCGACGCGAGTCCGGTGTAACCGGCCGGCGTGAGCGCGATCAGGCGCTCCTTCGCGGCGTCACCGATGTCGAGGCCGCGCACGAACTCGGCGAGCTCGACGCCCCCGACGCGACGGCCGCGCGTGAGTTCTTTCAGCAGGGCGTACGGATCGGTGATCTGCGAGCGGCCCGCCGCGATCTCGGCACGCACGACGGTCTGGATCGCTTCGGCGAGGACCTCCCAGTTCGCGTCGAGATCGGCATCGAGCACCGGCTGGGCGAGCGAGATCTCGCTGAGGCCGCGCAGCAGGTTGTCCAGCGCGAGCAGGGAGTGCCCGAACGCGACACCGATGTTGCGCTGCGTCGTCGAGTCGGTGAGGTCGCGCTGCAGACGTGAGGTCACGAGGGTCTGCGCGAGAGTCTGGAACAGCCCGCCCGCGATCTCGAGGTTCGCCTCGGCGTTCTCGAAGCGGATCGGGTTGATCTTATGCGGCATGGTCGATGACCCCGTCGCACCGGCCACCGGAATCTGCGAGAAGAAGCCGAGCGAGATGTAGGTCCAGACATCCGTCGCGAGGTTGTGCAGGATGCCGCCCGCGTGACGCGCGCGGTCGTACAGCTCGACCTGCCAGTCATGCGACTCGATCTGCGTCGTCAGCACGTTGAACCCGATGCCGAGGCCCTCGATGAACGAGCGCGACACGTCGACCCAGTCGGCGTTCGGCTCGGCGGCGAGGTGCGCCGACCACGTGCCCGTCGCGCCCGAGAACTTGGCGAGGTACTCGCCGCCCTCGATCTGGCGGGCGACTCGCTCCAGGCGCCACACGAACACCGCGAGCTCTTTGCCCATCGTCGACGGCGTTGCCGGCTGCCCGTGCGTGCGCGACAGCATCGCGGCATCCCGGTGCTCGACCGACAGCTCAGCGAGACGCGTGATGACCGAGCGCAGCTTGGGCAGCCACACGTTCTCGACGGCGCGCTTAACCGTCAGCGCGTACGACGCCGAGTTGATGTCCTCGCTCGTGCACGCGAAGTGCGTCAGCTCGGCGATCGCGTCGAGCCCGAGGGTCGACAGCCGGTCGCGCACGAGGTACTCGACGGCCTTGACGTCGTGGCGCGTGACCGATTCCGTTTCGGCGAGCCAGTCGATCTCGGCCTGCCCGAACTCGAGGTACAGCGCGCGCAGGCGCGCCTTGTCGTCGTCGGACAGCGGTGACGTGCCGAAGAGCGAACGGTCGGTGAGGGCGATGAGCCACTCCACTTCGACTTCGACGCGGGCGCGGTTCAAGCCCGCCTCGGACAGGTAGTCGGCGAGCCCCGTCACGGCGGAGCGATAGCGGCCGTCGAGGGGGCTGAGCGGCTGGGGAGGCAGAGAGGTCACGGGTCTCCCGTCGGCGACCCGCGGACGTCAGACGGCCGGGCGGATCGCGGGTTCGAGCTGCCGGAAGAGCGCCCGGCTCGCAGTCTCGATCATACCGAGCACGTCATCGAACATTCCCGCGCTGGCGTAGTACGGGTCGGGCACGTCCATGACCTGCGGAGCGGCCCCGAATGTCATCAGCAGCGCGATCTTGTCGGTGTCCGCCTCGCAGCGCGCCCACCCGCGCAGGATCCGCTCGTGCGATCGGTCCAGCGCGACGATCAGGTCGCTGCGCTCGAAGTCCGTGTGGGCGAACTGGCGTGCGCGGTGCCGCGTGCCGTCGTAGCCGCGCCGCTCGAGGGCCGCGAGCGTGCGGTGGTCGGCGCGCTCGCCCACGTGCCAGTCCCCCGTGCCTGCGCTGGACGAGCAGACCCGCGTGCCGAGACCGGCGTCTTCGGCGAATCGGCGGAAGACGACTTCGGCCATGGGGGAGCGGCAGATGTTACCCGTGCAGACGAAGACGACGCGGAAGGGATCCACGGCGGTCGCAGTCATGACCCCCATTGTGTCGTGCGGTCCGCCCTCACGCATCATCCGATTCCTCGAGGGATGCCCGCGGCGGGAAGGTCTTCCCCGCGGATGCCGCGTGCCCTAGCGTTGCCCCTGAAAAGCGCTCCCCGCGTTTGTGCTGGAGGTTGTCGTGCGTCGTCTTTCCGCCCTCATCGCCGCCGGCGCGCTCGTCCTGGTCGGCATCGCCCCCGCCGCAGCGGCGCCCCCGGTCAGCCTCGTCATCAATGAGTTCTCGGCCTCGACGACGGGCACCGACGTGGAGTACGTCGAGCTGCTCGTGCCGGCCGACGTCGACCTCACCCGCTACGCGGTTCTCGGCGTCGAAGGCGACGCCCCCGCGACGGGCATCGTCGACAACGTCCTCACGTTCCCCGCTCCGGATGCCTCGGGCCGGTCACTCGCCGAGCTCGCGGCCAACACGCTGGAGAACGGCAGTCTGAGCCTGCTGCTGGTGACCGGGACGATCCCCGCGGTCGGCACTGACATCGACGTCGACGACGACGGCATCATCGACGGCGGACTCGGGTTCGAGATCGTCGATGCCGTCGCGGTCAGCGACGGCGGCGCGACCGACCGGACGTACGGCGGCGTGACGCTCGGCGTCGCGTACGACGGCCTCGCTTTCGCCCCGGGCGGCGCTTCGCGTGTGCCCGATGGTGCCGCCGACTGGGTGCGCAACGACTTCGACCTGGCCGGCATCGCGGGGTTCACGGGAACCCTCGTGGCCGGTGAGGCCGTCAACACCCCCGGTGCGGCGAACTCCACGACCCTCGCGCCTGCCGAGCCGGGCCCCGGCGACGCCGGCTGCGACCTCGAGGCCGTCACGATCGGCTCGATCCAGGGCACGGGCGCCGTCACGCCCGTCCCGGGTACGACCGTGCGTGTCAGGGGAACCGTGATCGGCGACTTCCAGGGCGGCGGCTTCGACGGCTACTACGTGCAGGACGCCGGGGACGCCGTGCCTGCCACGTCGGATGGCATCTTCGTCTACGCACCCGGCGGCGCCGCGGTCGCATCCGGTGACGTCGTGAGCGTCGCGGGCGTCGTCGACGAGGCGTTCGGGATGACGCAGATCACGGCAGGCGGCATCGAGGTGTGCGGCACGGCTGAGCTTCCGGCGGCGACGTCGCTCACCCTTCCCGCGTCGCCCGAGCAGCGCGAAGCCCTCGAGGGCATGCGCGTGACGCTGCCGCAGCAGCTCGCGATCGGCGAGCACTTCGATTTCGGCCGGTTCGGCACGATCACTCTGACCGTCGGCCGCCAGATGCAGCCGACGCAGCTGTACGACGCGGGATCCCCCGAAGCCGCCGCGCTCGCCGCCCGCAACGCCGCCGAGTCGATCGCGGTCGACGACGGCCGCGGCATACAGAACCCCGATCCCGCCATCCATCCGAACGGGAGCGTGTTCACACTGCAGAACACGTTCCGCGGCGGTGACCTCGTCACGAACGTGACGGGTGTGCTCGACTACCGCTTCGACACGTGGGCGATCCAGGCCACGCAGGGCGCCGAATACGAGGTCGCCAACCCACGCCTCGCGGCACCGGCGGTCGAGGGGGCGCTGACGGTCGCGAGCTTCAACGTGCTGAACTACTTCACGACGCTCACGGGCCCCGACGCGCGCGGCGCGAATGATCCCGTCGAGTTCGAGCGGCAGCAGGCGAAGATCGTCGCGGCACTCGCCGAGATCGACGCCGACGTGTTCGGGCTCGTCGAGATCGAGAACAACGGCACCGCCGTGGCCGCCCTCGCCGACGCGCTCAATGCGCGGCTCGGCGCCGACGTGTACGACTACATCGCCACAGGCGTCATCGGCACCGATGTCATCGCGACGGCGATCCTGTACAAGCCGGCGTCGGTCACTCCCGCGGGCGCATTCCAGCTCATGGACCAGTCCGAAGACGCTCGCTGGCTCGACGCCTTCAACAGGCCCGGCCTCACGCAGAGCTTCACCGATGCGAACGGGGCGTCCTTCACGGTCGTCGTGAACCACCTGAAGTCGAAGGGCTCGACCTGCGCCGCGGTGGGCGACCCGACCGACCCGAACGGGCAGGGCAACTGCAACGGCGTGCGCACGCAGGCCGCCGCCGCGCTGGCCGACTGGCTCGCGACCGATCCGACGGGCCAGGGCGCGGGGCGCGAGCTGATCCTCGGCGACCTCAACGCGTATGCGCAGGAAGACCCGATGCAGGTGCTCTACGGCGCGGGTTACACCGACGTCGTCGCCGCAGACACGTATACCTACGTGTTCGACGGGCAGCTCGGTTCGCTCGACCACGCGCTGGCCGGGGCGGACATCGTCGACGAGGTCACCGGCGCCGCCGTCTGGAACGTCAACGCCGACGAGCCGAGCCTCGTCGACTACGACACGACCTTCAAGGCCGACGCGCAGGATGCCCTCTACGCGCCGGACGCCTACCGCTCGAGCGACCACGACCCGGTCGTCGTGGGGCTCGACCTGGAGGCGCCGGATACGACCGCCCCGACCATCACCGTCACACCGTCGCAGCGGTGGATCGTCCTGCCGCTCGGCGACCGCCGCGTTGACATGGCCGTGCGGGCCGCCGACGACAGCGGTGACGTCACGGTGACGCTCATCTCGGCGACGACATCCGGGGCCAAGAAGGCGGCGATCGCCACGTTGAGCGACACGTCCTTCCTCGTCCGCGCCGTGAACGACGCCGTGTACACCTTCACCTATTCGGCGACAGATGCCGCGGGCAACACCTCGACCGCCACGACGAAGGTCTACGTCGGGACCGCGATCTTCCGCCACTGACCCGGTTCCTCCCCAAACGCGGGATCCTCTCGCGAGTCCACGGACGCCGGCGGGCGTCGGCCGCACGAGGAGTGATCCGCCGACCATGGCCGGGTGACGCAGCTCGACATCATCATCCGCGAGCTCGACGTGCTGGCAGACCGGTTCGTCGACGCCGCTCAGCACGCACGAACGCTCGCGGGGCTCACCGAATGGCAGTCCCGCGCGGCGACGGCGTTCTACGAGCGCGCTGATCGCTGGGCCGGAGATGTCGCGACCCTCGCGGCGCTCGCCGACACGGCGCGCGCCGCCGCAGTGCAGGCTCGCGCCCTCGAGCGGGCGCGTCTTGACGGGGGCGGGCTGTGACGGGCGAGCTCGACATCCGCGGGGGTGGCGCCGTCGCCGTCGACACCGAGACGCTGCGTACGACGGCTGCGCGGTTCATCGGTGCTCGCGGCGACCTCGACGAGCTGTCCGCGCGCCTCGGCTCGGTGCAGAACATGCTGTTCGCCGAGCGCCATGCCGGGGCCCAGAGTGCGGCATCCGTTCTGTGGAACCGGCTCTTGCAAGTGCAGCTCGACGCCGACGCGATCGCCGAGCAGTTGCGGATGGCCGCAGCGATCTATGAGCTCGTCGACCTGCACGCACAGCACGCGGCCGCTGTCGCAGCGGGTGACGACGCCGAAGCATCGCGCATCGCTCGGCGCCGCGCTGCGCTCGGGGCCGAGTACTCGGGCATCGGCGAGCAGGCATCGCTGCTCACCTTCGAGCGGGCGATCATGTGGCCGTCCGAGCTCGTGCGCCAGGCGACCGAGACGGGGTTCGAGATCGGCGGCATCTACAGTGCACCCGGCGCCGTCATCGGCGGAGTCGTGGGCGGGCTCGGCGCGATCCTCGGTGCGGGCGTCGTGGGATTCAGCCGCTGGGGGCAGATCGGACGACGTGAGCGACTCGCCCCCGCGCGCGACGCGGTCACGGTGCAGCGCGTGTCGACGGGCACGACGAGCGCGCCGGCGAGCCTCGCCGCCGCGGCATCCCGCATGCCCGGAGACGGCGCGTCGCGCGTGCGGGTCGAGCGGTACGCGATGCCCGGCGGATCCCCCCAATACGCCGTCTACGTGTCGGGCACGAAGTCGGTCGGTGTCGGCGGGCGCGAGGCGTGGGATACCCGCTCCAACGCCGACCTCGCCACCGGACGGGCGTCGGCGTCGTACGAGGCGACCCTCGCAGCGCTCGAATCCGCGGGGGCGCGACCCGGTGACACGGTGCACGCCTTCGGCCATTCGCAGGGCGCCATGATCACCTCGCATCTCGCGCTCGAGGGAGGGTTCGACACGCACACGCTCGTGTCGTTCGGCTCGCCCGTCGAGGCCGACGTCGGGCACGGCACGCTGAGCGTCGCCCTGCGGCACACCGACGACCCGATCGCGGGGCTCGCCGGCGGCGGGAGCACGGCGCCCGTCGGTGCCCCGGGCAGCTTCGTGGTCGAGCGGTCGACGGATCCGACGCCTGATGCGATCGACGCCGCCACTGCCGCGCACGGCATGCGGCACTACGTCGAGACGGCGGCGATGGTCGACGCGTCCGCCGATCCGCGCGTTGACGCCGTGCGCGCCGTCTTCGCCGAGCTCGGCACGGCCGAGCGGGTCGACGTCGTCGAGTTCGGCGCGAAGCGCGTCGTCAGTCCCGACGGCTCTGCTGGGGGCGCAGCAGGATTCCGAAGATCCAGTTGATGATCGAGATGATGATCGCTGCGACGACACCCCACCAGAAGCTCTCGACCCGCAGGCCCCAGTCCCAGAACGACGTGATCCACCCCGTCAGCCAGAGCAGGAACGCGTTGATGATGAGCCCGATGAGCCCGAGCGTCAGGATGTAGAGGGGAAGAGCGAGCACCTTGAGTACCGTGCCGATGACGGTGTTGACGATCGCGAAGATCGCGGCGACCAGCAGCAGAGTCAGCACGAGTTGCAGCGTTTCGCCGGGCGGGAACGCGATGACGGTGACCTGCAGTGCGGGGATGAGCGTCACGATCCAGATGGCGAACGCGTTGACGACGACGCGGATGATGAAGCGCATACCGGCAGTCTCCCACGCGGCCCACGTGCCCGGAAGTGGCGGCAATCGCCGACTGACGCGGCACCTGCTCTCGCTCGTAGACTCTGCATCGTGACCGAAGCCCCCGACCTCCCCATCCGTGTCCGTGCCGCGATCGCCGCCCTGCCGCCGTACAAGCAGGGACGGCAAGCCGGCGTCGACGCCTTCAAGCTCTCGAGCAATGAGAACCCGTTCGACCCGCTGCCCGGCGTGGTCGAGGCCGTGCAGTCCGCGACCTCGCTCAACCGCTACCCCGATGCGTCCGCGGCGCGTCTGCGCGAGCGCATCGCCGAGCGCTTCGGGGTCGGGCCGGATTCCGTGCACGTCGGCGCGGGGAGCGTGTCGATCCTCGCGCAGCTCGTGCAGGCGACGTCGGGCCCCGGCGACGAGGTCGTCTACGCCTGGCGCTCGTTCGAGGCCTACCCGTGGCTCGCCGTCGTGGCGGGCGCGACCGCCGTGCAGGTGCCTCTCACCGCCGACGCGCGCCACGATCTGCCGGCGATGGCCGCCGCGATCACCGACCGCACGCGGGCCATCATCGTGTGCAGCCCGAACAACCCCACGGGCCCCATCGTGACGCAGGCGGAGTTCGACGCGTTCATGACGCAGGTCCCCGCCGACGTGCTCGTGATCCTCGACGAGGCGTACGCCGAGTTCGTGACCGACCTCGACGCCGTCGACGGCAAACGCGTGCTCCAAGCCGCGGACCGTCCGAACGTCGTCGTGCTGCGCACGTTCTCGAAGGCGTTCGGCCTCGCGGGTCTGCGCATCGGCTACGCCGTCGGGCACCCCCGCATCCTCGATGCCGCCCGCAGCACCGCGATCCCGCTCTCGGTCACCAATCACGCCGAAGAAGCCGCGCTGGCGAGCCTCGTCGCCGAGGCCGACCTGGTCGAGCGCGCACGCACGATCGCCGAGCGCCGCGATCGCCTGGCCGAGGCGCTGCGCGTCGCCGGGTGGGCGGTTCCACAGGCGCAGGGCAACTTCGTGTGGCTCCCCGCAGCAGAGCACACCCTCGCGATCGCCGAGGCGTTCGATGCGGCCGGACTCATCGTGCGGCCCTTCGCGGGCGACGGAATCCGTATCTCGGTCGGCGAGGAAGCCTCTGTCGAGAAGGTCCTACGGATTGCAGAATCCGTTGTGAAGGACCTCCCAGAAGGGCACGCGGGCCGGTCGATAGCGTAGAACGATGACGACGCCGCTCAGCGAGGATTCCGAGGTCGTCCGCGTACTCGCGGCCGACGGCAGGTTCGCCCCGACCGCCGCCGCGGAACCGTATCTCGCGCTCATCGACGCCCTGCCCGAGGCGGAGCTCGAGGGTTTCTACCGCGACATGGCGGTCATCCGCGCGTTCGATCGGCAGGCGACGAACCTGCAACGTCAGGGTCAGCTCGCCCTGTGGCCGCCCAGCTTCGGTCAAGAAGCCGCGCAGGTGGGCTCGGCCCGCGCCGCTCGGCCGCAGGACCACCTCTTCCCCTCGTACCGCGAGCACGCGGTGACGAGGATCCGCGGCGTCGATCCGATCGACATCATCCGGCTCATGCGGGGTCTGACGCACGGCGGGTGGGACCCCACCGATCCCAAGAACGGCAACACGCACATCTATACGCTCGTCCTCGGTGCGCAGACGCTGCACGCGACGGGCTTCGGCATGGGACTCGTGTTCGACGGCCGTTGCGGCACGGGGGATCCCGAGCGCGACGAGGCGGTCATCGTCTACTACGGCGACGGGGCCTCCAGCCAGGGCGACGTGCACGAGGCGATGGTGTTCGCGGCCAGCTACCGGACCCCCGAGGTGTTCTTCCTGCAGAACAACCAGTGGGCGATCTCGGTGCCCGTCTCGACGCAGTCGCGCGTTCCGCTCGTGCGCCGCGGACACGGCTACGGCATCCCGAGCGTTCAGGTCGACGGCAACGACGTGCTGGCAAGCTATGCCGTCACCCGCACGGCGCTCGACGAGGCGCGCGGCGGCGATGGGCCCCGCGCGATCGAGGCGATGACCTATCGCATGGGTGCACACACGACCAGCGACGACCCGACGAAGTACCGCACGTCCGAGCAGGAGCAGTCCTGGGCGAAGCGCGACCCGATCGCGCGGATGCGCGCCTACCTCGAAGGACGGGGTGCCTCGAGCGCGTTCTTCACCGACGTCGACGCCGAGGCCGAGGCGACCGCGGAGGACATCCGGGTGCGCACGACCGAGCTCGGCGGCATCCCGAACGAGACCATGTTCGGGCACGTCTACAGCTCGCCGCATCCGCTCATCGACGAGCAGCGGGCATGGCTGGCCGACTATGAGGCATCGTTCGAGGAGGCCGGCGAGTGACGGACACCATGGCGTTCAGCCGCGCCCTCAACGCCGGGATGCGCGCTGCGCTCGCCGGCAGCGATCGCGTGCTGCTGATGGGCGAGGACATCGGGCCGCTCGGTGGGGTGTTCCGCGTCACCGAGGGGCTGCAGGCCGAGTTCGGCGACCGCCGTGTCATCGACACCCCGCTCGCCGAGTCGGGCATCGTCGGCACGGCGATCGGGCTCGCGATGGCGGGATTCCGCCCCGTGTGCGAGATCCAGTTCGACGGCTTCGTGTTCCCCGCGTTCGACCAGATCACGTCACAGCTGGCCAAGATGACGAACCGGCACGAGGGGGCGATCTCGTTCCCCGTCGTCATCCGCATTCCGTACGGCGGCCACATCGGCGCCGTCGAGCACCACCAGGAGAGCCCCGAGGCGTACTTCACGCACACGCCGGGGCTGCGGGTCGTGAGCCCGTCGACGCCGAACGACGCGTACTGGATGATCCAGGATGCGATCGACTCGCCGGATCCCGTGATCTTCCTCGAGCCGAAGGCGAAGTACTGGCAGAAGGGCGAGGTCGACACGATGACCCGCGCGCTGCCACTGCACGCATCGCGACTCGTGCGGCCCGGCACCGACGTCACGCTCGTCGGGCACGGTGCGATGGTGACGACGCTCTTGCAGGCGGCGGCCCTCGCCGAGTCCGAGGGCACGTCGTGCGAGGTCATCGATCTGCGGTCGCTGTCACCCATCGACTACGGCCCGATCCTGGATTCCGTGCGACGGACGGGCCGCATGGTCTACGCGCAGGAGGCGCCGGGCTTCACGTCGCTCGGCTCCGAAGTCGCCGCGACCGTCATGGAGCGCGCGTTCTATGCGCTCGAGGCCCCCGTGCTGCGGGTGTCGGGCTTTGACACGCCCTTCCCTCCCGCGAAGCTCGAGGCCACCTATCTGCCCGATGCCGACCGCATCCTCGAGGCCGTCGACCGCGCCCTCGCCTACTGACCGCCCACCGCAGGTTCGGAGAGGAATGAGTATGAGTGTGCAGACCTTCACACTGCCCGACGTCGGCGAGGGGCTGACCGAGGCCGAGATCGTCTCGTGGCGCGTCGCGCCGGGCGACACGGTCGCCGTCAACGACGTCCTCGTCGAGATCGAGACGGCGAAGTCGCTCGTCGAGCTGCCCTCGCCCTTCGCCGGCACGGTCGGCGATCTGCTCGTGGCCGAGGGGGCGACGGTCGAGGTGGGCGCGTCCATCATCACGATCACGGATGCCGCCGCCCCGGCGGCGGCCCCCGAGCCCGTCGCCGCCGAGGGCGCGGGCTCGGTCCTCGTCGGGTACGGGGCCGGCGGCGAGGTGAAGTCGCGGCGCAAGAAGCCCGCCGACCAGGCGAAGCGCATCGAGGCGTCGGTGGGCGTCGTCGCGAAGCCGCCGATCCGCAAGCTGGCCCGAGACCTGGGAATCGATCTGACGACCGTCACCCCGACCGGGCCTGCGGGCGAAGTGACCCGCGACGACGTCATGAGCCATGCGTCTCAGGCATCGGTGTTCCGCAACATCGCGACGCCCGAGCCCAGCGCCGTGCGCGAAGAGACGATCGCCGTCGACCACCCCGCCGGCGACGCCCGCGAAGAGACGATCGCGGTCAAGGGTGTCCGCAAGGCCACGGCATCCGGCATGGTCCGCTCGGCCTACACGGCCCCGCACGTGTCGGTGTGGACTGACGTCGACGCGACTCGCACGATGGAACTCGTCAAGAGGCTCAAGGCCTCACCGGACTTCGCCGACGTCAAGGTCTCGCCGCTGCTCATCATGGCGCGTGCCGTCGTCTGGGCCGTGCGGCGCACACCCATGGTCAATGCGGCGTGGGTCGATGTCGACGGCGGCGCCGAGATCCGCGTGCGCCACTACGTCAACCTCGGGATCGCCGCGGCGACCCCGAGGGGACTGCTCGTGCCCAACATCAAAGAAGCGCAGGACCTCAGCCTGCGCCAGCTCGCCCGTGCGCTCGAGCAGCTCACCGCGACGGCGCGCGAGGGCCGCGCGACACCGGCCGACCAGCAGAACGGCACGATCACGATCACGAACATCGGCGTGTTCGGAATGGATGCCGGCACCCCGATCCTCAACCCCGGTGAGTCCGGCATCGTGGCGCTCGGCACGATCCGGCAGAAGCCGTGGGTCGTCGATGGCGAGGTCCGCCCGCGCTGGGTGACGACCGTCGCGGGGTCGTTCGACCACCGCGTCGTGGACGGCGACGGCATGTCGCGGTTCATCGCCGATGTCGCCGCGGTGCTGGAGGAGCCCGCGCTGCTCCTCGACTGAGCGACCGTGTTGAGAACGATTCTCATTAGCTGTACACTCGCCGAGTGACTTCGACGCGCCGCACTCTGACCGCTCTCGGCCTTGCCACGACCCTCGGCCTTGCCGGTTGCGCATCCGGTGCTCCCGCCGACGACGGCCGTGTCGCGGTCGTCGCCTCGACGAATGTCTACGGCCAGATCGTCGAAGCGATCGGCGGAGACGCCGTCAGCGTCGTGTCGATCGTGTCGTCGGCCGCGCAGGACCCGCACTCGTTCGAGGCGAGCGCGCGCGACCAGCTGTCCGTCTCGCGAGCCGACCTCGTCGTGATGAACGGCGGCGGGTACGACGCGTTCATGGACGCCCTCGTCGACGGGGCGGGTGGGGTCCGGCCCGTTGTGCCCGCCGTCGAATTCTCTGAGGCGACGCCCCCCGCCGACCACGGCGACCACGATCACGACGACGACGACCACGACCACGACCACTCGGTCAATGAGCACGTCTGGTACGACCCGCACGTCGTCGCCCACCTGGCCGAGGCGATCTCGGTCGAGCTCAGCGCACTCGACCCCGACAACGCCGATATGTTCGCGACGAACCTGGCCGAGTTCACGAACGGCATCGATCAGATCGAGACGGCGCTCGATGAGATGTCGACCGAGTTCGGCGGCACCGAGATCTTCGTCACCGAGCCCATCTCGCAGTACCTCACCCAAGCGGCCGGTCTCGTCAACGTCGCACCCGACGACTTCACGCACGCCGTCGAAGACGGGCGCGATGTGCCGGCGGCGACACTTCTGACCGCGACGAAGCTCCTGGAGTCCGGCCAGGTCGCTGCCGTTATCGTCAACACGCAGACCGGCGGCGCCGAGACGACCGCGATCATCGACGACGCGACGGCACTGGGCATCCCCATCGTCGAGTTCAGCGAGACGCTGCCCGAGGGGCAGACGTACCTCGAGTGGATGCAGGCCAACGTCACGCTGCTGGACGAGGCGCTGCGCGGATGACCCAGCCGCTCGTCATCCGCGACGCGTCGCTGCACCGAGGCGACCGCGAACTGTGGTCAGGGCTCGACCTCGACGTCGCGCCCGGCGAGCTCATCGCGGTGCTCGGCCCGAGCGGCACGGGCAAGACGACGCTGTTGCGGGCGATCCTGGGCCTCGAGCCGCTCAGCGGCGGTGAGATCGAGGTGCTCGGCCAGCGCGTGCACCGCCGCGGCAATCGCGGCGTGGGATACATCCCGCAGCAGCGTCCGCTGCCCCCCGAGACGCCACTGCGCGGTCGCGACCTCGTCGCCCTCGGCGTCGACGGGCACCGCTTCGGCCTGCCCCTCCCGCGGCGCGGTGATCGCGCGCGCATCGACGCGCTCGTCGACGCCGTCGGCGCACGCTCGTTCGCCGACCGCCCCGTCGGGCTGCTCTCGGGTGGTGAGCAGCAGCGACTCCGTGTCGGCCAGGCGCTCGCCGACGACCCGCGCCTGCTGCTGTGCGACGAGCCGCTGACGAGCCTCGACCTGGCGAACCAGCAAGAGGTCATCGGTCTCATCGACCGTCATCGCCGCGACACCGACGCCGCCGTGCTGCTGGTCACACACGACATCAACCCGCTGCTGGGCAAGGTCGATCGCATCCTCTACATCGCCAACGGCCGCTTCATGCTCGGCACACCCGGCGAGGTGCTGCGCTCCGACGTGCTCACCGACCTGTACGGCGCGCACGTGTTCGTGCTGCGTGCGGGCGACCGTCTCGTCGTCGTCGGCGCGCCCGACGCCGAGAGCGCGCATCACCACCACGACGGAGACCACGAATGACCTGGCCGGACATCGCCGACGCCATGTTCGGGGGCCTCGCGGACTACGCCGAGATCCTCGGCCTCGTGTCGAACTCGGTCATCGCCGGTGCCGTCCTCGGCCTCGTCGGCGGCCTCGTCGGCGTCTTCGTCATGCAGCGCGACATGGCGTTCGCCGTGCACGGCATCAGTGAGCTGTCGTTCGCGGGCGCCGCGGCGGCCCTCCTCATCGGCGTCGACGTCGTGACCGGGTCGATCGTCGGATCCGTCCTCGCCGCCGCGATCGTCGGCTGGCTCGGCGCCCGCGCACGGGATCGCAACTCGATCATCGGCGTGCTCATGCCGTTCGGGTTGGGTCTCGGCATCCTCTTCCTGTCGCTCTATGACGGGCGCAGCGCCAACCGCTTCAGCCTGCTGACGGGCCAGATCGTGTCGGTGCAGACCGGCGAGCTCGGCTGGCTCGTCGGCATCAGCCTCTTCGTGCTGGTCGGGATGCTGCTCATCTGGCGGCCCCTGCGCTTCGACTCGCTCGACCCGCAGTCCGCCGCGGCGCGCGGCGTTCCCACGACGGCGGTGTCACTCACCTTCATGCTGCTGCTCGGACTCATGGTCGCCGTCGCCGTGCACATCATCGGCGCCCTGCTCGTCATGGCGCTCCTGGTGACACCCGCCGCCGCCGCGATGCGCGTCGCGACGGGGCCCGTCGCCGTTCCCGTGCTCGCCGCGATCTTCGGCTTCGTCTCTGCCGTGGGCGGGATCCTGCTCGCGATCATGGGCACGCTCCCCGTGAGCCCGTACATCACGACGATCTCGTTCGTGATCTACCTCGCCTGCCGGTTCCGGGGCTCCCGGGCACCGCTCAGAGCCCGCGGGTAGAATCCCGGCATGGCCCAGCGCAACACGTGGCAGCGCGAGCGCGTGCGCGAAGCCCTCGCCGACACGCCGGGTTTCGTGAGCGCTCAGACGCTGCACGCGACCCTGCGCGAAGACAACACCGGCATCGGCCTCGCCACCGTCTACCGTGCTCTGGCGGGTCTCGCGGCGCAGGGCGAAGCCGATTCGCTGCAGAGCCCCGAGGGCGAGGCCCTCTACCGCGCGTGCACGACGACGGCGCACCACCACCACCTGATCTGCCGCTCCTGCGGGCTCACGGTCGAGATCGAGGCCTCCGACGTCGAGCAGTGGGCGCGCCGCACGGCCGAGAGTCACGGCTTCGCCGAGGCCGAGCACGTGGTCGACATCTTCGGACTGTGCGCGATGTGCGCGCGGACGCGGACGAGCGAGCGTGTCTCGGGCTGACTTCGCGCTGCGCCCCGACGGTCAGGCCGGCCGCCCGCGCGCAGCACGCCTCGTCGCCCCCATCGCCATCGGCGCCGCCATCGTCGTGGGTCTGTTCGCGATCGACCTCTTCGTGCCCGAGCTCTTCCCCGCGCGCCTGCCCGCCCGCGCGCAGGACGGACTGACCCTCGCGATCAGCGTGCTCATCGAGTCATTGCCGTTCGTCGCGCTCGGTGTCGTGCTGTCGATCGTCGTGCAGGTGTGGATCCCCCCGGGTGCCATCGAGCGATGGATGCCCCGGCGCGCCTGGGCTCGACGCGCGGTGCTGTCGCTGCTGGGCATGTTCGTGCCGGTCTGCGAGTGCGGCAACGTGCCGTTCGCCCGGGGCCTCATGATGCGCGGCTTCACGGTGCCCGAAACGCTCACGTTCCTCATCGCGGCGCCCATCGTCAACCCGATCGTCATCATCACGACGCACCAGGCGTTCGGCTTCTCCGACGGCATCCTCGTCATTCGGCTCGTCGGCGGGTTCCTCATCGCGAACCTGATCGGCTGGCTGTACTCGCGGCATCCGTCACCGGACGGCCTGCTCACGAGGCGCTTCCGCAGCACGTGCGCCCGCCAGCACGCGGCGCAGGGCACCGCCGCCCGCGGACGTCGGACCCTCAGCCAGTTCATCGTCGAACTGCGCGCCGTCATGCCCGCGCTCGTGATCGGATCGGCGCTCGCCGGCGCCGTGCAGGTGCTCATCCCTCGCGAGACGCTCCTGGCGATCGGATCGAACCCGGCCCTGTCGATCATCGCGATGATCGCCCTCGCAATGGTCGTGTCGATCTGCTCGAACGTCGACGCATTCTTCGCGCTGTCCTTCGCCTCGACCTTCACCCCGGGCTCGATCATCGCGTTCCTCCTCGTCGGTCCGCTCGTCGACGTCAAGATGCTCGCTCTGCTGCGCACGACGTTCACGACGCGCGCCCTCGCGGGGATCGTCGTCATCGTGGTGCTCGCCGCCTTCGCGATCGGTGCGGGGGTGAACCTCATTGGCTGATCCGTCCCGCGCTCTCCTTACCCGCTGGCTCGGCGTCGGGCTCGCCGCGGTGCTCGCCGTCGTCACGATCACGCTCGCTGTGACCGGCAGGCTCGCGCTGTACATCAATCCGGATTCGGCGTGGTTCGCCGTCGGGATGGCCGTCGTCGTGCTGATCGGTGCGATCACGAGCTTCGCGCTGCCGCTCGGCGCGGAAGAAGACGATCACGATCACGGCGACGACCACGACCACGACCACCCGCGCACTCCTGTCGTGGGGCGCGCCGTCGTCGCCACGGGCGGCATCGCGGCGTCGGGCATCGTCCTGCTGACGCTCGTGCTGCCCCCGGCATCCCTCAGCGCCGAATTGGCGATGTCGCGTGACGTGGGGGCTCCGCCGCTGTTCGCGGGAGCAGACGCCGTCACGCTCGCGACGACGGGCGACACCTCGGAGTTCGGCGTCGGCGAGTGGGCGTCGGCGTTCGCGACCGCGACGAACCCGGATGCGTTCGACGGCGACCCCGTGACCCTCACGGGGTTCGTCACCCCCGGCGACGACGGCTTCGACCTGACGCGCCTCGTCATCACGCACTGCGTCATCGACGCGCAACCCGCCACCGTGCCCATCACGACGGACGCCGTGCCCGAAACGGGCCAGTGGGTCACGGTGACGGGAACCGTGCGCGCAACCGGCGACGGGCGCCTCGCCATCACGGCGAGCGACGTCGAGCCGATTGACGAGCCGAGCGACCCGTATGAGTACTGACACGCGTCGCGGTCGCGCACGCGCCAGGCGAAGCCGCGCGTTCCTGCTGTCGTTCGGCGTCGTCGTCGCCGCGCTCGCCGTGGTCGGCGTCGGGGCCGCGGCGATCGGCGTCGTGCAGGGCCCGCGCATCACCGACGTGCAGGTGGATCCGGCCGCCTCGGTGGCGGCATCCGGTTCGCGCATGATCGTGACGACGTCGCAGTCGCTCGCGGAGGTCGACCCCGACCAGGTCACCGTCGACCCCGAGACGCCGTTCGCCGTCGACACGTCGGGGCGAAGCGTCGGCGTGCGCTTCGGCCTGCCGCTGCGCGATGACACCGAGTACACCGTGACGATCGACGGCGTGCGCGGCCTCGGCGGCGGCCCCGACGCGACAATCGTCGAGACGTTCCGCACCCCGGCGCTCTCCGTCTACCTGCTGCAGCGCGGCGGGCCGAGCGACGACACGATCTTTCGCACCGACCTCGCCGGCGAGCAGGCCGAGCCGGTGTTCAGCCACCCCGCGATCCAGGACTTCCGCGCGACGGCGTCGCAGCTCGTCGTCTCGGTGCGCACCGAGGACGATCACCCCGCGCTGCTGGTCACCGACCTCGACGGCTCGGACGAGCGCGAACTGCCGCTCCCCGGCGACGACGGCGTCGTGACGAACCTGCAGGCGGCGGATCGCGGCGACCTGATCGGGTTCACGTATTCGGACGCCCTCCTCAGCGATACGGGGGGCCTCGAGAGCGCTCTGTTCACGGTCGCCGGCGACACGCCCGCCCGGATCGAGGTGCCCGGCACCGACGCGCGCATCGCGGACTGGCGGTTCGTCCCCGAGACCGACAGCATCCTGCTCCTGACCTTCGACGGGAACCTGCTGCTCACCGGCGCCGACGGCGGCGAGGCGACCTCGTTCGGCACCGCGATCGCGATCGACGGCGTCGCCGGAACCGAAGCGATCGTCGAGCGCCTCGAGGGCATGGTCGTCGTCGACCTCACCGACGGCACGGAGCAGCCGCTCGTCGCGCCCGAGCGTGAGCTCGGGCTTCTCGGCACGGCGCTGCCCGTTCCCGGCGGCGGCACGCTGCGCTCATCGGTCGTGCTCGACGAGGCGGGCACGCGGTCGCTCGGCACCTCTGTCGCCCTCGTCGACCCCGGCGGGGCGACCCGCATCATCGCCGACATCGGCCCCGCCGACGCGCTCATGCAGACGTGCGTCTCACCCAGCGGACGCTACGCCGCCCTGACGGTCGCCCCCGACGCTGTCGCCAACCCCTACGACCGCTATCTGCTGCCGCTGCCCGAGCGGCTCGAGACCCGCATCGTGCAGCTCGACGACGCCGCGCCGGTCGTTTCGCTGCAGGGCTTCGCCATCTCCTGGTGCCGCGTGCCCGTCTCATGACCGACCGTTCGCACCCCGCGACGCGCGACGAGCTCGTCGACCTGCCGCTCGCCGTCGCGCCGCGCCTTCTCGGCGGCGTACTGCGCACCGTCGTCGACGGTGACGAGGTCGCGGTGCGCATCACCGAGGTCGAGGCCTACCACGGCCGCGGAACGGGCGAGGTGCCCGATCCCGGCTCGCACGCGCGGATGGGGCCTACGGCGCGCAACGCGACGATGTGGGGCGAGCCGGGGCACCTCTACGTCTACCTGAGCCACGGCATCCACTCGTGCGTGAACGTCGTGTGCGCACCCGACGGTCTCGCCGGCGGTGTGCTGCTGCGCGCAGGAGAAGTGATCGAGGGGGCGGATGCCGCATTCCGGCGGCGCCCCGCCGCGCGCGCCGCGCGCGACCTCGCCCGCGGTCCTGGCCGATTCGGCGACGCCGTGGGTCTGCGGCATCCGCGACACGACGGCATCGACGTCATCACGGGAGAACCGCTGAACGGCGCCGTCGCTCGGCTCTGGCTGCGCGACGAGCCCTTCACCGAGGCGGCGACGGGCCCTCGGGTCGGAGTGGCGGGCATCGCCGGGACGGCCGCATTCCCGTGGCGATTCTGGATCCCCGCCGACCCGACGGTGTCTGCATTCCGGTGGGGGCGCGGCGCGGCGGACGCCGCCGTGCTAGGCTGACTCTCTGTCTGCGCGCACTCCAGCACGCAGTACGTATCCTCACGAGGATGCAGACAAGGGATCTTGGGTGGCACCGTCCGGTGCCACGGTACTAAGGAGACATCACTATGGCAGCAGTGTGCCAGGTGACTGGAGCAGTTCCCGGCTTCGGTCACAACATCTCGCACTCGCACCGCCGGACGAAGCGCCGCTTCGACCCGAACGTGCAGAAGAAGACTTACTTCGTGGCTTCGCTTGGCCGCAAGATCACCCTCAACGTGTCCGCTAAGGGCATGAAGGTCATCGATGTGCGCGGTATCGAGTCGGTTGTGAAGGACCTGATCGCGAAGGGTGTGAAGCTCTGATGGCTAAGAAGTCTCAGGACGTCCGTCCGATCATCAAGCTGCGTTCGACCGCCGGCACGGGATACACCTACGTGACGCGCAAGAACCGCCGCAACAACCCCGACCGCATCGTGCTCAAGAAGTACGACCCTGTCGTGCGCAAGCACGTCGACTTCCGAGAGGAGCGCTGATCACATGGCCAAGAAGAGCAAGATCGCGCGCAACAAGCAGCGCCAGGCGGTCGTCGACCGCTACGCCACCAAGCGCGCCGAGTTGAAGAAGGCGCTCGTGTCGCCGACCTCGACCGACGAAGAGCGCGAAGCCGCCCGCCTGGGCCTTCAGAAGCTGCCGCGCAACGCGTCGCCCGTGCGTCTGCGTTCGCGCGACGTCATCGACGGCCGCCCGCGCGGAATGCTGACCAAGTTCGGCATCTCGCGTGTTCGCTTCCGCGACATGGCGCACCGTGGCGAGCTGCCCGGCGTGACCAAGTCGAGCTGGTAAGCATCACAGCATAAGAAAGGCCCGGAGTTCCCTCCGGGCCTTTCTGCTTTCCCGGCGGCACCGTGGTCCAATGGACGCGTGCCTGTCGACCCCTTCTTCGCCGAGCGACTCCGGGTGCACCGCCGCTACCTGATCGATCAGGCGCTCGGGTCGGCTCGCGCACGGCTGGCGGCGCTCTGGCCCTTCGCACGCACCGAGGTCCCGCCTCCATCCCCGAGCACGAAGACGCCGCTGAGTCCGCGTGAGCGTCACCGTCGTGCAGCCCTCGCGTGGGATCGCACCGAGCTTCGGACCGTGGGCACGCCCGGGCCCGATCTGCCGACGAGCGAGCACGAGGTCGCGGGTGAGCCTCCGTTCCGCGTGCGCGTGTACCGACCGCCGCTTGCTGAGACCCCCCTGCCGGCGGTCCTCGCCTTCTTCGGCGGGGCGTTCCGCATCGGAGGCATCGACTATCCCACGACGGATGCCGCGTTCCGCCGGCGCGCACACGATGCGGGCGTCATCATCGTCGCCGTCGACTACGCGCTGGCCCCCGAGCACCGTTACCCCGTGCAGGTCGAGCAGGCCTACGCGGCGCTGGAGTGGCTCTTCGCGCGCGCGGATGAGCTGGGCATCGAACGGGACCGGATCGGCCTCGCCGGAACCTCGGCGGGGGCGAACATCGCCGCGGCGCTGACGCTGGTCAACCGCAGCCGCGCCGCGCTGCCGCTGCGGCTGCAGCTGCTCGAAGTGCCCGTCACCGACCTCACGGGGCACCACCTCGATCTGCGCGCGACTCGCGCGCTCGGCATCCCGAGCTTCCTCGCGCGGCGCGAACTGCGCTCGGTCGCGCGCACCTACCTGCGCACGGCGGGGGATGCCCGTGAACCGTACGCGTCGCCGCTGCGCGCGCCGTCGCACGCGGGGCTGCCGCCGGCGGTCATCCTCACCGCCGAGTACGACCCGCTGCGCGGCGACGGCGAGGCCTATGGCGCGGCGCTGCGCGCGGCCGGCGTCGATGCGAGCACGACCCGGTACCTCGGCGTCACGCATGACACAGCCATCTTCACGGGAGCCCTTCCGGCCGCCCGCCGCTGGCATGACGACGTCGTCTCGGCGCTTCGGCGCCTGCACGCCGGAGACCCCGTTTCGCATGCCACAGCGGCCGAAACAGTCACAGAAGAGCCCGACACGCCGCCACGAACGCCGAAAAGCGGTAGAAATCCGCGAGATTCCGCGGTTTCGTGACTATAGTCAAGGCGGTCGATCCGACCAGCCGGAAGGCGTTCGCCAACCGGTCCCAGCAATAGGGGCGGCGCTCACGCCGCCTTGGAGGACAACCCCATGGCTGACAAGTCCATCACCAAGACCGAACTCGTCGCGAGCATCGCCAGCGCGACCGGCCAGAGCCAGTCCGCCGTCTCGGGCATGCTTGACTCCCTCTTCTCGACCGTCTCCGAGGCCGTTGCCAAGGGCAGCAAGGTCTCGATCCCCGGTTGGATCTCGTTCGAGCGCGTCGAGACGTCGGCACGTACGGGCCGCAACCCGCAGACCGGCGAAGAGATCAAGATCCCCGCGGGCCAGCGCGTCAAGGTCACGGCCGGCTCGAAGCTCAAGGCAGCCGTCAAGTAACACCCGTCGAAGGGGGATGCCGAAGGCGGCATCCCCCTTCTGCGCGCCTAGGCTGGAGCCGTGACCCCCGCGCCCTCTTCTCCCGTCGCCGTTGCGCCTCCCGAAGCCGCAAGGCGACAGGGTCCACGCCGCACGCTGCGCTCGGTCGGCCCGGCGATCCTCGTCGTCGCCGCACTCCTCACCCTCACGTGGGCGCTCGCCTACGGGGGCGGTGCCGAGCCCCTCGCGATCGCCGACCCCGGGCCCATCGCCCGCTGGGGTCTTCCGATCGCGAAGCTCTTCGTCAACCTCTCGGCAGCGGGCGTCGTCGGTGTGCTCGTCACGGCGCTGTTCGCGCTGAAGGCGGGCGACCGGCCCTTCGACGTGGCGCTGGATGCGGCATCCGTCTCGGCCGCCGTGTTCACGGTCGCCGCCGGCGCGACCGGTTTCTTCACCTTCGTCGACGCGTTCAACCCGGCGATCAGCGCGAGCCCGGAGTTCGGCGCGCAGCTGGGACGCTTCCTCACCGAGACCGAAGTCGGCCGCACCTGGCTCATCACGACGGTCGCCGGCGCTCTGCTGACGGTGTTGACCTTCGCCGTCCGATCGTGGACGGCGACGCTCCTCGTCGCGGCACTGGCGATCGCGACCCTCGTGCCGATGGGCACGCAGGGGCACTCCGGCGAGGCGGCGTTCCACCACGAGGCGATGACGGCGCTCATCATCCACATCATCGCCGCCGCCGTATGGCTCGGCGGACTGATGCTCATGGTGTTCGTGCGGCCTCTCCTCGACCGCGACGGCGTCGCCACCGTGCTCGGCCGCTACTCGAGCATCGCGCTCGCGGCCTTCATCGTCGTGGCCGCGAGCGGCACGGTGCGCGCCATGATCGGCCTCGGCGAATGGTCGATGCTCGCCTCGGCGTATGGCGTCATCCTCATCGTCAAGGTCGTCGCACTCATCGCGATCGGCGCGCTCGGTGCCTGGTACCGCAAGCGACTGATCGGGCGCCTCCGCGAAGACGGCGCGTCGCGGCGCTTCTGGGGGCTCATCGTCTTCGAGCTCGCCCTCATGGGGATCGCGAGCGGTGCCGCAGCCGCCCTCGCGCGCACACCTCCGCCCGTCGACCCCGTCATTCCCGTCGTGCCGACGCCGGCGCAGATCCTCACTCTGGCGCCGCTGCCTCCCGAGCTCACCCCCGAGCGGTGGCTGACATCGTGGAACCCCGACCTGCTCTGGGCCTTCGCCGTGGCGTTCGGCCTCTTCTTCTACTGGGCGGGCGTGCGGCGCATGCACGTGCGCGGCGACCGCTGGCCGATCCTCCGGTCGGTGTCGTGGACGCTCGGACTGCTGCTGCTGTTCTGGGTGACGGCAGGACCCATCAACGTCTACCAGGACTACCTGTTCAGCGTGCACATGATCGGGCACATGCTGCTGGGCATGGCGATCCCTCTGCTGCTCGTCGTGGGCGCCCCTGTGACCCTCGCGGCGCGGGCGATCCGCAAACGCGATGACGGCACGCGCGGCGGGCGCGAGTGGATCCTGTGGGCCGTGCACACGCCGGTCTCGCGGGTCCTGACGAACCCGTTCGTCGCCGCGGCCATCTTCGTCGTATCACTCTGGGCGTTCTACTACACCGACCTCTTCCGGTGGGCGCTCTACGACCACCTCGGCCACGAGTGGATGGTCGCGCACTTCCTCATCTCGGGCTACCTGTTCGCACTGACGCTGATCGGCATCGACCCCGTGCCGTGGCGCCTGCCGTACCCCGGCCGCCTGGTGCTGCTCGTCGGCGTCATGGCGATGCACGCGTTCTTCGGCATCTCGATCATGATGCAGTCCGGGCTCATGGTCGCGGAGTGGTACGGCTCGATGGGCCGGGAGTGGGGCCCGACGCCGCTCGAGGATCAATACATCGGCGGGGGCGTGGCATGGTCGGTCGGTGAGATCCCGACGCTCATCCTCGCGATCACGGTCGCGATCCAGTGGTCGCGCTCCGACGCCCGCGCGCAGAAACGCAGCGACCGGCACGCCGACCGCACGGGCGACGCCGAGCTCGAGGAGTACAACGCGCAGCTCGCGCAGCTGGCCGAGCGTGACGCCCGCCGCAGCGTCAGGGAAGGCCAGGCCCGCCGACCGTGATCGTCGCGGTGCCGTCAGGCAGCACCGTGATGAGCGCCGTCAGCACGAACGGCACGTCTTCGCTCACGGAGCTGACCGACCCGTCGAAGAGCGAGCGGATGTCGACGTCGATGTGCGCCACCGCCTCGGTTTCGGGGATCACCCACGCCGCGCCGTCGGGAACGAGCGTGATGGTCGGCTGCGTCACGATCGACCACGTGGGCGCCGAGGCGATGCGCTCCTGCACGTAGAACCCGAAGGGGCATGCTGTCGGCTGCAGCACCTGCTGCGTCGCACACGACGTGAGGAACTCCTCGACGCGCTGCTGCACGACGCCGATGAACTCTTCTGTGGGCTCGGCCTGCACGTCGACGGCGACGGCCGCGAACGGGCTGTCCGAGAGCACCCCGACGCCCGGGGTCGATGAGATCGCCGTGTCGACGGACACGGAGTAGAACGCCGGTGAGAACACCAGCAGCGACACCGGCGCGAGCGGGTCGGCATCGACGCCGTCGGGCGAGACCTGTCGCTTGTCGATCTCGAAGCCGTTGACTTCGAACGACATCGAACCGCGCACGACGAGGTCCATGACCGCGAGCGGGCTCTCGGCGAATCGCCACGTGGGGGCGAGGCCGATCGTGCCGTCACGCTCGATGGAGAAGGTCGTCTGCCCCTCGACGCCGCCCGCCCGGTATGTCACGGAGACGCGCGAGATGCCGTCCTGCTCCGTCTCGGACACCACGCCGACGTCGGTGAGGGTCGAGAGGGCTTCGCGGCGCAGCAGGGCGTCGGAGGCCGTTGCCGGAAGCCCCGCGGCCTCGAGCTGCGGGGTGTCGACCGCGACGCCGGGAATCCGCAGAGCCTCGGCCGCCTGGCCGTCGGCGAGCAGGCTCAGATACCGCTCGACGAACGCCGTCGGCGAATAGAACTCGCGGTGAAGCGATGCGACGCCGGCGGCGACGGCTCCGACCAGGAGCACGCCGACAAGGCCCAGCAGGGTGAGGTCGACCGCGAGTCCTCGACGGCTGGTGCGGGGCCGCCGCGCTCGGGTGCTCCCCGCCTCGTCATTCACCACTCCAGTCTAGGAAGCCTGCTTTCCCGTGCGGGCATCCGCGCCCGGATGAGCGGGGCCGGGCCGCACTGTGGTATCCGGTGGCTACCATGAATCGGTGACTACGCCGCCCCTTTCCGCCGAGCAAGAGGCGCTGTTCCGACTCATCGAAGACACGAACGAGCACGTGTTCGTGACCGGTCGCGCCGGCACGGGCAAGTCGACGCTCCTGCAGCACCTGGCGTGGAACACGTCGAAGCAGATCGCGGTGTGCGCTCCGACGGGCGTGGCGGCGCTCAACGTCGAGGGCCAGACGATCCACTCGCTCTTCCGGCTTCCGATCGGCCTGATCGGACCGAGTGACGAGAAGCAGACGGATGCCACGCGCAAGATCCTGAACGCCATCGAGACGCTCGTCATCGATGAGATCTCGATGGTCAACGCCGACCTGATGGATGCGATGGACCGCTCGCTGCGCATCGCGCGGGGGCGTCGGCACGAGCCGTTCGGCGGCGTGCAGATCGTGATGTTCGGCGACCCCTATCAGCTCGCTCCCGTGCCGCCGCGCGGAGACGAGCTGCGCTACGTGCGCGACCACTACCGGTCCTTCTGGTTCTTCGACGCGCACGTGTGGGCCGGTGAGGAGCCCGCGGCGGATGGGCTCATCGAGCTCGGTCGGCACGGTGCCGAACTGCACATCCGCGAGCTGGTCGACATCCATCGCCAGTCCGATGCCGGGTTCAAGGCGATGCTCAACGCCGTCCGTCACGGCGTTGTGACGGCCGACATCGCGCAGGTGCTCAACGACACGGGTGCGCGCACTCCGCCCGAGCCCAGTGACGGCGAGACGCCCATCATCACGCTCGCGACGCGCAACGACATCGTCAACAACATCAACCGGCGACACCTCGCCGAACTCCGGGGTCGCGAGCAGACGGCGCAGGCCGACGTGAGCGGCGACTTCGGCCGCGGTGAGGCCGGATACCCCGCCGATCCCGAGCTCAAGCTCAAGGTGGGCGCGCAGGTCATGTTCCTGCGCAACGACCGGGGTGCCTTCCCCGACCCGCCCCGCTGGGTCAACGGCACGATCGGCCGGGTCACCCGCATCGCCGGCGACACCGTACGCGTCGATGTCGACGGCGACGAGGTCGAGGTCGAGCCGGCAGTGTGGGAGAAGTACCGCTACGCCTACGACCCCGGTTCGAAGGCGCTCACGCGCGAGATCGTCGCGGAGTTCACCCAGTTCCCCCTGCGGCTGGCGTGGGCCGTGACGATCCACAAATCCCAGGGCAAGACCTACGATCGCGCGATCGTCGACCTCGGGTCGGGGGCGTTCGCTCCGGGACAGACCTACGTCGCGCTGTCCCGGCTGACCTCGCTCGAGGGTCTCTATCTCTCGCGACCACTGCGACCGAGCGACATCCGGGTTGACCCCGACGTCAGGCGCTTCATGGCGTCGGTGCGCCGCCAGGCGTCGGCGCTGCAGCTGCCGGGCCCCTGAGTTTCTGTCGTCAGGCGACCGCGGTCGCTGACTTCGCGGTGGCGAGGTCTTCGAACAGCTCGGTGTTGAAGCGGTAGGCCAGCAGCACCTCGTCGATGACACGCTCCTGCTCGGCGGCATCCCAGGGAGCCTGATTCATCTGCTCGCGATAGACGTCCTTGAAGGCCGCGGGGTCGGCGATGTCGTCGAAGACGTAGAAGCCGATGCCGTTCGTGCCGAAGCCGAAGCGTCGGGCCATGAGGCGACCGATGAACTGGCCGCCCGAGAGGTCGCCGAGGTAGCGCGTGTAGTGGTGTGCGACGAAACCGCCCGCCCACGTCGCGCCGACCTCATTGATGCGGTCGACGTAGCGCTTCGTGGCGGGGAGCGGTTCGATCTGGTCGCGCCAGTCGCTGCCGATCAGGAACTCGAGGTCGGCTTCGAGCGCGGGCAAGCGCGTCAGCTTGTCGCTGATGAAGACGGATGCGACGGGGTCGTTGCGCATCTGCGTCGCGGTGCGCTCGAGGGCCTCGTAGATGAACCAGTGCTGCACGACGAGGGCCGTGTAGTCCTCGCGGGTGCCGTCGCCCTTGAGCAGGTCGGCCATGAAGCCGGAGTGCTCGCTTCCCGAGTGTGCGCTCGTGGAGCGTTCCCAGAGTGTCTTCGAAAAGGGGATGACGTCGTTCATGCCGCTCAGTCTAGGGCGGTGAGGCGTGCCTAACCTACTTGGCGGAATCCGCCGGAGAGTCCCGTGTTTACGCGTGCGGACGCGGTTCGACGCCCAGGCGCTCGCACGCGGCGTCGTACAGGGCGACGATCTCGCGACGCACTTCGGCGCGCTCGGTGATGGCGCCTCCGGGCCACGGAACACGGAACGAGACCTCGGCGCCGTCGGCGAGGAGGGTGACCCACTCGCCCCCGTCGCCGTCGAACCCGGTCATGGTCGCCGAGGCGGGGTCACCGGCCGGTCCGAACGCGCGGGCGATGAGCAGGTTGTCGTCGCTGTGGTCGTCGTTCATGTGGTGGAGCACCGCAGTGCGCACGGAATCGTCGAAGGTGTGCGTCATGCGTCACAGCCTACGGACAGGCGTGACATCCTCGTGACCTGGGTGTGTTTGAATCTCTTGTCGGGGGTAGCCATGCGCGCAGTCAGGAAACCGCGCCGCGCCGCGGGTGCGGTCGCGGCAGCGCTCGTGCTCGCCGTCGCGTTCAGCGGCTGTTCCGCGCCCGAACCGAGGGTCGATCTTCCTGTCCAGGTCGAAGGCGCCTTCCCCGATGAGACTCAGCAGCAGCTGGACGACGCCGTCACTCACGCCATGGGCACGATCGGGGCGACGGGCGCCGTCGTCGGCGTGTGGGCGCCGTGGAGCGGCTCGTGGGTCGCCGGTGTCGGTACGCAGACGCCCGGCGGCGCGGCCGTCACGGCCGACATGCCCTTCCGCATCGGCCAGCTGACACGGCCTATGACGTGTGATCTGCTCTACAAGGCTGTCGATGACGGTGTCGTCGAGCTCGATGAACCCGTCTCGCGGTATGTCTCGGGTGTGCCCGACCTCAAGGACGTCACCCTCGAGCAGCTGTGCGACAGCACGTCGGGGATCGGCGTCTATGCGGGGCAGCTGCGACCGGTGTGGACGAGGAACCCGGAGCGCGTGTGGAACGCCCGCGAGCTGGCCAGCTACGGCCTCGGTCAGCCCCGTACGATCGAACCCGGCGAGAAGTACCTCAGCTCCGACGCCGGCTACGTGCTGCTCGGACTCGCGATGGAGCGCGCCATGGGTGCCTCGGGTCGCGCCCTACTGCAAGAGCACATCGCCGACCGGCTTGGTCTCACGGCCACCCGCCTGCCCGCGGGTGCCGCCGCTCCTGTCGCGGATGGCATGACAGGGCTCACCCTCGAGAAGGATGAAGCCGGCGCGTGGAAGTGCGCCGAGCCGGTCGACGTCTCGGCGATATCCGCGAGCATCGGGTTCACCGACGCGGGTGTCGTGTCGACGGTCGATGACATGCGTCAGTACGTTCAGTCCCTCGCGACGGGTGCGCTGCTGTCCGAGCAGCTCGCCGAGAAGCGGTTCGCCGACGCGAAGCCGCTCAACGATTCGTCGCCCTCGTGGCTCACGACAGCGGGCGGCGCCGTCATCGCCGGTTCGCTCATCGGCAACTACGGCTCGATGCCCGGCTACGCGACAGCGGCGTTCGCCGACCCCGAGACGGGCCTCACGGTCGTCGTATCGCTGAACAACTCCGTGCGCGGCGCGTCACCTGCGCTCTCGCTCGCGTGGGAGCTCGCCGCCATCGCTTCGAAGGCACCCGCGGCATCCGGTGAAACCGCGCCCGAGGCAGGGCTGCCCTGGACTCCCGAGCAGTACCGCGAGCAGCTTGCCGCCAAGGCCGTCTGCACACCCCCCGCCGAGTGACACTAGAGCCCGGCCGCGTCGGGCTCTAGTGTGGGTCCTACCCATGCACGGAGGGCGTGGTCGGCTCGCCGGCCACCGGTTCCCAGGCGGTCCCCAACGCCGCGGGAGCGGAGCACCCACTGTGCGTCGCCACTGGGTTCGTCGAAGGCAGGCCGCGCCATGGCCCAGTCCATTCCATCACCGGATTGGAGTTCTCCGCGCGCGGTTGCGCTGCGTTGCGCCGCGCACGTCGTGCGTCCACGCTGGCTCGCCGCAGCGCTTATCGTCGTCGCCGCGGTGGTCGGCGTGCTCTTCATCGAGGTGGCCGAGCAGGATCTCGCCCTCCAGCGCGATGCGCTGATCGCCGAGACCGCTCTCGTCGAGGACACCGCCGCCGCCACCCACCGAGCCAATGCCGTCGCGCGCGTGCGCGAAGCCGATTTGCGGGTGCAACTGGCTGAGCAGGGCAAGACGCTCGCATCGACGTCGGGGTTCTTGAAATGAGTTCGACGACTCGCCGGTCGCTCGTCGTGCTGACGGCGTGCGCCGTGGCCGTCATGGGGCTGCAACTTGCCGACCGCTCGGCCGTGCTGGGCGAGCGCGATGCCGCCGCGGCCGAGTTCGAGGCGGCACAGGCCGCACAGGACGATGCCCGCACCGCGGCCACCGTGCTGGCCGAGCGCGCCGGGGGCCTGCGCGCGACGTCGGCGACGTACGACGAGCTCATCGACGCGCGCAAGGGGTTCGTCGCGTCGCTCGAGAAGGCCGACGCCGCGATGTCGGCCGCCGACGGCAAGGTCGACACGGCGGCCGCGCGCGCCGGCATCCTGAAGCTGCAGCAGAAGGTGCTCGCCGAGCGCACCGATGTCGCCGTCGTCGCGCGGGCGCAGGCAGATGTCGACGAACACACTGCCGGCATCGTCAAGGCTGTCGAGGCGCACGACGTCGAGCAGGCGCGCCTCGCGGCTGAACGAGCCGCCGCCGCATCGCGCGGGTACTCCGGCGGCGGGGGATCAGGCGGCGGTTGGGGCGGGTCGGGCGGGTCGGGCGGTTCCGGTTCCGGCGGGACGTCGATGGGCGGCGGTGGTGCAGGCGCTGCCCCGGTTGCGGGCGGCTACGCGCGCGTGCGCGCCGCGCTCAACAACGTCGGCGGCGGTCACGTGCGGCTCGAGGAGTTCGCCGGGGCGTGCGGCGGCGCTGCAGCGGCTGCCTGCGCGTCGCCGGGGGTCATCAGGTTCACGCCGGGGCTGGCGAGCTGGTCGGACGGCCGCCTGTACTGGGCGATGGCCCATGAGCTCGCCCACGTGTACCAGTTCAACGTCTGGGGTCCGCTCGTCAGCTCGCCGGGGTACTCGTCGCTGTTCGGCAGCAACATCGAACTGCTCGCCAACTGCATGGCGGCGCAGCGCGGTTACGGCAGTGGCAACGTCTCCTGCTCGGGTGCGCAGCTGCAGTGGGCGGGCTCGATCTGGCGGGGCGTCGTACCGGGCTGAGCCGCGCTACGGCGCGTTCACGGGCAAATCCCAGGGGGCCCGCTTTCCCCGCTCTGCCGGGGGATCCTGCGCCCGGCGCACGGTGCCGTCGCGCCCGACTCGGGAGTCGTCCACGCGCGGCAGGCGTACCATGGAACACGTCATCCGATACCCCCCGGGGTATCTGCCATGTTCGGAGAATACGCAATGTGCAGAGCTGTGAAGTGCAAGACCTGTGGAAAGACGACCTGGGCGGGCTGTGGTCAGCACGTCGACGATGTGATGCGCGATGTCCCGCGGGCTGGCCGGTGCGCAGGCCATGCCGAGCAGGAGAACACCGGCGGGTTCTTTTCGCGGCTGTTCTCGCGCTGACCCCATGGCACGCAGAGGAGATGGGATGAGGATCGTCATCGTCGGTGGTGTCGCGGGCGGGATGTCGGCGGCTACGCGCCTGCGGCGCTTGAATGAGCGCGCCGAGATCGTGGTGTTCGAGCGCGGAGCCCACGTCTCGTTCGCGAACTGCGGCCTGCCGTACTACGTCGGAGGAGTCATCGAAGACCGGGATGCGCTCCTGCTTCAGACTCCCGAGTCTCTTGCGGCACGCTTTCGCCTCGACGTTCGCGTGAACCACGAAGTGATCGGGATCGACCGTGAGGGCAAAACCGTCCAGGTCAGCGCTCAGGGTGGTGCTCCCCGCGAGGAACCGTATGACGTTCTCGTTCTGGCCGGCGGCGCGACCGGCCTCGAGCCCGTTGCCGGACACGGCGTGCCGGTTCACGCGCTCCGGACCGTGGATGATGTCGATGCGATCACCGCCGTGCTCGACGGTGCCGCCGCCGAGCCGCGCGTCGTCGTCGTCGGCGCGGGTTTCATCGGGTTGGAAGCGGTCGAGAATCTCGTGCGCCGCGGCGCACGGGTCACTCTCGTGCAGCGTGGTCCCCGCCCTCTCTCACCGCTGGATCCCGAGATGGCGACACCGGTTCTCGACACGCTCGTCGGCCACGGCGTCGACGTGCGCCTCAACACCACGGTCACCTCGATCAGTCCAGGCACAGTGCATCTGGATGACGGGGCCACCGTCCCGGCAGATCTCGTCATCGAAGCACGCGGAGTGCGACCCGACACCGGCCTCGCGCGGAATGCCGGGCTGGCGATCGGCGCCACCGGCGGTATCGCCGTGAACGAGTTCCAGCGCACGAGCGATCCCTCGATCTACGCCGTCGGAGACGGCGTCGAGAAGGTCGACGCGGTCGACGAATCGGCGACCCTCGTGACCATGGCCGGGCTGGCGAACCGGCACGGCCGCACGGCGGCAGATGCCATCGCCGGAAGCACCGAACCCACCTGGCCCTCGCTCGGCACGGCGATCGTGGGCGTGCTCGGCCTCACTGTCGCGATGGTGGGCTGGAGCGAGACGCGACTGGCAGCCGCGGGCCGCCCGCACCGTGTGGTCCACACGCACCCGTCTTCGCACGCGGGCTACTACCCCGGTGCCGAGCAGATGTCGATGAAGCTTCTCGTCGACCCCGAGACAGACCACATCCTCGGCGCTCAGATCGTCGGCGGTGAAGGTGTCGACAAACGCATCGATGTCATCGCCACGGCGATGACCGGCGGCCTCACCGCCGCGCAGCTGTCACGCCTGGAGCTCGCCTATGCACCCCAGTATGGATCGGCCAAGGACCCCGTGAACATGCTCGGATACGTCGCCGACAACATCGCTTCCGGTCTGGTGCGCAGCGTGCAGTGGCACGAGCTGGAGCAGGCGCGCGGCGACGGCGCCGTCCTGATCGACGTGCGCTCGAGCGCGGAGTTCGAGCGAGGTGCGATCCCCGGAGCCCTCAACATCCCGCTGGACGACATCCGCTCACGGATGGGCGACGTTCCCGAGGCCCCCCTCATCGTGCACTGCCAGGTCGGGCAGCGCGGGCACACGGCGGCCCGACTGCTCAGCGAGTACGGGTATGACGTGCGTAACCTCGATGGCGGATACCGAACCTGGTTGGCGGGAACCGCCGCCGTCCAGCGGACGGATCTGCCGGCCCCCATACCCTCGTCCCTCACCCACGCCTAAAGGACTCTCATGGTGACATCAGCAGATTCCGGCGCCACTCCGGTCGAACCCCGGTCCGAGAGTCAGAAGAAGATCCTCAACCGGCTCCGCCGCGCACAGGGCCAGCTCGTCTCGGTCATTGCGGCTGTCGAGTCCGGCGCCGAGTGCCGCGATGTGGTGCTTCAGCTGGCGGCCGTCTCCAAGGCGCTGGACCGTGCCGGCTTCACGATCGTGTCCTCGGCGATGCGAGAGTGCATGACGACGACCGATGACAGCGCTGACCCCGTCACCGTCGAGGAACTCGAAAAGCTCTTCTTGAGCCTCGCCTGAGCCGCACAGGGTCGGGGCTCTGAAGCGGGGCCCACTCGCAAGCGGCTTCGTTTCGGACGGCATCAACGCCAAAGGCCCGAGCCGGCACCCGTCGTGCCATCTCGAGCCTTTCGAGGGGATGACGGGAATCGAACCCGCGCTATCAGCTTGGGAAGCTGAAGTTCTACCATTGAACTACATCCCCCTTGCGCCCGAAGGCGCGACGCCAGCATAACAAAAGCAGCGTGGGGGGCGGCGGGCGGAGCCTCTAGGCTGGTCGCGTGCTGCTCTCTGACCGTGACATCAAGCTCGAGCTCGGCGCCGGCCGTATCGGTCTGGACCCGTTCGAGCCCGGGATGGTTCAGCCGTCGAGTGTCGACGTGCGCTTGGACCGGTACTTCCGGCTGTTCGACAACCACAAGTACCCGTTCATCGACCCCGCCGAGGACCAGCCCGAGCTGACGCACCTCATCGAGACGGCGCCCGACGAACCGTTCATCCTGCACCCGGGCGAGTTCGTGCTGGGATCGACGTTCGAGCAGGTGACCCTTCCCGACGACGTCGCCGCGCGGCTCGAGGGCAAGTCTTCGCTCGGCCGGCTGGGCCTGCTGACGCACTCGACGGCGGGCTTCATCGACCCCGGTTTCTCGGGGCACGTCACCCTCGAGCTGTCCAATGTCGCGACGCTGCCGATCAAGCTGTGGCCCGGCATGAAGATCGGACAGCTGTGCTTCTTCCGGCTCTCCTCGCCGACCGAGAACCCCTACGGCACGGGGCCGTACAGCAACCGCTATCAGGGCCAGCGCGGACCCACGGCATCCCGATCGTTCTTCAATTTCCACCGCTCCGACGTCGCCACGACCGACGCCGGATCCCGCGGCGCCTGATCGGGCGAGCTCTGGGCAGGCCGGGCCCGCCTCGATAGCGCGGTCGGGTGACGAGCCAGCCCCCACCCCTAGCCGGTCCCTCCGAAGAGGCGGCGCGTCGGTTCCGCCCGGCGCCCTGGGTCATCTGGCTCGCCGCCGTCATCGTGGTCGCGTTCAGCGCGTTCGCGATCATCTTCCCGAATGCCGCAGAGTCGGTCTTCGGCGCGATTCAGACCACCGTCGTGAACACCTTCAGCTGGTACTACGTGCTGATCACGGCGTTCCTCGTCGCCTTCGCGCTCTTCCTCGGCTTCAGCAGATTCGGCGACATCACGCTCGGCCGCGACGACGATGATCCCGAGTTCTCGATGCTCGCCTGGTTCTCGCTGCTGTTCGCGGCCGGCATGGGCATCGGCCTCGTCTTCTACGGCGTGAGCGAGCCGCTCAGCCACTTCGTCGACCCGAAGCCGGGCGTCGCGGGCACCCCCGCGCAGCTCGCGCAGTCGGCGCTCACGCAGACCTACCTGCACTGGGGTGTGTAGGCGTGGGCCATCTACGTCGTCGTCGGGCTCGCCTGGCGTACGCGATCCACCGTCGAGGACGCCCCCTGTCGATCCGGTACGCGCTCGAACCGATCGTGGGCGCAAAGGTCAAGGGCGGATGGGGCCACCTGATCGACACCGTCGCCCTCGTCGGCACGCTGTTCGGCGTCGCGACATCGCTCGGCCTCGGTGTGCTGCAGATCGGCGCAGGTTCTCAATGCCGCCGGACTCATCGACGAGCCCGACGCCCTTCAGCGTGGTCATGCTGCTCATCTGCTGGGCGACGATCGTCGCCTTCCAACGGAGAGGCGGTTTTACAAACGCGCGCAGCGGCGCTTGTTCGTCGAGCAGATCGGAACGCACTACGGCCTCGAAGTCGAGGAGCCCAACGAGTCCGGCGTGCGACTGCCGTCGTGGCTGCGCCCGCGCGGACGCAGCACCGACTGAGCCCAGCCTCAGGTCACTCGATGACGGCCTGCGTGGTCTTGACCGGCAGCATGAGCAGCAGGCCCGCGAGCAGCACGAGCACGATGCCGAGGATGCCCAGACGCGTGTCGCCCGAGAGGGCGACGAACAGGGCGAAGAGCCCCGGCGCGAGGAAGGACACGGCGCGGCCCGTCGTCGCGTACAGGCCGAAGATCTCGCCCTCGCGGCCGGCGGGGGCGATGCGGGCGAGGAACGACCGGCTCGCGGCCTGGATCGGTCCGACGAAGGCGCACAGCACGAGACCCGCGATCCAGAACCCGATCTGGGCCGTCCCGATGAAGAGCACGGCGCTGCCGGCGAGCACGAGCCCCACGAGTGACACCATGATGACGGCTTTGGGGCCGAAGCGGTCGTCGAAGCGGCCGGCGAGGATCGTGAAGACGCCGGCGACGACGTTCGCCGCGACGGCGAAGTAGAGCACCTGCGACGACGAGAAGCCGAACACCTGCGCCGCGATGATCGCGCCGAACGTGAAGACGCCGGCCAGGCCGTCGCGGAAGACGGCGCTCGCGAGCAGGAACATCAGCACCTGGCGGTTGCCGTGCCAGAGCTTCGTGATGGTCGCCCACAGTACGGCGTAGGACCGGAAGAACCCGACGCGCGCCTGACCTTCGCGAGCGGGGACCTCGGGCACACGCAGCAGGACCGGAATCGCGAAGATCCCGAACCACACGGCCGACGCGACGATCGCGAGGCGGATGTTCATGCCGTTGTCGGTCGTGACGCCGAGGGGGCCCGGGCTGTCGACGAGACCGATGAAGAGCACGAGCAGCAGCACGAGCAGCGCGATGCCGCCGACGTAGCCCATGCCCCACCCGAAGCTCGAGACGCGCCCCATGTTCTGCTTCGTCGAGACCTGCACGAGCATGGCGTTGTAGTTGACGCCGGCGAACTCGAAGAAGACGTTGCCGATCGCGAGCAGTGTCGCACCGAGCACGAGGAAGGCGGGCGAACCCTCGACGAAGAACATCGCGGCCATCGCAGCGACGACGAGCATCGTGTTGATGCCGAGCCACAGTTTGCGCCGGCCCGTGCCGTCGGAACGCTGCCCCATGACCGGAGCGAGCGCCGCGATCAGGATGCCGGCGATCATGAGCGCGATGCCCACGAGCGAGGCGTTGTCGGCGAGGGCCCGCACAAGCGCGGGGTCCTTGGCGTCGCCGCCCGCGGCATCGAGGACGGCCGGGTCGACGAAGAGAGGCGAGGCGAGGTAGGTCGAAAAGACGAAGGTCGTCACGACGGCGTTGAAGGCGGCCGAGCCCCAATCCCACAGTGCCCATGCCACGACGCCTCGTGGGCGCGTCGTCTCGGTGGTGCCGACCGTCGCCGCAGCGACCTCGGCCTCGGGCGCGGGCTGATCGGGAAGCGACATGCCCGTCACGCTACCGGCCTCTGATCGTGAGGCGACATCCGCACGGCGAGACCGCGGAAACCCGCCATCGAGACCGGCCGTCGCCGCCGCGCGATCTGCGGGGTTGAGTCGGTCGGTATCAAGTTTGGGTTGACAGCCGCCGCGGGTCGGCAGTAAGGTTGAGTCAGTTCGGCTCAACCTCTGTGGCGGGCCGCCCACGAACTTCACCGACCATTGACCTCGGGTGGCTTTTGCCACCCAGACAGAAGGAGAACGCACATGGCACGAGCTGTGGGAATCGACCTCGGCACGACGAACTCCGTCGTCAGCGTCCTCGAGGGCGGCGAGCCGAAGGTCATCGCCAACGCCGAGGGCTTCCGCACGACGCCCTCCGTCGTCGCCTACACGAAAGACGGCGAGGTGCTCGTCGGCGAGACCGCGAAGCGCCAGGCCGTCACCAACGTCGACCGCACCGTCGCCTCGGTCAAGCGCCACATGGGCACCGACTGGGGCTTCGACGTCGACGGCAAGAAGTGGACGCCGCAGGAGATCTCCGCGCGCATCCTGCAGAAGCTCAAGCGAGACGCAGAGGAGTACCTCGGTGACAAGGTGACGGATGCCGTCATCACGGTGCCCGCCTACTTCAACGACGCCGAGCGCCAGGCCACGAAGGAGGCCGGCGAGATCGCGGGCCTCAACGTGCTCCGCATCATCAACGAGCCCACCGCGGCCGCGCTGGCCTACGGGCTCGACCGCGGCAAGGAGGACGAGCTCATCCTCGTCTTCGACCTCGGTGGCGGAACGTTCGACGTGTCGCTGCTCGAAGTGGGCAAGGACGACGACTTCTCGACGATCCAGGTGCGCGCGACCTCCGGTGACAACCGCCTCGGTGGCGACGACTGGGACCAGCGTCTCGTCGAGTACCTGATCAAGCAGTTCAAGGACACGACGGGCGTCGACGTCTCGGGCGACAAGATCGCCCTGCAGCGCCTCAAGGAGGCCGCGGAGCAGGCGAAGAAGGAGCTGTCGAGCTCGACGTCGACGAGCATCAACCTGCCGTACCTGTCGCTCACCGACAGCGGCCCAGTGTCGCTTTCCGAGACGATCACGCGCGCCAAGTTCGAGGACCTCACGAAGGACCTGCTCGACCGCACCAAGAAGCCCTTCGAGGACGTCATTCGCGAAGCCGGCATCAAGGTCGCCGACATCGACCACGTCGTCCTGGTGGGCGGTTCGACCCGCATGCCCGCGGTCGCCGAGCTGGTCAAGAAGGAGACGGGCAAGGACGCCAACAAGGGTGTGAACCCCGATGAGGTCGTCGCCGTGGGCGCCGCGCTCCAGGCCGGTGTCCTCAAGGGCGAGCGCAAGGACGTCCTGCTCATCGACGTGACCCCCCTGAGCCTCGGCATCGAGACGAAGGGCGGCATCATGACGAAGCTCATCGAGCGCAACACCGCAATTCCGACCAAGCGCAGCGAGACCTTCACGACCGCCGACGACAACCAGCCGTCGGTGGCGATCCAGGTCTTCCAGGGCGAGCGCGAGTTCACCCGTGACAACAAGCCGCTGGGCACGTTCGAGCTGACCGGCATCGCGCCGGCGCCCCGGGGCATCCCGCAGGTCGAGGTCACCTTCGACATCGACGCGAACGGCATCGTGCACGTGTCCGCCAAGGACAAGGGCACGGGCAAGGAGCAGTCGATGACGATCACGGGCGGCTCGTCGCTGCCCAAGGAAGACATCGACCGCATGGTGCGCGAGGCTGAGGAGCACGCCGCCGAGGACAAGAAGCGCCGCGAAGGCGCTGAGACCCGCAACCAGGCCGAGGCCCTGGCCTACCAGATCGAGAAGCTCATCTCGGAGAACGAGGACAAGATCCCCGCCGACGTGAAGGAATCGGTCCAGGCCGACATCACCGACCTGAAGTCGGCCCTCGCAGGCGACGACGACGACAAGGTCAAGCAGGCCTTCGACAAGCTCAGCCAGAGCCAGACGAAGCTCGGCGAAGCGATCTACGCGCAGAACTCGGATGCTGCCGCCGGCGGCGCGGCCGAAGACGGAGCCCAGGCACCCAGCGGTGCCGAGGAGGACGTCATCGACGCCGAAGTGGTCGACGACGAAGAGGACAAGAAGTAGAACTATGACGGACAAGGACTTCGAAGAGGTCCGTCCGGGCGACGAGGGGTCGGAGGCAAACGTCTCCGACCCCGCGTCGCACCAGGACGACCTGACGGTCGAGGACATCCTCGGCGCCGACCAGACGGACGACGCGCTCACGGCCGACGATGCGGTGGATCTTCCGCCCGAGGCGTCGGGTTACCTCGCCGACCTGAAACGGCTGACCGCCGAGTACGCCAACTACCGGCGCCGCACCGAAGAGCAGCGGCAGCTCGAGATCGAGCGAGCCAAGGGCGAGGCGGCCAAGAGCCTGCTGTCCGTGCTCGATGACCTCGACCGCGCTGAGAAGCACGGCGACCTCGAAGAGGGCACTGCCTTCGCCGTGATCGCCGAGAAGGTGCGCGCTGCGGTGGCCAAGCTGGGCGTCACCGCTCACGGCGCCGCCGGCGAGGTCTTCGACCCGCAGCAGCACGAAGCGATCTTCCAGGTTCCGACGCCGGGGCAGGCGACCCCGACGATCGTCGAGGTCGCCGAGGTGGGCTACCGCCTGGGCGATGTCGAACTGCGTCCTGCGAAGGTCGTGGTTGCCGTGGCGGCGGAATAGGCAGGGGCGTTCATGGCCAGTCAAGACTGGTTCGACAAGGACTTCTACAAGGTCCTCGGGGTCAGCAAGGACGTCTCTGACGCAGACCTGAAGAAGACGTATCGCAAGCTCGCGCGCAAGTATCACCCCGATTCGAATCAAGCGGACGCCGCGGCTGAAGCCAAGTTCAAAGAGATCAGCGAAGCGTATGCCGTGCTGTCGGACGCCGAGCAGCGCCAAGAGTACGACCAGATCCGCGCCATGGGCTCGGGCGCCCGCTTCACGGCGGGCGGCCAGGGCGCCGGCGGGTTCGAAGACGTCTTCTCGCAGTTCGGGCAGAGCCGCGGTGGTGGACGCTATGCCTCCGCCGCTGATTTCGACGACATCTTCTCCATGTTCGGGCAGCAGCAGGGCGCCGGGTTCGGCTCGGGCCGCTTCGGGCAGACGACGGGCGGATTCCGCGGCTACGGGGGTCCTACCAAGGGCGCCGACGTCACGGCACGCACGACCGTCGACTTCGTCACAGCGACGAAGGGCGAGACCATCTCGCTGCAGGGCGAAGACGGAAAGCCGTTCAAGGTCAAGATCCCCGCGGGGGTCTCAGACGGGCAGAAGATCCGACTGCGCGGGCGCGGACGACCGTCGCTCGACGGCGGCGAGCCCGGTGACATCGTCGTTCAGGTCGCGGTGCGCCCGCACCCCGTCTTCGAGCGGGACGGGCTGAACCTGCGCGTCAAGGTGCCCGTCACCTTCACCGAAGCAGCCCTCGGGGCCACCATCGAGGTGCCCACGCTCGGCGGCGACCCCGTCAAGCTGCGCGTCGCACCCGGCACTCCGTCGGGGCGCGTGCTGCGCGTCAAGGGACGCGGCGTTCAGACATCCAAGGGCACGGGCGACCTTCTCGCCGAGGTTCAGGTCGCCGTGCCGGCGCACCTCGACGACGCCGCGCGCGAGGCGCTCGAGCGGTTCCAGTCGCTCGAGCCGAAAGAGAACCCGCGGGCAGACCTCATGGCGAAGTCGCGCGGCTGACAGGGGGTGACCGATGATGTCTGACGATCTCGACGAAGATGCCCCCATCTTCGCGATCGCGGTGGCCGCCGAGTTGTCGGGCATGCACCCGCAGACACTGCGGCAGTACGACCGGCTCGGTCTGGTGACGCCCGCGCGCACGCAGGGTGGCTCGCGGCGGTACTCGCTGCGGCATATCGAGCAGCTCCGCGAGGTCGCACGTCTGTCGTGTGACGGCATCGGCCTGCCCGCGATCATGCGCATCCTCGAGCTCGAGCGTCGGGTTCGGGAACTGACGTCTCGCGTCTACGAGCTCGAGGAGCGCATGCAGTCCGAGCTCGAGCGCCGCCCCGGTGCGCGCGTCTTCGTGGCCGAATCGACCGGGGCCGTCGTGCCGCTGCGTCGCGGCACGCGCGTGCGCCGCTCGACCGGGCTCACCGTGTGGCGGCCTCGTCAGCTGGGGCGTGACAACGACGACGACTGATCCGCGGATGCCGCGACGAACGCGTCGTAGTCGGCGCGGGACAGCCTGGCGTAGGCGTTGGCCCACTCGAGCAGCGCCTCGCCGATGAGCCGTCCGTTGCCGATGTATCCCGACACCACCGCGGCGTTCGCCGATTGCGCATGCGCGCGAGCCAGCGTCGCGGCGCAGGCTTCGGCATAGACGCGGAAGGGCCGGTCCTCGAGCTGTTCGAGATCGAGGCCGCCCTTCATGTCGTGGAACTGGCGGACGTAGAAGTCGCCCGCGAACGCCCGCAGGTGTCCCAGGAACGGGTCGGAGGTCGCCTGCAGAATGCGCTGCATCGCGACGACGCGTCCGCCCTGGCCGTAGCGGTCGATGTGCTCGTGAGCGGCTGCCGGCTGCGAGATGCCGCCGTACTGCGCGAGCACACTCTGACCGGCTTGCTTGGCCTGCAGGATGAGCGAGCCGCCGTCGCCGTCCTGCAGGAGGATCAGGCTGCACACCGTCCCGACGCTGCCGACCCCCACCACCCGGCGGGCGAGGTCTGACACGGTGTAGTGCGTCATCAGCAGGCGGATGTCGATGTCGGCGCTCTCGGCGTATGCCCGGGCGTTCTCGTGCAGCCGGTCCCGTGCAGCGGCGCTCGCGTGCACCATGGTGGGGGGGCGCTCGAGGAACACCATGCGGCCGTCGGGCAGCGTTTCGGTCAGTTTCCGGGCGGCGCGCTCGCCCGTGCGCTTCTCGGCGTCGCGGATCGCCTCTTTGAGCACGAGCCGCGTCTCGCGGTCGGCGGCCGCCGCGACCGCACGCACGTCGAACTGCACGAAGTACCGGTCCAGCGGGCTCCGGGCGGAGTGGGCAGCCATCGCACGCGCATACGTGCGCACCGCGGCCAGGGTGGCATCCTGCACCACCGTCTCGTCCCGACTGGATGCCTGCCCGCCGATGACGATGCTGGCGACGAGACGCTTGACGTCCCATTCCCAGGGCGCCCATGCGGCTTCGTCGAAGTCGTTCAGGTCGAACACGAGCGTGCGCTGCGGTGACGCGAAGAACCCGAAGTTCGCCACATGGGCGTCGCCGCACGAGGGCACGAGGATGCCGCTGTGCGGGTCCCGCCCCAGATCGGCGGCCTGCAGGGCGGCGGTGCCGCGGTAGAACGCGAACGGACTCGCCGCCATCCGCTCGGTGCGCAGCGGCACGAGTTCGGGGATCCGTGTCGCGTTCTGGTCGTCGAGGATGCGCAGCGGGTCACGGCCCGTGGTCGTGAGCTGCGACAGCGTGCTGCGCGGCACGCGCGAGCGGACAGCGCGGCCCTCCGCGGTCCGGGCCGCCACCGTCGGCGGCAGGGTCCACGTCTCGGCGAACGGCGATGCGACCGGCGTTGTCATGCGTGCATTGTCTCGCAGGTCAGGACGGTCCCAGGCGCAAGACTCCCGGTGTCTCTCCGACGGGCAGATCTTCGCTGATGCGCACGCTCCTCGCGAGGTCGTCGACCGCCCCGATCACGGTGCCGAATCGCTCGCGGTCGGCGCACACGGCGGACACCGTCACGAAGTGCGTCCCGGTGTCCCACGTGTAGGTCGCGAACGGCGGCGTCCGCGGATCCGGGGGGAGGGGCATCGCCAGCTTCTCGCCTGCGCCGAGGTATGTGCCGCGGAACGTCTCGGTGTCGTCGTATTCCATCGGCATCATGGCTCGCGCCGTGCGCAGCTGCGGGGTGGCCTCCTGCACCTGTGCCATCACGACGACGAGCTCGGGGTCGGCCTTCCACACCCACACCAGGACGCGGCCCGCCGCCTTGCGCATGAGAAAGGGCGCCGCCTGGCTCATCGCCCACGCCGCCACGCCGCTGCCGGGGCGCTCGGCCCCCATGGCGCTGTTCGCTCGGGTCAGCAGCATCCGGATCGCGGCTTTGCGGTGTCGGCGTCCGCGCCAGCCGAGGGATTCCGTGACCGGAACCCACAGCGTCGCGTCGGCATCGGCGTGCAGTCGGGGCATGACTCCAGGGTAGGCGTGTTCCCCGGACCCTCGGAGGCGCTCAGGCTACAGTGGGAGCGGCGCGCGTCCTCCCCACTGCGTGCCGCTCCGCACTACAGACAGGCCGCATTCTTCGTGACCGAATCCGCGACGCCCGCCGACCATGCCGCCGACGCGCGGCCGCTGACGATCCTGATCGGCGCCGATACGTTCCTGCCGCACGTCAACGGCGCCGCCCGCTTCGCCGAGCGTCTCGCCGCGGGACTGGTCGAGCGCGGCCATGACGTACACGTCATGGCGCCGAGCGCCGGGCACCGCAACCACGGCACGTTCCGCGAGGTCATCGAGGGCGAGCAGATGACCCTGCACCGCCTGCCGTCGTGGCGCTGGCCCCCGCATGACTGGCTCACGTTCGTGCTGCCGTGGATGTCGAAGCGCTACGCGCGCCGTGTGCTCGACGAGGTGCGCCCCGACGTCGTGCACATCCAGTCGCACATCGTCGTGGGCCGGGGCCTGGCGCGCGAAGCCCGCAAGCGCGGCATCCCCGTCGTGGCGACGAACCACGTCATGGCCGAGAACATCCTCGACTTCACGACCCTGCCGCCGGTTCTCGACAAGATCGTGGTCAGGCTCGCATGGAACGACGCCAAGCGCACCTTCGGCATGACGCGCGCCGTCACGACGCCGACGCGGCGGGCGGCCGACTTCCTCGAGACGACGATCGACATCCGCGGCGTCGTGCCGATCAGCTGTGGTCTGGATGCCCGCAACTACACTCCCGATCTCACGCCTCGTGACGCGAACCGCATCGTGTTCGTCGGCCGGCTCACGAGCGAGAAGCAGATCGATGTCGTGCTGCGAGCGATCACCAAGCTCGATCCCGCGCTCGATGTGACGTTCGACATCGTCGGGAACGGCGATCAGCGCCGCAACCTCGAACAGCTCGCCAGCGAGCTGGGCCTCGCCGACCGGGTGACGTTCCACGGCTACACGACCGACGAAGAGCTGCGCGCCATCCTCAGCCGTGCGAGCGTCTTCGCCATCGCATCGATCGCCGAGCTGCAGTCGATCGCGACGATGGAGGCGATGGCGTCGGGACTGCCCATCGTCGGGGCGAACGCCGTCGCACTGCCGCACCTCGTGCACGACGGCGAGAACGGATATCTTTTCGAGCCGGGCGACGTCGACGACCTCGCGGCCAAGCTCACGAGCGTGCTGACGCAGTCGCCCGAAGAGCGCCTGCGCATGCAGCAGGCATCGCTCGACGGCGTGAAGATCCACGACATGCAGCGCACCCTCGACACGTTCGAGGCGCTGTACCGCGACGAGCCCCTGCCGGAGTGAGCCGCCCGTGCACGTCGTGATGTTCGGCGATCAGCACGTCGAGACTCTCGGCGGTGCGCAGGTGTCGATGCGGCTGCAGCGGAGGTTCCTCGAAAAGGCCGGCCACACCGTGACGCTGGTCGCACCGGCCAGGCACGGCCGTCGCGCGGCGCCGTTCGACACGGCCTATGTCGACGTGCCCTCGATTCCCATCACGCTCGATCGCGAGTACGCGATGTCGTGGCCCGGTCGGCGCACAGACGAGCGGGTGGATGCGGCGCTCGCGGGCCGCGCGCCCGTCGATGTCGTGCACGTGCAGGCTGATTTCTGGGGTGCGTTCATCGGATACCGCTTCGCGAAGCGGCACGGGCTCCCGGTCGTGCACACGATGCACAACCGCGTCGACGTGGGAATCGAAGCGACGGCCCCGTTCCCGGGGCTCGTGCTGAGCGCGCTGAACGCGTGGAGTCGCGTCGCGCTGGCCGAGCCGACACCGGGCCGCGACGGGTGGGCCTACCTGCGACGCCTCGCGCGCGGTGCCCGGGCGGTCACTGCTCCGTCTCAGCACTTCGCCGAGCGGCTTGAGCAGCACGGAGTCTTCGTCGACGTCGACGTCGTATGGAACGGCATCGACGACGACGTGCTCGACGACGTGCTCGCCGCCGCCCCTGCGGTGCGCGAACCGGGCCCGGCGCGGTTCGTGTGGCTCGGGCGCATGAGTCCCGAGAAGCGCCTGCTGCCGTTCCTCGAGGCCCTCGCGCGGTCCGGCGTGCGTGCCGAGGTCGAGATCATCGGCGGGGGTGGGCAGCTCGCCGCGGCCCGTCGGACCGTCGAGCGGCTTCGGCCCGCAGCATCCGTCGTCTTCTCGGGCCGGATGCCGTATGCCCAGACCCTCCGCCGCATCCAAGCCGCCGACGCCGTGGTGCAGACCTCGATCGGCTTCGAGACGCAGGGCATGACGATCTTCGAGGCGGCGTCGCTCGGCACGCCGTCGATCGTGAGCGACACCGACCTCGCGCGCGAGCTCGGCCGGGGGTTCTGGGCCGTCGGTGGTGACGTCGATGCGCCCCCCGCGGTGGCCGACGCATCGGTCGACGCACTTGCCTCGGCGCTGCAGCAGGCGGTGCGGGACATCGCTGCGGGGTCGGCGGTGCAGCCGGATCCGGGGATCCGTGAGCGCTTCCGTCAGTCGTCGCGCACGGCTGCGATGGTCGAGGTGTACGACCGCGCGCGCGCGTCCACGGCCTGACACCCCGCCGCGTCCGGGTCAGCCGGACACTTCGTCGCGCACGCGGCGATGGTCTCGCTGTGCCCGCGCGCCGGTGGGCGGCGGCGCAGACCCTTGCCGCGATGGAGCCCCCTGCGCTAAACTTGAGTCAACTCGGCTCAACCTTTGAGCCCTCAGGCCTCAGGAGCTCCCATGAACGCACAGCCCCAGCCCGGGCAGGACGACCAGCAGAGTGCCCTCGAGCAGTTCGGGATCAACCTCACCGACCGAGCCCGCCAGGGCAAGCTCGACCCCGTCATCGGGCGAGACAGCGAGATCCGCCGCGTCAGCCAGGTGCTGACCCGCCGCACCAAGAACAACCCCGTCCTGATCGGCGAACCCGGCGTCGGCAAGACGGCCGTCGTCGAAGGTCTCGCCCAGCGCATCGTCGCGGGCGATGTCGCCGAGTCGCTCAAGGGCAAAGAACTCATCAGCCTCGACATGTCCGCCCTCGTCGCCGGCGCGATGTACCGCGGTCAGTTCGAAGAGCGACTCAAGAACGTGCTCAAAGAGATCACCGAGTCCGAAGGCCAGGTGATCACCTTCATCGATGAGCTGCACGTGCTCATGGGTGCGGGTGGCGGCGAGGGCTCGGTGGCGGCATCCAACATGCTCAAGCCCATGCTCGCGCGCGGCGAGCTGCGCCTCATCGGCGCGACGACGCTCAACGAGTACCGCGAGTTCATCGAGAAGGATGCCGCGCTTGAGCGCCGCTTCCAGCAGGTGTACGTCGGCGAGCCCAGTGTCGAAGACACGATCGCGATCCTTCGCGGGCTCAAGGAGCGCTACGAAGCCCACCACAAGGTGGCGATCGCCGACGGCGCGCTGGTGGCTGCGGCATCCCTGTCGAATCGCTACATCCCCTCGCGCCAGCTGCCCGACAAGGCGATCGACCTCATCGACGAAGCCGCGTCGCGGCTGCGCATGGAGATCGACTCGGCACCGCTCGTGATCGACGAGCTGCGGCGGCACGTCGACCGGCTCAAGCTCGAAGAGATGGCACTCAAGCGCGAGAAGGACGACGCGTCGAAAGAGCGCCTCGCGACACTGCGCGAAACGCTCAAGACCGAACAAGGCCGTCTCGCCGAGCTGCAGAACCGCTGGGAGCAGGAGCGCGCATCGCTCAACCTCGTCGGTGACCTCAAGACCCAGCTGGATGCCGCCCGCATCGAAGCCGATCGCGCGCAGCGCGAGGGCAACCTCGAACGGGCGTCACGGCTGCTCTATGCCGACATCCCCGCGCTCGAGCGCAAGCTCATGGACGCAGAGAAGGCCGAGAGCAGCGACGACCGGATGGTCGGTGACCAGGTGACCGATGAGGACATCGCCAAAGTCATCGCCGCGTGGACCGGCATCCCCGTCGGGCGCCTGCTGCAGGGCGAGACCGAGAAGCTGCTTCACCTCGAGAGCGAGCTGGGCAAGCGGATCATCGGGCAGAAGGACGCCGTCAAGACCGTCTCCGATGCCGTGCGCCGCTCGCGCGCCGGCATCAGCGACCCGCAGCGTCCGACCGGCTCGTTCCTGTTCCTCGGCCCGACCGGCGTCGGCAAGACCGAGCTCGCCAAAGCGCTCGCCGAGTTCCTCTTCGACGACGAGCACGCCATGGTGCGCATCGACATGTCGGAGTACGGCGAGAAGCACTCGGTCTCCCGCCTCGTCGGTGCCCCTCCGGGGTACGTCGGCTACGAGCAGGGCGGGCAGCTGACCGAGGCCGTGCGACGGCGTCCGTACTCGGTCGTTCTTCTCGACGAGGTCGAGAAGGCGCATCCCGAAGTGTTCGACGTGCTGCTACAGGTCATGGACGACGGGCGCCTCACCGACGGCCAGGGCCGGACGGTCGACTTCACGAACGTCATCCTGATCCTGACGTCGAACCTCGGCTCACCGATCCTGATCGACCCGACCCTGACGACCGAGCAGAAGCGCGAGCAGGTGCTGGCGCTCGTGCGCCAGACGTTCCGCCCGGAGTTCGTCAACCGGCTCGACGACACCGTCGTGTTCCACGCTCTCACCGAGGACGACCTCGCGCAGATCGTCGAACTGTCCGTCGATGCGCTGCAACGCCGCCTCAAGGACCGTCGCCTGACACTCGCTGTGACGCCGGATGCCCGCGCGTGGCTGGCCGAACGCGGATACGACCCGTTGTTCGGGGCGCGGCCGCTGCGCCGGCTCATCCAGTCCGAGATCCAGGACCGCCTCGCGATGGCGATCCTCGGCGGGGGCATCCACGACGGCGACGCCGTGCGCGTCGATGTCGCCGCCGACGGAGCGACGCTCGTGCTCACGAGCGAGCGCATGCCCCCGATGGACGAGGAGATCGTCGACGCCGAGCTGATCGAGGACTGACCGCGATAGCCGATACGGTCGGGGGATGCACATCGCAACCTCCGGCCGTTTCGTCTTCGTCGCGCAGTGGATTCTCGCGCTCCTCCTGCCCCTGTTCGTCATCGTGGGGCGAGGGATCGTCGGCTCGCCGCTGGGCTGGATGATGGTGATCGGCGTCTGGTTCGGCCTCTTCGGGATCATCGCGCTGTACGTGCCGCCCGTTCTGACGCTGTTCGACCGTGAGGTGCGCGCCGCGAAGGCCACGCGCACGGTCTACACCGCGGCGACGTGGGTGCTGTGGGCAGCGCTCGTCGTGTTCGCGGTCACTCTCGTCGACGGCGGCGACGACGGCGAAGTGGGCTCGGCGCTCACGGTGTGGACAGGCGGCGCCCTGTCGGATGACGCATCCAACGTCATCGCCCTCATGGCCGTACTCGTCGGCTTCGTGGCCCTGATCGTCGCGTTCGCGGCGGCGATCGCCGGTATCGTCCGCGCCCGCCGTAAGGTCGGCTGACCCCACACAGGGCGCTGCCTGCGCGCTCGCGGCGAGAGCGCGTGGACGTGAGAGTATCGAGCGTGAGCGTCATACGAGGACTGTGGGGATCATCCCACCCCGGGCCGACGCTCGTCGTGACCGCCCTCGCGCTCGCCCTCGGTCTCGCGGTCTCGCTCGACCTGTGGCGACTCGCGCTGCTGACGATCGCCGTGTTCGCGGGGCAGCTGTCGATCGGCATCTCGAACGACGCGTTCGACGCGGGCCGTGATCGCGCCGTCGGCCGTACCGACAAACCCCTCGCGCGCGGCGACGTGAGCCTTCGCACCGCGTGGATCGCGGCATGGGGCACCCTCGCGATCGCACTCGCGCTGTCCGACATCCTCGATTGGCGGATGCTGGCAGCGCACGCTCTTCTGCTGGGATCGGGCTGGTCGTACAACGCGGGGCTCAAGGCCACCGCCGTCTCGGTCGTGCCCTTCATGGTGAGCTTCGGCGTCTTCCCCTCGCTCGCGCCGCTCTCGGCGGCCGACCCGGCCTTCGCCGCGGGATGGGCGTGGATCGCCGGGGCCGCCTTCGGCGTCGCCGTGCATCTCACGAACGTGCTGCCCGACCTCGATGACGATGCGCGCACGGGCGTGCGGGGTCTGCCGCACCGGATCGGCCCGCGGTGGTCTGCCGTCATCGCGGCCGTCGCCGTGAGCGGAGGGGCCCTCGCCGTGCTGCTCGGCCCGGCCGCGGGAGACCCGGCGGCCATAACGCCGCTGTCGTGGGTGTTCTTCGCGGGAGTGCTCCTCGTCGCGGTCGCCACGGTGGTCCGCGCGGTCATCAGGCCCCCGGCGCGCATCCTCTTCCGCCTCGTCATGCTCGCGGCGCTCCTGCTCGCGGCGCAGCTCGTCGCCTCGGGATCGGCGCTGTCGGGCTGAACCGGCGGAGCGCCTCAGCCGAAGGACCGCGCGTCGCGGTCCAACCCCATCGCGTACGCCCGCGCGAGCGCGGGCCGCAGTGGCGGCGCGAGCATCGCACGCACCCCGACGCGTCGCACAGCGTCGCCGCGACCGAGCGATCTGCCGACCGCCGTGTTCACGGCGGCGAGCCGTGCGGCCGTGCGGGCGGATGCCACGCGCCGACGTTCCCACCGGGCGAGGTCGGCGTCGGGCGCGACCCCCGCGTGCACCCACTCCGCCAGGAGCGGCGCGAGCGTGGCCGCGTCGAGGAAGCCGAGATTCATGCCCTGACCGCCGATGGGGCTCACTTCGTGGGCGGCGTCGCCGATGACGAACACCCGCCCGTTGCGCAGCCGCGGAGCGACGAAGCGCCGCACGCCGAAGCCCGTCGCCGTGGCGATGCCCGACGGGTCGAGGCCGCGCGCCGCCACCGCTGCCCGCAGGCGAGCGAGACGGGCCGCGGGCTCCGGGTCGGCGTCGGCCGCGTCCGACGCGACGAAACGGCGTTGCCCACCGGGCAGCGGGAACGACTCGAGCACTCCGCCCGCGTCGAGGTGCACGACGGCGACATCCGACGATCCGGGGGCGACGGCGTCTGCCATGACGTACCGGTCAGGGTACGCGTGCACGCGCGTGGCGGTCTGGCGCAGGACGAGGTCGCGACCGCCGGCACCCGTCGCGACGACGACGATCCGAGGCTCTCGCTCGACGGTGCGGTCACCGGCGCTCGCACGGACGATCACCCGGTCATCGCACGGGCGCACCGCGGTCACGTGCGTGCCCCGCGCAGGCGTCGGGGTGCGCGCAGCGAGTGCGCCTTCGGTCGCCGACTGCGGAAGCGTCGCGACGAACGGGAACCGCGTCGACATCCGATCGAAGCGCACGATGCCGAGAAGGCGTTCGCCCGAGCGGGCCTCGCCGCGCGTCACCCGTGTCGCCTCGCTGAGCAGACGTTCCGTGACACCGCTCGCCTCGAGCGCCGCCAGCGCGGGCGAATGCACGCCGATCGCCCGCGAGCCCCCCGCCGCCGACGGACGTCGATCGAGCACTTCGACCTCGACGCCGTGGCGGGTGAGCTCACCGGCGAGCAGGAGACCGACCGGGCCCGCGCCGACGACGACGACGTCAGGCACGCTCGCCGCCGACGGCGAGCAAGCGGAATGCGGCGGGTTCGGTGACGTGCCACGGTGCGCCCAGCGCGCGCTGCAACTCTGCGCGCGTGTAGCTGCGCCGGATCGAGCGCAGCCCGTCGGTGCGCAGGAACGTGCCGCGCGCGAGCGGAGTGATGCCGACGGCGAACAGGCCGTACGCGCGCCGGCTGCGGGCGATGTCGGAGTGCAGGACGATGCCCGATGAGAGCGCGAGGGAGTCCTCGGCGAAGCGGGGCAGCTCGTCGTCTGACAGGTGGTGCAGCACGTGGTTCGAGAGCACGGCATCGAAGCGCTCGTCGGCACGACGCAGGTCATCAGACGTCGCCTGCACGTGCACGATGCCCGGTGTGGGAAGGGATGCGTCGAGGGCACGGGGGTCTGGATCGGCACCCACCCACTCGACGCTCAGTCCATCGGCGCGGGCCAGCCCGTCCAGACGCCGGAGGAGGTCGCCACCACCCGAGCCCAGATCGAGCACGCGGGCGGGGCGGTCGAGCTGCCGAAGAAAAGGTCGCAGACGGTCGCGGTAGACACGCCCCCACCCCGAGATGAGCCGGTTCACCACGGCGAAGCGCGCGTATGTCGCCGCGAGCAACTGCGGATCGCACGCCGGGTCGTCCATGAGCTCGCGGACATGCCGGTCCCGCCGACGCAGATCCACGGGGGCGTCCGCCGTCATCCGGCCACCGTCTCGAGGTCGCGGGCCGTCGTCGGAACGGGCACTCGTGCCGCACGCCGCACGAGGCGGGCCGCCTCGACCGTGAGCCCCGGCCCGAAGGCCATCGCGCCGATCCGCGCGCCGTCGGCGGTGTGCTGCGACCACAGTTCGTCCAGGACGAAGAGGATCGTCGAGCTCGACATGTTGCCGTAACGGCGCAGCACGTCGCGCGACGCCTGAAGCGCGTCAGTCGGCGCGCCGAGCGCCTCTTCGACGCGATCGAGGATGCTGCGCCCACCCGGATGCACGGCCCACACATCGATGCCGTGCGAGGTCAGCAGCACAGGAAGCGACGAGCGCGCGTGTGCGCCGACGAGGCGGGGCACCTGCGCCGTCAGGGTCATCTCGAACCCGGTGTCGCCGATCGTCCACTGCATCTCCTTCTCGCCGTCCGGCAGCAGCTGGGTCTGGAACCCGTCGAGTTCGAGGCGCTCAGCACTCTCGTATGCCGGGTCGGCCGTCACGATCGCGGCCGCGGCGCCGTCGGCGAAGACCGAGGCGGCGACGATCTGCTCGGGATCGGACGAACTGCGCAGGTGCAGTGAACACAGCTCGGCGGTCGCCACCAGCACGACCGCGGTGGGGTCGCTCGCTGCGATGTGTCCTGCCAGGCGAAGAGCGGGTACGGCGGCAGCGCACCCGACGAAGCCGAGGTGGTAGCGCTGCACTCCCGCGTCGAGCGACAGGTCGCGCACGAGCTCGACGTCGGGTCCGGGCGCGTAGAGACCGGTGCACGAGACCGTCACGACATGTGTGATCGCGCGCGCCTCGATCCCTGCTCGCGCGATCGCGGCACCGGATGCGGCGGCGAACAGGGGGGGAGCGCTGCGCCGGTACTCGTCGTTGCGCGCACCCGTCGGAGGAGCCAGAAGCACGCCGTCCTCGCTCACGACCGGAAGGTGTGTGGCGGGCTGACCCGCGAGATCGGGAAGCACCGTGCGGCGCGACTCGATGGCGGATGCGCCGAACGCGGCGTGGATGAGGCGCCGCGCACGGCGGTCGATGCCGGGCTGGCTCGCGAACAGGTCGCGCACGGCATCCTGCGCGAGAGACGTCGGGGGAACGGCAGTGCCGATGGACAGGACGCTCGGGCGCATGGTTCACGATAAACCGCGCGAAGCCGCTGGCGCGCGGTCTGGCGCGGGGTGAACGGGACGTCTATTGTGGCGGGCCGAGACGGCGGGGTCCCCCCACCATCTCGGCCCGTCGATGCCGCCGTACGGGTCAGCCGCGCAGGGCCTCGGTGAGCTTGACGCGAGCGCCCATGCGCAGGAGCGAGTTCTGGTAGATCTTCGCTCCGACGAGGATCGCCGCGACGCACGTCACGAGCAGGATCGCGAGCGAGAGCAGCGGCTCCCACCACTCGGCCTGGCCCAGGAACATCCGCATCGGCATGCCCACCGGCGCGGAGAACGGCACGTACGACATGACCGACAGCACGGCGGGGTTGTTCCAGAAGAAGATCACGAGGAAGTACGGACCCATGATGAGGAACATCAGCGGCGTCGTGGTCGAGCCGATGTCCTCCTGGCGCGACACCATCGCCGCCGCCGCCGCGAACAGCGCGGCGAGCAGAACGAACCCGAAGAGGAAGAAGATGGCGAACCAGGCGATCGGTGCGCCGAGCCCCCGCAGCAACTCGGTCTGCCCTGTGACCGTCAGTCCCACGACCGCTATCGCCGCCAGGATCAGCAGCTGCGCCATCGCGAGGATCGTGTTGCCGATGACCTTGCCCGCCAGAAGCGCGCGCACCGGGATCGCCGAGATGAGCAGCTCGACGACGCGCGTCTGCTTCTCTTCGACGACGGACTGGGCGATCGTCGCGCCGAACAGCTGCGCCGAGAACAGGAAGATGATCCCGAAGCCGATCGCGGCGATGTATCCGAGGAAGTTGGGCGCGTTCTCGGGATCGAGCAGTTCGACCGGCGGCGGCACCGACAGGCCGAGCAGGAGCGTCGACGACACGTCATTCTCGGCGAGCACGACGAACCCGACCGGCGACGACGAGTCACCCACGAGGGCGACATCGACATCGCCCGCGCGCACCAGCTCTTCGGCGGCGGCTCGATCCGCGACCTCGGTGATGTCGAGGCCCGTCGTCGGCGGCACATACGGCTGCGCATCGGCGGTCACGGCGACGGGAGTCCCCCCGCCGCTGCTCGCCGCGAAGCCTGCCCACAGCACAGCGGCCAGCGCGATGGCGAAGAGGATCGCGAACGAGATGAGGAACGACTTGCTGCGCAGCTTCGAGCCGATCTCACGCTCGGCGACGAGCCACGTGCTCTGCGCGAAGCTCGGCGCGGTGACGGCGGGCGTCCGGCGGGCGTGGGTCTGCGTGGTCACTGGATGACCTCCTTGAAGATCTGGGCGAGAGACGGATGCTGCGGGGCGAAGCTCGCGACGTCGCCCTGGGCGACGGCGCGGCGCAGAACCCGCTGCGCGGTCTCATCGGAGTCGGCGTCGAACACGGCATACCCGCCGTCGAAGTCGAGCACCTCGACGCCCGGCTCGTCGCGCAGCCAGCCCGCGTCGCCGGTAGAGACGAGCTCGAAGCGGCGCGTGGAGTATTCGGCGCGCAGAGCGTCGCGGGCGCCCGACGCACGGATCGCTCCGCCGGCGATGATGACGAGGTCGTCGCACAGCCGCTCGACCACGTCGAGCTGGTGCGACGAGAAGAGCACCGAAGCTCCGGCGGCGGCCCGCTGCTGCAGCACGTTCGCGACGACATCGACGGCAAGCGGATCCAGGCCCGAGAACGGCTCGTCGAGGATCAGCACCTTCGGGTCGTGCACGAGCGCCGCCGCGATCTGGGCGCGCTGCTGATTTCCGAGCGAGAGCGTCTCGACGTTGTCATGGAGGCGCTCGCCGAGTCCCAGCTCCTCGAGCAGGGACTGCGCGCGGGCGGCGGCATCCGTCTTCGAGAAGCCGTGCAGGCGCGCGAGGTACACGATGTGCTCGAGCACTTTCATCTTCGGATAGAGCCCGCGCTCTTCGGGCATGTAGCCGAAGGAGCGACGGTCGGATGCCGTGACATCGACGCCGTCGAGCGTCACGGTGCCGTCGTCCTTCGAGAGCACGCCGAGGATGATGCGCATCGTCGTGGTCTTGCCGGCGCCGTTGCCGCCGACGAACCCCGTGAGCCGGCCCGGCCGCACGTCGAACGTGATGTCGTCGAGCACACGGCGCGCGCCGTAGCTCTTGGTGATGCCGCTGAGGCTCAGCATGATCCGCCTTTCGGTCTTCGGACGGGATCAACGCTACGGATCGGTCGCGCGGCCGTCCTCCCCCGAGGGGCGGGTGTTGAGGCTCCCCCCGAGGGAGGAGTCGGCACCCCTCTTCATGCGCGGGAATAGAACGCGGTCGATCCCCGGTTGGCTCTGGGGAACGTCCACGGTGGTCCCCACGGGGATCCCCATTCTTTTTCACGGAGGAATCACGCAATGACCGATCGGACCATCGGCTACATCGTCGGCAGCATCTCATCGACCTCGATCAACCGGCGCCTCGCCAAGGCGCTGGAGCGGCTGGCTCCCGAGGGCACGACGCTCGTCGAGATCCCGATCGCGGATCTGCCGTTCTACTCGCCCGACCACGACGCGGACTTCCCGCAGGTCGCGCGGGACTACAAGCAGGCGATCGCCGACGTGGACGGCGTCATCATCGTCACGCCCGAGTACAGCCGTTCGATCCCCGGCGTCCTCAAGAACGCGCTCGACTGGTCGGCGCGCCCGTGGGGCCAGGCCTCGTTCGACGGCAAGCCGACGGCCGTCATCGGCACGTCGGCCGGCGGTATCGCGACCGCCGCTGCGCAGCAGCACCTGAAGGCGATCCTGAGCCACTACAACGCTCCGACGCTCGGCCAGCCCGAGGGCTACGTCCAGTCGCTTCCGGGCCTGTTCACCGATGACGGCGAGGTCACGAACGACCAGACCGCCGAGTTCCTCGTGGGCTACCTCGAGGCGTTCAACGCCCTCATCGACCGCTACGCGCGCGTCGCCGTCGCCGCCTGACCGCGTCGCGAGACTGACTGACTGATCGGTCGCGAGTCGGCATCGTCGGGCGGAGTCGGCGGGGTTCCCCGCTGTCTCGCCGTCGGGTGCCGCCTTGCGGCCGATCGTCGTCGGAGCGGCCGATCTCAGGTCAGACCGTGCCGGTGGGCGTAGACGACCGCGGCGACCCGATCGCGCGCGCCGAGCTTCTGCAGCACGTTCGAGACGTGCGTCTTGACGGTCGCCTCGCCGATGTAGAGCTGCGCGGCGATCTCGGCGTTGCTCATCGCCCGCGCGACGAGCCGCAGCACCTCGGCTTCGCGCTCGGTGAGTCCCTCTGCGAGCGCGTCGTGCGCGGGTGCCTCGGCCGCGGCCGGTGCGGGAGTCGCCGCGAAGCGCTCGATCACCCGCTTCGTCACCTCGGGGGCGAGCAGCGCATCGCCGGCGGCGGCGACGCGGACGGCCGAGACGAGCTCTTCGGGGCCGGCGTTCTTGAGTAGGAACCCGCTCGCACCGGCGCCGAGCGCCGCGAACAGGTAATCGTCGCGGTCGAACGTCGTCACGATCACGACGGCGGCGCCAACGGCGGCATCCGCGACGATGCGCCGCGTCGCCTCGAGCCCGTCCATCGTGGGCATCTGCACGTCCATGCAGATGACGTCGGGGCGAAGAGCGGATGCCGCAGCCACGGCCTCGACGCCGTCTGCGGCCTCACCGACGATGCGGATCCCGCCCGCGGCCTCCAAGATCATCCGGAATCCCGCCCGCATGACGGCGTGGTCATCGACCAGCAGCACGCCGATCATGCGAGGACACCCGTCGGCACGTGCGCCCGCACGAGGAATCCGCCGCGATTTCGGGGCCCGTATTCGAGCGTGCCGCCCGAGGCCGCGGCGCGCTCGCGCATGCCGACGAGTCCGAGGCCCGGCGCGATGAGGCCCGAACCCCGCCCCGTGTTGGCGATCTCGAGCTCGACTGAGCCGTGTGCGTACCGCAGGCGCACGTCGGCGGTGGCATCCGGTCCGGCGTGACGCCGGGCATTCGTGAGCGCTTCCTGCGTGATGCGGTAGAGGTTGACCTGCGTCACGTCGGGCAGGGGGACGGGGTCGCCGACGACCGTGAGGGTCGTTGTGAGTCCGTTCTCGTTCGCGTGTGCGACGAGGGCGGGGATCGCGTCGATGCGCAGGGTCGAGGCGTCGGGGGTGTCGCCGGCCGACGTGCGCAGCGTCTCGAGCAGATGCCGCAGCTCTCCCAGCGCCGAGCGGGAGGATTCCTCGACGGTCACGAGGGCGGTGCGGGTGGCGTCGGGATCCCGGTCGAGAACGGCGCGCGCCGCGCCCGCCTGCACGCCCATCGCCGAGACGTGGTGCGCGACGACATCGTGCAGCTCTCGAGCGATGCGCACGCGATCGAGGGCGACGGCCTGGGCGGCGGTGACTTCGCGCTCGGCTTCGAGTTCGCGCGTGCGCTCCTCGAGCGCCGTCCGTTCGAGTGCCGAGGCGTACGCCCGATCGCCCATGTAGTACGCGCCGCCGAAGAAGGCGACGTTGATGAGCAGCTGCATGAGCATGAAGGCGACGAACGGCGAGAACAGCCCCACGCGCGACAGGCCCTCATCGCCGGGGGCGATCGCGGCCTGGAACATCGTCACGAGCAGCCACACGAACATCGCGACGATGACAACGACACGCACGACGGTCGCCCGGCGCCGGTTGTCGACCCACGCGCCCACGGTGTACATCGCGATGAAGACGGCGACGTTGCCGACGTAGAGTTCGGGGATCTGCACCGTCACGCCGACGAAGAAGACGAGCGCGACGACGAGAGCCACGATCTCGGGAAAGCGCCGGCGCAGCGCGAGGGGCGCGGTCAGTGCGAGGGCGTAGAGGATGCCCCACGCGAGGTGCGGCGAGTCGGTCCCGTAGACCCCGGCGACCGAGCCGAGAGCCATGCTGAGGATGCCGGCGACGAGAAGCCCGCCGGCGAGCCAGACGTCGTGGCGGAGCCCCTCGGGGGTCACCGGCGTGCGCTGAACGGGCGCCGTGGCGCCGGGGAGGGCGTGGTCGGGCATCCTTCCACCGTACGGGGGAGGACGACGCGCGACATCCGCCGCGCGACGGAGTTCCTGCTTGCTCTTGACAGGTCTTGTTTTTTCTTACGAGCATGATGGTCTTGCTCGAGCGCTACGCCGAGACTTCCCGCGTCGGATCCCGTCGTCGTCACGGCGGCCTGAAACGGAGTCCATCATGACCGGACGCATCACGATCGACCTCTTCACGACGCTCGACGGCGTCGCTCAAGCGCCGGGCGGTCCCAACGAGGATCCGTCGAACGGATTCCCCTTCGGCGGCTGGCAGGCCCCCATCGACGACGCCGTCATCGACGAGCGCGTGGGCGCCGGGATCGCCAGCATGGACGCACTCGTGCTGGGACGGCGCACGTACGACATCTTCGCCGATTACTGGCCGAAGCACCGTGACAACCCCATCGGCCGCCGATTCGCAGAGATCCCGAAGTACGTCGCCTCACGCCGCGGCGTCGACCTGACGTGGGCGGGATCGTCGCTGCTCGGACCGGATGCCCCCGCAGCCGTCGCGGCGCTGCGTGAGCGCCACGACGATATCCACGTCATCGGCAGCATCGACTTCGTGCAGTCCCTCCTGGCCGCCGAGGCGTACGACGAGCTCAAGCTCTGGGTGCATCCCGTCGTGCTCGGGCAGGGCAAGAAGGTCTTCCCCGAGGGGGTGGCTCCCGCGGCCCTGCGCCTCATCGCTCCGCCGACGACGGGCGGCGCGGTCGTCGAACTGCGTTACGCCCCGGCCGGCCGGCCCGCCACGGGCGACATGACCGGCTGAACCGCGGGCGACTAGAAGATCATCGGACGGTCGTCGTCGTCCGGGCCCGTGAGGTCGAGGTCGACCACGACCGGCACGTGATCGCTCGGCGCCTCGCCCTTGCGCTCGTCGCGGTGGATGGATGCCCCGGCCACAGCCTCGGCCAGCTGGTGCGAGCCCAGGATGAAATCGATCCGCATGCCCTGATTGCGGGGGAACCGCAGCTGCTTGTAGTCCCAGTAGGTGAAGCCCGTCGGCACGAGCGGACGCACGACGTCCTGCACGCCGGCGGCCTCAATCGCGGCGAACGCCTCGCGCTCCGGCGGTGAAACGTGCGTCGAGAACCCCTGCACGATCTCGGGCACGCCGTTGTCGGCATCGGTCGGGGCGATGTTGAAGTCGCCGACGAGGGCGAGAGCGAGATCGGGGTCGCGGGTCAGCGCGTCACGTGTGTAACCGGCGAGCTGGGCCAGCCAGTCGAGCTTGTAGTAGTAATGCGGGTCGCCGAGCGAACGGCCGTTGGGAACATACAGGCTCCACACCTCGACCCCGCTGATCGTCGCGCCGATCGCGCGCGCCTCTTGCGGTGCATCCGGTCCCTCGTAGCCCTTCTCGAAGCCGGGCATCCCCGGAAACGAGGTGCGCACGTTCTCGATCGGCTCGCGGCTCGCGATCGCGACGCCGTTCCATTGCGAGAAGCCGTGCGCCTCGACGTGGAATCCGGCCTCTTCGAACGCCGCGAACGGGAACTGCTCGACCTTGCACTTGATCTCCTGCATCGCCAGGACATCGATGTGCTCGCGTACGGCGAAGTCGACGATCCGGTCGACGCGAGCACGGATGGAGTTCACGTTCCAGGTGGCCAGGCGCATGCGGTCCAGCCTAGGACGAGCGGTTCTCTAGACTCTCATCCATGACCGTCGCGTCCACGCCCGAGCTCGAAGCCGATCGCCAGTACCTCATCGCCCTCATCGAAGATGAAGCCGTCTTCCACGGCGACTTCACGCTCTCCAGCGGCAAGAAGGCGACCTACTACGTCGACATGCGCAAGCTCACGCTGGACCACCGCGCCGCGCCGTCGATCGGTCGCATCATGCTCGACCTGCTGCGCGATGTCGACGGGATCGTCGCCGTCGGCGGGCTGACGCTCGGCGCCGACCCGATCGCGAACGCCATCATGCACGAATCCGTGCGCACCCCTCGTCCGCTGGACGCCTTCGTCGTACGCAAGGAGCCCAAGGACCACGGCCGAGGCCGCCAGATCGAGGGTGCCGACATCGTGGGCAAGCGCGTCGTCGTCGTCGAAGACACCTCGACGACGGGGCAGTCGGCGCTCAAAGCCGTCGAGGCGCTGCGCCGCGAGGGTGCGGAGCCCGTCGCCGTCGCCGTCATCGTCGACCGCAAGACCGGGGCTCAGGCCGCGATCGAAGCCGAGGGCCTCACCTGGCTCGCCGCCGTCGACCTCGACGACCTGGGGCTCGAACCGCAGTAGCCCGGCAGGGCCACACCGAGCTGGCGCGTCGCGAAGGCGTGCGTCAGGCCGCACGCAACCGTCGGGGCGCCCCGGGTCGACACCGCTCGACGATCGAGGGGCCCGGGACGGTTCACTCTTGTGAGCGGAGCTCGTCCCCTGGCAGAGTAGGACGGCCCGCTCTGAATCGGTTCATTTCCGCCGCACCAGAGATCCTGCATGGGCCATGACGCCCAGATCAATGACGATCGGAACTCGAATGTCTTCAGCCACAGCCGCCCACGAACCCCGTGGAAGCAGCGCGGTCAGCATCCCCGGGCGACGCCCTCGAACACGGCCGATCCTCGCGGTTTCGCTGGCAACGGCCCTGAGTGTCGGCTTGGTGTTCACCGCTGGTGTCCCCGCATCGCGGGCGGTCGACGACGGTGTGGCTGTCGTGGACCTCAGAGTCAACAACACGGTCGCCCCGCTCGGAATCGACGACCCGACGCCGAGATTGTCGTGGAAGACCACGTCGACCGAGAAGGCCACCGCACAAACGAGCTATCGGGTTCTCGTCTCGTCGTCGGCCCAACGATCCGCCGATCTTGACGGCGACGTCTGGGACACCGGTGTCGTCGAAGGCGATCAGTCGACAGAGCTCGAATACGGTGGCCCCGAGCTGAGTGACGCCACCCGCTATCACTGGCGTGTGCTCGTGCAGACCGAGCACGACTCTGCCGGCGAATGGAGTGAACCGAGCTGGTTCGAGACGGGCATCGGCAGCGCCGGCTGGAGCGCGTCGGAGTGGATCTCGGTGCCGACGCCCGACGACGACGGCGAACGCACGCCGCTGACGTTGGCAGACACCCACTGGGTCTGGTACCCGGATGGAACCCCGCCCACGGCGCCCGAAGGCAGCCGCTACTTTCGGGCCGCGCTCGAGCCCGAGGCCGGGAAGACGGCGGTCTCCGCCGACATCCTGCTCACGGCAGACAACAAGTACAAGCTCTACCTGAACGGTTCTCTGCTCGGACAGAGCGCTCCGGCTGACCACACGTGGAGGTCAGCGCAGCGGTTCACCGTCCCGCTCGATGCCGGCCCGAACGTCGTTGCCGTCGAGGCGTACAACTCGTGGGAGGCCGCCGGCGTGGGCATCAAGTCACCGGCCGGGATCATCGCCAACGTCCGCATCAACTACAGCGACGGCACCTCGTCGCTGATCCAGACCGGCAAGAGTGCGAGCTGGGTGTCGCACCACGAGGAGCTCAGCGGATGGGCGTCACCGGGATTCGATGACACAGCCTGGGTTCCGGTCGTGTCGCATGGCGTCTACGGCACTGGTCCGTGGGGTGGGAACGTGGTCGCCGATCCGGTCAGCGCTGCAGCTTCTCCGATCGCGGGGTCCTCGTGGATCTGGTACCCGGATGGATTCGCACCGGCGGCGCCGAGCGGAGCGCGCTACTTCCGCTACGACTTCGAGGTGAACCCGGGTCTCGAACTGCTCTCGGCGGAACTCATCATGACGGCCGACGACAAATACACCGCCTACCTCGACGGTGCCGTCGTCGCGCGTTCTTCAGAGTCCTCCGAGGCCTGGCGCGAAGCCAAGGTCTCGTCACTCAACACTCTCCGGCCGGGAACGAACACGCTCGCCGTGCGGGCCGAGAATCGAAACTTCGCCTCGGGCGCGATGTCGCCCGCCGGCCTGCTGGGAACGATTCGCCTGACATACCTGGGCGGAACCGTCGAACTCATCCGCACGAGCGCGGATTGGCTGACCAGCGCCACACTGCAGAGCGACTGGTCGACGTACGGATTCGACGACTCGGACTGGACGAATGCTGTCGTGCACGCGCCATACGGTTCCGGTGATTGGGGGAACAACGTCGTCGTGACCGAAGCGGGCGACGGCGCCCCCCTCCTGCGCAACGAGTTCTCGGTCGGGCGCGAGATCGCGAACGCTCGTCTCTACGTGGCGGCGGGCGGAATCGTGGATGCGCGACTCAACGGCGCGCAGGTCGGTGATGAGGTCCTCTCCGTGAGCCACACCGACTACGGCAAGACGGTGCACTACGTCACCCACGACATCACAGATCAGCTCGATCAGGGTGACAACGCACTCCTGTTCGAGCTCGGGCGCGGCTTCTACTCCATGCAGACGCAGAACTCCTGGGGCTGGGAGCGCGCCCCCTGGGTGCAGGACTCGCCTACGGTTCGCGCGCTCGTGCGCGTCGAGTACCGTGACGGCAGTGTGGAGGAGTTCGGTACCGACAGCACGAATTGGCGTGCTGCTGAGGGACCGACCACGTACGACTCCCTCTACGAGGGCGACTTCTATGACGCCCGTCTCGAAGTGCCGGGGGTCGACCGTGCCGGCTTCGACGACGCTGCGTGGAAGAGCGCCGGCGCGGTGGAAGGACCCGTCGGTGAACTCACCGCTCGCGTGCAGCCGCCCATCCGGGTCGCCGACACGCTGAAGCCCTCAGCGGTCTCCGAACCCTCGCCCGGCGTGTACATCGCGCACTTCGACCAGCAGATCGCCGGATGGGCGACCATCACCGTCAACGGTGAAGCGGGCGACGAGGTTCAGTTGCGCTACGGCGAACGCCTTAACGCCGACGGCAGCATCAACTCTGCGACCGGATTCACGGGTGGTGCGTTCCAGACCGACCGGTACACGTTGAAGGGAGGCGGCCAAGAGACGTGGGAACCCAAGTTCTCTTACAAGGGCTTCAAGTACATCGAGATCGTCGGCTGGCCGGGCGGCCGGGCTCCGACCGTCGATGACATCTCGGCCCGCTGGCTTCACACCGACGTCGAGACGATCTCGACGTTCGAGAGCTCGGAACCGCTCTTCAACTCGATACACGACGGCGTCGTGCTGACGATGTTGAACAACTTCCACCACATCCCGACGGACACGCCCACGTATGAGAAGAACGGCTGGACGGGTGACGCGCAAGTGGGCGCGGAGATGTTCCTGTGGAACTTCGACAGTCACAGCTTCTTGACCAAGTGGATGCGCGATGTCAGTGATTCACGCCTGGCGACCGGCCGCCCGGCAGCGATCGCGCCGGACCCGAACTGGGGCTCCGCCTACGACATCTCGCCCACGTGGAACGCCGCGTACGTGCTGATCCCCTGGTGGGTCTACGAGTACACCGGTGATCTGAGCATCATCGAGGAGCACTATGAGGGCATGCTCGACTATGTCGAGCTCGAGCACTCGATCTCGGTCGGGCATATTTCGGACAGCTTCCTGGGGGACTACATGTCGCCCGACAATGTCGCCAACCCGCCGGAGGATCTGAAGGTCGCGGCCACCGCGTACGTCTACGAGATGACGAATGTCGTCGCCGAGATGGCCGATGTGCTGAACAAGCCCGATGACGCTGCGCGCCTTCGAGAAGAGGCGGCCCGCATCAAGGACGCCTTCAATGCCGCGTACTTCGATGCCGCAGCGCAGGTGTACCGCGATGCGGTCGCGGGCTATCGGCAGACGCACAACGTCCTCGCCGTCGAGTTCGGACTCGCGCCGGAGGGGCAGGAACAGGCCGTGGTCGACAACCTGGCGCGTGACATTCGTGTCGTGCGCAACGACCACCTGTGGACGGGCGTCCTGGGTACCAAGTACCTGCTCCCCCTGCTCACCGAGTACGGTCACGGCGACCTCGCATACACGGTGGCAACCCAGCGTGACTATCCGAGCTGGGGTCGCTGGTTCGACTCGGCAGAGGGTTCGACGACGATGTGGGAGGCGTGGGATGACTACCGCTCACGCAACCACTACTTCCTGGGGACGATCGATGACTGGTTCGCCCAGGATCTCGCAGGAATCACTCCGCTCGAACCGGGATTCAAGGAGATCTCCATCGCCCCGCAAGCCGTGGGCGAACTCACGAGCGCGTCAGGGTCGACCGTCACGCCCTATGGCACCGTCTCCTCCTCGTGGTCCAAAGACGAGCAGAAGTTCGTGCTCGATGTCGAAGTTCCCGTGGGCACGACGGCTCTCACGTCGATTCCCGTGGCAGAGGGTCACGTCGTGACAGTCGATGGGGTTCCCGCCGAGCGTGCAGAAGGCGTGGAGATGATCGGCGTCGACGACGGGCGGGCCCAGTTGCGCCTTCAGTCCGGTGCCTACTCGCTGGTCGCTGCCGAGCCGCTCCCCGGTGTGACGGCGTCGGCGACTCCGCGCACGCTCGCGGGCAAGCAGGTCGTCTCCGTGACCGTGACCAATGACGAGGATGTCGCGGTGGATCTCGTCGTGACCTCCGAATTCGGCGGCAAGACGTTCACGGGCGTTGCACCGGGGGCGACGGTGAGCGTGTCGTTCAACACCCGTGCGACCTCGATCGCCGCCGGTGAGGTTTCGATCACGGTGTCGGCGATCATCGACGGGGTCCCGGTCACGGCCGTCAAGACGGCGTCGTACGGAGCCCGGCCGCCCGCGGACTGAGCCTCATCTCGAACAAGACGGTGTCTCCAGGGCGGTCGCCGTGGGGGCACCGTCCTGGGAGGCCGTCCATCGATCTCAGTCCTCGTCGTCGCGACCGCGCCACCACTGCCAGATGAACGCGATGAGGGTGCCCACAAGCACGATGCCGCTCGTCGCGAAGAGCAGCGACTGCTCGAACTCGTTCACCGCTCAGAGGTTCTCGGGCAGGTCGGATTCGATCGGCTCTGCCGGAAGCAGATCCGCGACCGAGCCGAGCACTTCGTCGGGGCGGAAGGGGAACCGCTGGATCGCGAGCGGGTCGCTGATCCCCGTGAGCACGAGCACGGTGTGAAGGCCCGCCTCGATGCCGGCGACGATGTCGGTGTCCATGCGGTCGCCGATCATCCCGGTCGTCTCGGAGTGCGCCCCGATCCGGTTCAGCGCCGAGCGGAACATCATGGGGTTCGGCTTGCCGACGACGTACGGCTCCATGCCGGTCGCCTTCGTGATGAGCGCTGAGATGGCCCCGGTCGCCGGCAGGACGCCGTCGATCGAGGGGCCCGTGGCATCCGGATTCGTCGAGATGAAGCGGGACCCCGCCCCGATCAGCCGGATGGCCTTCGTGATCGCCTCGAACGAGTAATGCCGGGTCTCGCCGACGACGACGTAATCCGGCGCCGTCTCGGTCATGATGAATCCGACCTCGTGCAGCGCCGTGGTGAGGCCTGCTTCGCCGATGACGAAGGCCGTGCCGCCGGGCATCTGCCCGCGCAGGAAGTCTGCGGTCGCGAGCGCCGAGGTCCAGATCGCCGCCTCGGGAACGATGAGACCCGATGCCCGCAGCCGGGCGGACAGGTCGCGCGGCGTGAAGATGGAGTTGTTCGTCAGGACGAGGAACGGCGTGCCGGTGTCGCGCCAGTGCTCGAGCAATTCCGCTGCCCCGGGGATGGGCGTGTTCTCGTGGACGAGAACGCCGTCCATGTCGGTCAGCCAGCATTCGATGTCGGCGCGCGTGCGCATGCGGTCAGCCTATCCCGGCCGGATGCCGGCCGTCCCGGCATCCGTCCCGCGCGTCCGACACGGGCGACCGAGCGCGCGGCGTAGGGTCGGATCGTGCCGTCTTGGAGTCTTCCCGATCTGACCGGCCGCACGTATCTCGTCACGGGGGCCAACGCCGGTCTCGGCTACTTCTCGTCCGAGCACCTCGTGCGTGCCGGTGCCCGTGTGCTCATGACGGGTCGGAGCCCGAACCGCCTTGCCGCCGCGCGGGCGGCGCTGCACCGTCGCATCCCCGATCTGCCGGCCGACCGTGTCGAGACGATGCTGCTCGATACGAGCAACTACGGTTCGGTGCGCGCCGCTGCGGCGAGCGTGCGCGGCCGAGGCCGGCTCGACGGCGTGCTGCTCAACGCCGGCATGGTGCGCCCTCCGACTCGCCGCGAAACGACGACCGACGGGCACGAGCGCGTGCTGGCGACGAACGTTCTCGGCCACTTCGCGCTCGGTGGCGCGCTGCTGTCGACCCTCGCCGGCACGGCGGGGCGCATGGTCTGGGTGGGCAGCGTGTCGACGTCACTGTGGCCCTACAACCCCGTCGATCCCCACCTCGTCGAGGGCTACACTGCGTGGCGCGCGTACGTGCAGTCCAAGGTGGCCGCGACCTCGCTCGGGCTCGAGGCCGATCGCCGACTGCGCGAGGCGGGCGTGTCGGTGTCGAGCGTCGTCGCCCACCCCGGCTATTCGACGAGCGGGCGCTCGCCGGGCATCGTGGGCGTCAACGAGCCCAGCCGCATGGCGCGGTTCACCGACAACCTGCAGACGCCCATCACGCAGTCCAAAGAGGCTGGTGCACTGCCGCTCGTGCATGCCCTGGCCGCCGATGGCGTCGAGGGCGGGTCGTTCTGGGGCCCGCGCTACGTCATGCACGGCACGCCGCGGCGAGCTCGGCCCTCGCGGCTCGGGCGCGACCCCGAACTCGGCGCGCAGCTGTGGGAAGTCGCCGAAGACGCGACGGGCGTGCGCTGGGCGTTCGAGCGAGCCGCGCAGAACCGCCGCTGAGCTCAGGCGCTCAGCCAGACCGCGTCGCCGCTGCCCTCGGGAAGAGTGACCTCGCCGTGCGCGAAGCGCAGCGTGACGGCGTCGACGACCGTGACCCGCGCCCCGACCTCGACTCCGGCCGACTCCACGGCGCGCAGCAACCCCGGGTTCCGGTCGCTCACGCGCAGCACGTGCCCGGCGTGCCCGGGCGCCGCGGTGGACAGCAGGACGAAGGGCGTCCGCTGGACGCGGCCCTGGGCGTCGGGGATCGCATCGCCGTGCGGGTCGAACCGCGGCCGGCCGAGTCGCTGGTCGATGCGCTCGAGCAGCCGGTCGCTCACGGCGTGCTCGAGGATCTCGGCTTCGTCGTGCACTTCGTCCCACGCGTAGCCGAACTCCTGCACGAGCCACGTCTCGATCAGCCGGTGGCGACGGATGATGGCTGCGGCGCGACGCAGGCCATTGGCCGTGAGTGCGATGGGTCCGTAGGGGCGGTGTGCGACGAGCCCCTGCGCGGCGAGCTTCTGCACCATCTCGGTCACGCTCGAGGGGGCGAGCCCCAGCTCGGCCGCGAGCTGCGACGGAGTGATGCGGGCATCCTGCCACTCGGTGTGGTGGTAGATCGTCTTGAGGTAGTCGTCGACGACGGGAGAGGCCACGGGTTCAGCGTACCCGCCGGGTAGCCTGGGCCGGTGACCGACCCCGCCGACCCGGCCGACCCCGCCGACCCCGCCGAGCCCGCTGTGCTGCACGGTGTCGGGCCCTGGCCGGGGGAGTGGCCCGACGACCCGCGCTACGACCGCGATCTGCTCGCGCACGGCGATCGACGCAACGTCGTCGACTCCTACCGGTACTGGACGATGGATGCGATCGTCGCCGACCTCGACACGCGCCGCCACCGGTTCCACGTCGCGATCGAGAACTGGCAGCACGACATGAACATCGGCTCGATCGTGCGCAGCGCCAATGCCTTTCTCGCCGCCGAGGTGCACATCGTCGGCAAGCGCCGGTGGAACCGCCGCGGGGCCATGGTCACCGACCGCTACCAGCACGTGCGGCACCACGAGGACATCGCCGCCTTCGCCGCGTGGGCCGCCGACGAGGCGCTGCCCATCGTCGCGATCGACAACGTGCCCGGGTCGGTGCCGCTGCCCGACGCCGAGCTGCCTGAGCGGTGCGTGCTCCTCTTCGGGCAGGAAGGCCCCGGGCTGTCGGCAGAGGCGGTCGAAGCTGCGACCGGCGTCGTCGAGATCCAGCAGTACGGCTCGACCCGCTCGATCAACGCCAGCGCGGCAGCCGCCGTCGTCATGTACGAGTGGTGCCGCCGCTGGGCGTGAGGGCCCGTCCGGGGTGACCCGGGATCACGACCCGGCCGTCAGCCACGCCGGCCCGCGCACGCGCCACGCCAGGGTCGCCAGTCGGGCGAGCATGTAGACGCCGAAGAACGCGACGCCCAGCCACGCGAGTCCGGCCGCGCCGGTCGGCTGCAGCGCCGCGATCAGCACGAGGGCCGGCAAGAACGGCACGAGATTGACCACGCCCGCGATCGCGAGGTACTTCGCGTCGCCCGCCCCGATGAGCACGCCGTCGAGCACGAAAACAACGCCGCAGATCGGCTGTGCGACGGCGAGCACGAGCAGCGCCGGCATGACGAGGGCGGCCACGGCGGGGTCGCCCGTGAAGATGAGTCCCATCACCCCCGACAGCGCCGCCACGACCGCCCCGACCAGCACGCCGAACCACGCGCCCCACGCGAGCGTGCGCGCGAGGACGCGCCGCACATACGATTCATCGCCCATGCCCAGCCCTTTGCCGATCAGGGCCTGCGCCGCGATCGCGAGGGCATCCAGAGCGAACGCCGTGGTGGAGAAGAGCGTGAAGACGACCTGCCACCCCGCAAGCTCGGCGGTGCCGAGCCCCGTCGCGACCGCGACAGTGGCAAGCAGCGCGACGCGCAGCGACACCGTGCGCAGGAACAGCCATCCGCCCGAGCGCGCCGAACCGCGCACTCCGGCGCGCTGCGGACGCAGGGATGCCGCGTGCCGCCGCGCGACGCGACCTACGACGACGGCGAACGCGGCCACCATCCCCCACTGTGCGACAACGGTGCCGGCCGCCGAACCGGCGATCCCCCATCCGAAGCCATAGATGAAGAGCCAGTTCAGGAGCGCGTTCGCGGCGAAGCCGAGGCCCGCGATCCACAGCGGCGTCACGGTGTCCTGCAATCCCCGCAGGAGCCCCGTCGCGGCGAAGACGACGAGCATGGCAGGCAGTCCCCACATCGACAGTCCGAGATAGATCTGGGCCTGCTCTGCCACCTCGGGCGTCGCACCGAACAGCGAGACGAGCAGGGGTGTCGCAAACCATCCCGACACGGCGAGCACCGCCCCGAGCCCGAGCGCGAGCCACATCCCGTCGATGCCGACCGAGACGGCCGATCCGTGGTCGCCCGCGCCGAACCGGCGCGCCACGGCCGGTGTCGTCGCGTAGGCGAGGAACACCATGAGCCCCACGATCGTCTGCAGCACCGCGCCGGCGATGCCCAGGCCCGCGAGGGGAACGATGCCGAGGTGCCCGATCATTGCCGCGTCGACGATGAGGAACAGCGGCTCGGCGACGAGGGCGCCGAGGGCCGGGACCGCGAGGCGCAGGATGTCGCGGTTCAATCCGCGCATGGGGGGCATGCTCCGATGCTACGAGTGAACGTCCTCCGCCTCCGTCTGCCCCCGGGCGCCTATCCTGGTTCGCATGACCGAAGCTCTCCCGTCCGGTATCGCTCTCGACGAACTCAGCGCGGACATCCGCCCTCAGGACGACCTTTTCCGTCACGTCAACGGCTCGTGGATCGACCGCACCGACATCCCCGAGGACAAGGCGAGGTGGGGGTCGTTCCACCTCATCGCCGAGCAGGCCGAGAAGCACGTGCGCGAGATCGTCGAAGAATCGCAGGATGCCGCAGAGGGCACCGAGGCGCGAAAGATCGGCGACCTCTACACGAGCTTCATGGACGTCGATCGGATCGCCGAGCGTGGCGCAGAACCGCTGCGCGATCAGCTCACCAAGATCGACGCGATCGACTCGATCCCGAGCCTCTTGCGGGTCGTCGGCGAACTCGAGCGCGAGGGAGTCGCCGGGATCTTCCACCTCTACATCGAGCCCGACCCGGGCAACCCGCAGCGCTATGTCGCCTTCTTCATGCAGGGCGGGCTGTCGCTTCCCGACGAGAGCTACTACCGCCTCGACAGCTTCGAAGAAACGCGCGCCGCGTTCCGCGCGCACGTGCACCGCATCCTCGATCTCGCCGGCGTCGCCGACGCCGAGGCATCCGCTGATCGCATCTTCGCGCTCGAGACCGAACTCGCGACCCACCACTGGGACAACGTGAAGAGCCGCGACGCCGTCGCGACCTACAACCTCATGACGTGGGACGACGTGCAGAGCCTCGTCGGGGTGGATCTGTCGCCGTGGCGCGACGGTGTCGCGCCGGCGCACGGCGATGCGTTCGCCGAGATCAACGTCTACCAGCCGAGCTTCCTCGAAGGTCTCGGCGGGCTGCTCGCCCCGGAGCGCCTCGAGGATTGGAAGGCCTGGCTGCGGTTCGCCGTCGTGCACGGATCGGCGGCGTTCTTGTCCGACGAGTTCGTCGACGAGAACTTCTCGTTCTACGGCACCCAGCTCACCGGCGTGCCGGTCATCCGCGAACGGTGGAAGCGCGGCGTCGGCCTCGCTGAAGCGGCGATGGGCGAGGCGATCGGCCGGGTCTACGTCGAGCGGTATTTCCCGCCCGCCGCGAAGGTCGCGATGGACGAGCTCGTCGCGAACCTCGTCGAGGCCTACCGGCAGTCGATCGTCGCGCTGGAGTGGATGAGCCCGGAGACGCGCGAGAGGGCCCTGGCCAAGCTCGACGCGTTCACGCCGAAGATCGGCTACCCCGTGAAGTGGAAGGACTACGACGCTCTCGAGATCGACCCGACCGACCTCATCGGCAACGTCCGGCGCGCGAACGTGCACGAGCACGACCGGCAGCTCAGCAAGGTCGGGCAGCCGATCGACCGCGACGAGTGGTACATGACGCCGCAGACGGTCAACGCGTACTACAACCCGCTCATGAACGAGATCGTCTTCCCCGCTGCGATCCTGCAGTACCCGTTCTTCGACGCCGAGCGCGACGCGGCCGCGAACTACGGCGGCATCGGGGCCGTCATCGGGCACGAGATCGGCCACGGCTTCGACGACCAGGGCAGCCGCTTCGACGGCGACGGATCGCTGCGGGACTGGTGGACCGATGAAGACCGGGCGGCGTTCGAGGAGCGCACAGCCTCGCTCATCGCCCAGTACGACGGGCTCACTCCGGCGGGCATCTCCGAGGACTACACGGTCAACGGCGCGCTCACGATCGGCGAGAACATCGGCGACCTCGGCGGCCTCGGCATCGCCCTCAAGGCGTATGCGCTGTCGCTGGGTGCCGATTCGGTCGGTGACCCGGTCGAAGCCCCCGAGATCGACGGGCTCACCGGCATCCAGCGTGTGCTGCTGTCATGGGCGCAGATCTGGCAGCAGAAGAGCAGGGATGCCGAGACGATCCGGCTGCTCACGATCGACCCGCACTCGCCGAACGAGTTCCGGTGCAATCAGATCGTGCGCAATCTCGACGCGTTCTACGACGCGTTCGGCGTCACCGAGAGCGATGCGCTGTGGCTTCCGAAGGATCAGCGCGTCACGATCTGGTGACCGCAGGGCCCCGGGCCTAGAAGACGATCGTGTGGTTCCCGTGGCGGATCACGCGGTCCTGCGCGTGCCAGAGCACGGCGCGCGAGAGCACCTGGCGCTCGACGTCGGCTCCGCGGCGCGCGAGCTCGGCGACGCCGTCGGCGTGCGTCACGCGCACGGTGTCCTGGTCGATGATGGGCCCTTCATCGAGGTCTTCCGTGACGTAGTGGCTCGTCGCGCCGATGAGTTTGACGCCGCGCTCCTTCGCCTTCTTGTACGGCTCGGCGCCGATGAAGGCGGGCAGGAAGGAGTGGTGGATGTTGATGACGGGCACACCGAGCTGGGCGAGGAAGTCGCTCGAGAGGATCTGCATGTAGCGCGCCAGCACGATGAAGTCGACGTTGCCGACGAGCAGCTTGAGGATCTCGGCCTCAGCCGCGCTCTTGTCCGGGCCCGGCGCCGAGGGCACATGGAAGAACGGCACGCCGAACGAGCGCACGTCCTCGGCCGCGGTCGTGTGGTTCGAGATGACCATCGGGATCGAGACGGGCAGGTCCCCGCGGCGGTGCCGCCACAGCAGGTCGAGCAGGCAGTGGTCCTGCTTCGAGGCGAGGATCGCCATGCGCTTGGGCACGGACTGGTCGGTGAGCGACCACTCCAGGTCGAACCCGCCGAGCGTCGTCGCGAGGTCGGCCTCGATCTCGGGCAGGGCGGCGTCGAGTCCCGGGCGGTGGAAGACGACGCGCTGGAAGTACGCTCCGCCCGTCGGGTCGTCCGAGTACTGGTCGAGGGCGACGATGTTCCCCCGGTTGCGCGTGATGAGCGCAGAGACGGCGGCGACGATCCCCGGCTGGTCGCTGCCGTGCACGATGAGGCAAGCGTGTTCGGGAAGGAGCTGCGGTGAAGACGGCGCGGACATCCCTCGATTCTGCCCTCAGTTGACGGATGCCGCGTCCACGGACGCGGATTCGGGGCGAGTCAGCGAAGCGACGGATGCCGCTCGTGCGCGTCGGGACGCGACGGGATGAACACCGCGATGCCCAATGCGACGACGGCGGCGGCGCCGCCGAGCACGAACGACAGCTGGAAGCCCTCGGGTGTCGGCATCGAAACGCCTTCGAACGGTCGGGACGAGGTCGCGAGGACGGCTCCGGTCACTGCCGCCGCGACGCTCGTGCCGAGTGAACGGAACAGCGCGTTGAGGCCGTTCGAGGCGCCCGTCTCGCTCTGCGGCACGGAGCGCATGATGAGCATGGGCATCGCGGCGTAGCCGAAGCCGATGCCGACGCCGATGAGCAGGTTCGCGATGAGCAGGTGCCAGACCTCGGCCGACAACAGCAGGGTGAACCCGTAGGCCGCGATGAGTGCGGTCGATCCCATGACGAGCAGTGCCTTCGGGCCGATCGTGCCCGCCAGGCGTCCCGAGACCGGCGAGAGCACCATCATCACCAGGCCCGACGGCATGATGATGAGACTCGCCGCCAGAAGCGACAGCCCGAAGCCGCCTGCTCCCACGGGGAGCTCGAGCATCTGCGGGTAGCTCACGTTCGAGGAGAAGAGCGCGAATCCGAGCGCGACCGAGGCGAGGTTCGTCAGCAGCACGGCGGGACGACCCGCGATGCGCAGGTCGAGCAGAGGCTCGTCGATGCGCAGCTCGTACCAGCCCCACAGAAGGAGCACGACGACGCCTCCGATGCCGCATACGAGGGTGGCCGGTGCGGCCCAGTCCCATTCGTTGCCGCGCGAGACGGCCAGCAGGATGCCGACCAGGCCGACAGCGAGGCCCGCGGCGCCGATGTAGTCGAAGCGACCCGCGGTGCGCAGGACACTGACGGGCACGATCCACAGCACGAGCACGAAGACGAGCACGCCGAGTGCCGCAGAGACCCAGAACAGCAGGTGCCAGTCGGTGTACTCGGTCACGAGGGCACTGATCGGGAGCCCGATCGCGCCGCCCACGCCGAGCGTCGCACTGATGAGCGCCACGGCCCCGGCGACGCGGTCCGCCCGCAGCACGTCACGCAGGATCGATATGCCGAGCGGGATGACACCGGTCATCGCGCCCTGCAGCGTGCGGCCGACGATCACCCCGACGATGTCGGTCGACAGCGCCGCGACGGCAGACCCGGCGACCATCACCGCGACGAGCACGAGCAGGATCCGACGCTTGCCGTACATGTCGCCCAGGCGCCCCGCGATGGGCGTGATGACGGCGGCGGCGAGGAGCGTCGAGGTGACGACCCACGCGGTGTCCTCGCGGCTCGCGTCGAGCAGCTCGGGCAGCTTCGACTGGATCGGGACGACGAGCGTGAACATGAACGACGAGGCGAGCCCGGCCACCGCCAGGACCGCGATGATGGCGGCCTGTGACGGCATCCGGGTGAGTCTTCTGCGTGCGTTCTCGTCCCGGTTCATTACGACTCAGGCTATCGGCACTGGCGGGTGCCTCGGCCCGAAAGGGCTACGCGCCCTTCTCTCGGTCGGGTTCTTCGTACGGGTTGCCCGGTCGCACGACGGCGTCGTCGCGCACGTCGATCCGCGTGACACCCTCACGGTGGGTCACGTCGATCCGTGGCGCTGCGTCGGCCTCGACGGCGTTCGGCGCCGCGAGCAGCTGGTCGCGGCGCTTCTCTTCGTCGGTCATGCCCGTCTCATCCGTTCCCATGGCCGCTCCTTCCGATGCGTCGAGAGTACGGGCGCCCGGCGGCGGGCAGGACGGGGTTGCCGTGGCGCGACGCGTGCGCTACTTCGCCGTCCCGGTCGCGCGGCGTATCAGCCGACGGCTCAGTCGCTCCTCTCTCTCGAAACCCGCGTCATGCAACGCGGCCCGCGCGGTCTCTGGATCGAGTGAAAGGAGAAGGCGATGAGGGAGTCCCTGGTGCGCGAAGTGCTTGAACAGCTCGTGCGGACCATCACGAGTGGGCGCGGGCAGGGCAGGGCGCCGCGCCTGCCGCGGGCGCTGCGCCCGCACACGGCGCGATCGACCTACCGCCCCGTGACCGACGTCGAGGTCATCCGCCGTCTGGCGGCCCGGCCGGGTCTACCCTGATCGCATGCCCACCGCGACACCGGCCGCGTGCGCCCCAGCGGGTCGATCGCGCGCGATCGGCACGACGAGCGCGCGCCATCGGGTCCGGCACGTCGGCGCGCAGCGCACGGTCCGGCGGATCGCACGGATGCTGCCCGTCTGCGTCGTCGCGCTCGCCGCGTGTGCGCCGAGCGCGGAGCCCGCGATCACCGACGGCCTCGAGGTCGCCGTGGTGCAGTCACGCTCCGACGTCGCCGATCGCCACGCGCAGGTGCGCGTGCGCAACATCACCGACGCCTCCGTCGACATCGGTGCCGTCGAAGTCGTCGACGCACGCTTCGCCGAACCCGCGACGCGCACCGATCCGGCCCGGATCACGACCGTGCGGCCGGGAGCGACGGTCGACATCCGCGTCGCGCTGCCCGACATGGACTGCGCCTCGCCGTCGGGCGACCCCCGCGTGCGACTGGAACTCGCGGGCATGGCCGTCGAGGCTTCGGCCTCCGATCCGCTCGACGTCATCGCGCCGCTCCACGAGCGCGAGTGCCGCGCCGCGCGGCTCGCGGCCGCGGCCGACGTCGCGTTCGCGTCCTTCGTGCCCTCGCTGCCCCCGGAGCCTGCCGTGCTCGAACTCGAGGTCGTGCCGACGGGTCGCGCCGAGGCGATCATCGCGGGGGTTCAGCCGACGAACCTGCTGCGCTTCGACAGCGTGGCCGCCGGTGAGACTCTGCCGCTCGACATCATGACCGAGGCGGGGCCCGTCGCGGTCCCCCTTCCTGTCGTGCCCCTGCGCTGCGATCCGCACGCCGTGCAGGAGGACAAGCGAGGCACGGTCTTCACTCTCGCGGTCGACCTCGACGGCGAGCCAGGAGAGATCGAGCTCGCGGCGCCTGCCGACCTGCGCGCTCGCATCCTGACGTGGGTCAGCCGGTGGTGCGCCGGATGAGCGGCGCCGAGCGCTAGGCTCGGCGCCGTGACGCTTCCCCCGCAACCCCCGCCCCCGCCCGTCTACGGCGCGGGGCCGCAGCCGATGAGCCCCTCCGACGAGAAGATGTGGGCGGTGCTCGTGCACCTCGGCGGAGCGCTCGTGAGCATCCTCGTGCCCCTCATCGGCTACCTCGTGCTGAAGGATCGGGGGCCCTTCGTGCGCTCGCACACCGCGACGGCGCTCAACTTCCAGCTCACGCTGCTCATCGCCTACGTCGTCGGCGGCGTGCTGACCATCGTGCTCGTAGGGATCTTCATCCTGATCGCCGCGGCGATCGTGAACATCGTGTTCGCGATCATCGCGGCTGTGAAGGCCGGCCGCGGGGAGTGGTACCAGTACCCCCTCGCGATCCGCTTCGTCAGCTGAGCGGCCTGCCGCTGCGCGGCTAGACTCGACGGATGCCGCGCTGTGCGGCATCCGCGCCCTCTTCGCGCCTCCCCACCCGACCATTGGAGCCACCGTGGCCGAGCAGTCCCGTCTCGACAAAGTCATCGCCCTCGCCCGACACCGCGGGTTCGTCTTCCAAGCGGGTGAGATCTACGGGGGGTCCCGATCGGCCTGGGACTACGGCCCCCTCGGCACGGAGCTCAAAGAGAACGTGCGCCGCCAGTGGTGGCAGTCGTTCGTCCGCGGTCGCGGCGACATGGTGGGACTGGATTCGTCGATCATCCTCCCCAAGCGCGTATGGGAGGCCTCAGGCCACGTCGCGACCTTCACCGATCCTCTCGTCGAGTGCCTGCAGTGCCACAAGCGCTTCCGTGCTGACAACCTCCTGGAGGACTTCGAAGAGCGCAAGGGTCGCGTCGCCGAGAACGGCCTCGCCGACGTGCCGTGCCCGAACTGCGGAAACAAGGGCCAGTGGACCGAGCCGAGGGCATTCTCCGGCCTGGTCAAGTCGTACCTCGGCGTCGTCGACGATGAGACCGGCCTGCACTACCTGCGCCCCGAGACGGCCCAGGGAATCTTCGTCAACTTCGGGAACGTGCTGACGGCGAGCCGCAAGAAGCCCCCGTTCGGTGTGGGCCAGGTGGGCAAGGCGTTCCGCAACGAGATCACGCCGGGCAACTTCATCTTCCGCACGCGTGAGTTCGAGCAGATGGAGATCGAGTTCTTCACACCGCCCGCCGAGGCCGGCGAGTGGTTCGACCACTGGGTCGAGGCCTGCTGGGACTGGTTCATCGACCTCGGCATCGACGCCGACAACATGCGCCGCTTCGACGTTCCGACCGAGGAGCGCGCGCACTACTCGGCCGGAACGATCGACGTCGAGTACCGCTTCGGCTTCGCCGGCAAGGAGTGGGGCGAGCTCATGGGCATCGCCAACCGCACCGACTATGACCTGAAGAGCCACACCGAGGCGTCGGGGCAGAGCCTGACGTTCTTCGATCAGGCTTCGGGCGAGCGGTACACCCCGTTCGTCATCGAGCCCTCGTTCGGCCTGACCCGCGCCATGATGGCGTTCCTCGTCGACGCGTACCACGAAGAAGAGGTGCCCAACGCGAAGGGCGGTACCGACAGCCGCACCGTGCTCAAGCTCGATCCGCGCCTGGCTCCCGTCAAGGTCGCCGTGCTGCCGCTCTCGCGCAACGAGCGGCTGTCGCCCCTTGCTCGTGGCCTGGCCGACGACCTGCGCGCGCACGGCTGGAACATCGACTTCGACGACGCCGGCGCGATCGGCCGACGCTACCGCCGCCAGGACGAGATCGGCACGCCGTTCTGTGTCACCGTCGACTTCGACTCCCTCGACGACAACGCCGTCACGGTCCGCGACCGCGACACGATGTCGCAGGAGCGTCTGCCGATCGAAGGGCTCGCAGACTTCCTGGCTGAGCGACTCAAGGGCGCCTGACGCATCCGCCGCTCACGGGTGGCGATGGTCCAGGTGCGCCCGGTTCAGGTGGCCTCGCGGGCGGCGGCCTTCATCGCGCGCTTGTGCTCGCGCACCTTGGTGAGCGATTCGGGCGAGACGATATCGGCGACGCTGCGGTACGACCCCTCTTCGCCATAGGGGGCCGATGCCTCACGCCAGCCGTCGCCCGTGAACCCGTACTGCTTGCCCAGCAGTGCGAGGAAGATCTTGGCCTTCTGGTCGCCGAAGCCCGGCAACGCCTTCAGGCGCTTGAGCACGGTCGCCCCGTCGGGTGCATCCCGCGTCCAGATGGCCGCGGCATCCCCGCCCCAATCCGCTTCGACAGCTGCGCACAGCGCCTGCACCCGCGCAGCCATCGAACCGGGGAACCGGTGCACGGCGGGCGTCTTGCGGAAGACCTCGACGAACGCGTCAGGATCGTAGGCGGCGAGGGTGCCCGCCTCGACCGCGCCGGCGCGCTCCTGGATCTTCAACGGCCCCGCGAACGCCGTCTCCATCGCGATCTGCTGGTCCAGCAGCATCCCGATGAGCAGGGCAAGCGGATTGATGGTGAGCAGATCGTCGGCACGGTCGTCGCCCGTGATGTGCAGCGTCATGCCCCTCAGTCTCGCACCGGCCCGGTCGGCTCGTGGCGCGGGGTGCGAGGATGGACGGCGTGAACGACGCCGCGCCCCTCGAGAACCTCGCCGCGCACGCCCGGGAGACCCATGTCGTCGTGGTCGGAGCCGGCATCGCAGGCCTCGTCGCGGCGTACGAATGCGCCAAGGTCGGCCTCGCCGTCACGGTGCTCGAGGCCCGTGAGGCGCCCGGTGGCGCCGTGCGCTCCGGCACGGTGGGCGAGACCGAGCTCGATCTCGGTGCAGACGGCTACGCGACGGCGGGAGGTCACGTGCGCGCACTCGTCGATGAGCTGGGCCTCACCGACCGTGTGCGCGCCGAGGCGCCGACGACACCGTGGGTCGCCGGTCTCGCGGGCGGTGCCGCACCCCTGCCCCCCGAGAACGTGCTCGGCATCCCCGCCAACGCGTGGGATCCCGCCGTGCGCCGCATCATCGGGTGGCGCGGCGCGTGGCGCGCGTACCTCGACCGGCTGCGCCCGCCGCTCACGATCGGCCAGCAGCGCAACCTCGACACGCTCGTGCGCGGCCGGATGGGTCCCCGCGTCGTCGAACGCCTCGTGGCGCCGCTGACCGCCGGCCGGCACGGACTCGCCCCCGACGATGTCGATGTCGAGGTGGCTGCTCCGGGCCTCAACACGGCGCTCACGCGCACGGGCTCGCTCTCGGGCGCCGTGGCCCAGCTGCGCGGCATGGCGCCGGAAGGGCCCGCGTACGAGACGATCGACGGCGGGATGCGGGTGCTCGTCGCCGCCCTCGCGGAGCGACTCGCCGAGCTCGGCGCCGAGCTGCGGACCGAGACCGAGGTCGCCCGCCTCGACCGCGTGCCCGGAGCCGGGTGGGTCGTCGTGTGCGCAGGCGACGACGAGACCCGCATCGACGCCGACGTCGTGCTCGTCGCGACAGAGGAGCACGCAGCCCGTGGCCTGCTCGCGCCCCACGTCAGCGGGCTGGGCGCTGCCGAGCCGAGGTCGGCCGACGTAGTAACGCTCGTGCTCGACGGCACGCCCGATCCCGCTCGCGCCGCCGTCTATCCCGTGCCCGGCGCGCACGCCGCGTCGTCGGCCGTCGACATCACGGCACGCTGGCCGTCGGTCGCAGCCTCTGTGGGTGCCGGCACCCGTGTGGTGCGTGTGATGCTGCCCGCGGGGCCCGCCGACGAGGAGGGCGCGATCGCAGCGGCCACCCGCGACGCGTCCGCCCTCTTCGGTCTTGCGGACCCCGTCGTGAAGGCGGGGCGACGCGAGCGCTTCGACATGGCGCCGCCCCGGTCTGCGCGCGGCCGGCTTGATGAGGTACAGCGGGCGCGCACCGACGTGCACGCCCGTGAGGGGCTCGCCGTCGTCGGGGCATGGGTTTCGGGCAGCGGGCTCGCGCAGGTCGTCCCCGACGCCGTCGCCGAGGCGGAACGCGTGCGACGGCGCGCTCTGTTCGGCAATGAACCGCTGCAGTGACACGGCGCCGGTTGTCAAGGGTGGATACCCGAAGAGGAATACGGGACTACCCTGGTCACGTCAGCTGGCGCACCACCCAACGTGAGGAGACCCCATGAGGGGCAAGACAGGACTCGTCGTCGGACTCGCCGTGGGCTACGTGCTCGGAACGCGCGCGGGTCGCGAGCGATACGAGCAGATCAAGACACAGTGGCTCAAGGTGTGGCACACCGACCCCGTACAGAAGCAGGTCGAGAAGGTGAGCACGTTCGCGAAGGAAGCCGCCACGGCGCTGCCCAGCACGCTGTGGGCTTCCGCCGTCAAGGTGACCAAGGCCGCCTCGTCCGAGGGCACGCCGCGTGAGAAGGTCGACAAGGCAGTCGCCGCCGGCAAGGAGAGCGCCGAGGATGTCGCCAAGACGGTGAAGGCCTCGGCCAAGACCGCGAAGAAGGCCGCCGATGACGCCGTCGATGACGCTGCGAATGACACGTCGGGGAGCGGCGGGGCCTGAGATGACGACACCCCGAGGATTCCGGGATCGCGCCGACGACAGCCTTCTGACGCTGCTCGGCGAGATTCCCGAGCTCATCCGCAACCTGGTGGTCGCCGAGATCGACGCCGGCAAGGCGTGGGTGCGGCGCACCGCGAAGGACGCGGGGATCGGCGCCGGCTGGTTGGCCGCCGCTCTGTTCTTCCTGTTCTGGACCGTTCCCGCGCTCTCCGCGTTCGTGATCATCGGCTTGTCGTCGTGGTGGCCCGCGTGGCTGTCGGCGCTCGTCGTCTTCGGCGCGATGCTCTTGATCGCGATCGTCTGCGCGCTGCTCGGCATCCTGCGCTTCAAGAAGATCTCAGCGTCCAAGAACCCCGTCCAGGCCATCAGCGAAGACATCAAGGAGGTGCGCGATGAGCTCTAAGGTGCCCGTGCCGGTGCCGCGCACCGGAGTTCCGATCGGAATCGATGACCCCGTCGAGAAGGCTCGTGCTGAGCTGAAAGCCGCTCTCGCGGCGATCGAGGTCAAGGCGAATCTGCCGCGCCGCATGAGCGAGGTGACCGAGCGCAACGTCGCTGCCGGCCGCGCGTTCGCGCGTCGCAACCCCGGCGCGGCCACAGCGGCAGTCTTCGCGGGAGCGGTCGTGGTCGGCGCTGCGGTGTGGGGGCTGGTGCGCCTTTACACGCGCTGAGCGGACATTGCGGGCGGCGAACTCGGCCCCCGCCCCCGTCCGAGGGGTATGCTCAGGGTCAGGCAGTGCAATGGTGCGGATGCTGCTGGCCGCGCGAACCCGACTGAATCGCGCGTCGGCTGCCTCGACGACTGGGTGGCCGATCGAGTCCCACGAAAGTCGATCAACCCCATGAACACACCCACATCGTCTGTTCCCGACAAGCCCCTCGCGGGCTGGCGCGTGCTCGTTCCGCGCGGTGGCCCCTGGGGCGACGGCGTCGCGGCGACCCTGCGCCGACAGGGAGCGACGCCCGTCATCGCACCGCTCATCAACTTCGCCCCGACGAACGACCCCGCGGGTCTCGAACAGGCGCTCGCCGACCTCGCTGCGGGCCGGTTCGACTGGCTGACGGTCACCAGCGCGACGACGGTCGATGTGCTGTACGCGTTCCGCGCCACGATCCCTGCCAAGACGAAGGTCGCCGCTGTCGGTGAGACGACGGCCGCGGCGCTGACCGCGGTCGGCTACAAGGTCGACCTGATTCCCGACGAGGACAACTCGGCAGCCGGGCTCGCCGGTCAGCTCATCGCGCTGGAACCCGAGCCCCGCGAAATCCTGACGCTGCGCAGCGAACTGGCCAAGCCCATGCTGACGCGCATGCTCACCGACGCGGGGCACGATGTGCGCAGCGTCGTAGCCTATCGAACCGTCGGCGTTCCCGTGACCGAACGCATCGCCCACGATGTCGAGTCGGGCCGCATCAACGCGATCCTCGTCACGAGCGGCTCGGTCGCCGAGCAGGTGCACGAGCAGTTCCCCGACCTGCCGGTCACGACCGTCATCGCCGCGATCGGCCCCCGGACGGCGAAGGACGCCCGTCGCGCGGGCCTCGCCGTCGACATCGTGGCCGACACGCAGACCGTCGACGCGCTGATCGACGCCGTCGCCCGGTTCCCCCTTCCGCACGCAGCCGACGAGGTCGCGCCGCGCACGGGCCTCTTCCGTGCGATCGTCCGCGATCACGACTGAGTTCCGCACGTGAGCGAGAGCCCGCGCGTCGTCGTCCTCGCGGGCGGCGTGGGCGGTGCGCGCTTCACGCTCGGCGTGCGCGCCGCCCTGCAGCGCCGTGGCGCAGCCCCCGCGACCGTCGTGGTCAATACGGGCGATGATCTGTGGCTGTCGGGCGTCCGTCTGCAGCCGGACATCGACTCGATCATGTATGCGCTCGCAGGAGTCAACGACACGGGCCGAGGGTGGGGTCGCGCGGGTGACACCGAGCGGGTCAACGCCGAGTTGCAGGAGTGGGGCGCGGGATGGCCGTGGTTCACCCTCGGCGACCTCGACCTCGGCACCCATCTCGCGCGCACGGGGTGGCTGCGTGACGGGCTCACCCCCACCGGCGTGCTCGAACGCATGTCGACGCGGTGGGACCTCGGGGCGACCCTGCTGCCCATGACCGACGCCGAGGTCGATACCCACGTCGTCCTGGCTGACGGTGCACGGATGCACTTCCAGGAGTGGTGGACCCGCCACCGTGCGGCGCTGACGCCCGCCGCGTTCGAGAACCCGGGCATCGATGATGCCCGGCCGGCCCCCGGCGTCATCGAGGCCATCCAGGCGGCCGACGTCGTGCTGCTGGCGCCCTCGAACCCCGTCGTCTCGCTGGGACCGATCCTCGCCGTACCGGGCATCCGCGAGGCTCTGCGTGAGACGCCGGCCGCTGTCGTCGGAGTGTCGCCCATCATCGGCGGACGCGTCGTGCGGGGCATGGCCGACATCTGCCTCACGGCGATCGGTGTCGAGACCTCGGCGCCCTCCGTCGCGGAGCATTACGGTGCGCGCTCGGCCGGCGGCATCCTGGACTCGTGGCTGCTGGCCGAAGAGGATGCGGCGCACGCCGGCGTCGTCGACGCCCTCGGGGTGCGCGCCGTCGTCGCCCCGCTGTGGATGACCGATGCCTCAGCCTCGTCCGAGATCGTCGACGCGGCCCTTTCCGTCGCCGGTCTCTGACGCGCGGTTCGCCCTTACGACCCCACGATCGCCGCCGTGCGGGGGCCGAGTCCCAGCCCGCGCGCGGCGTGCAGCTGCTCGGCGGTGTCGACGTCGCGGCGCAGGGTCGAGGCCGCATCCACCTCGAGCGGTGTGCAGCCGAGCTCGACGTGGCGCGCGAACGAGTCGTCGCCGAAGGCCGAGCTCCACGGAACCCCCGCCGCTGCGGTCACGAGCGTCGAGCCGGTGCCCTCGCCGTCGGCGACGACGCCGCGATCCACGGACGCCGCCAGCGCGAGCGCTGCCGCGAGGTCGTCGGGGCGGAGGGCAGGCAGGTCGCCCAGGAGCGCCGCCCGTGGCAGGTGCGGAACCGCGGTCATGCCCGTCGCGATCGCCGCGTCCAGCCCGCGGGGCTCACCCTCGGGCACGAACAGCAGGTGCGCGATGTCGAGTGCTCCGAGGACGAGGCCCCCGTCATCGCCGACGACGACGACGCGCTCGACAGCCGGGCAGGCCGCGGCCGCAGCGATCGTGTCGAGGGCTATCGCGCGGGCGAGCGCCACCCGGTCGACCCCGGGGACGGCGAGTCGGGACTTGCCGCGCGCGGGATCTTTGACCGGGATGACGACGGCCCAGCGGGTCGTCACGCTCCGAGGCGGGCGCGCAGCCGCGGCAGGATCTCAGCGCCGTACGTGCGCAGGAACTTCTCCTGGTCGTGCCCCGGGTCGTGGAAGACGAGGTGCCGGAAGCCCAGTTCGTGGTACTTCAGGATCTGCTCGACGTGCTCGTCGGGATCCGTCGAGACGATGAAGCGGGATGCCGCGCGCTCGATCGGCAGCGCGTCGCCGCGGCGCTGCATCTCGATGGGGTCGTGGATGCCCATCTTCTCTTCGGCGGAGAGCGCGAGCGGTGCCCAGAAGCGCGTCTTCTCGAGGGCCGTCTGCCGGTCGGGGTCGTACGAGACCTTGACCTCCATGAGGGTGTCGATCGAGTCGGCCGAGCGCCCCTCCTTCTCGAGGCCCTCGTGAAGAGCGGGCAGGAGCTTGTCGGCGTACAGCGCCGGGTCCTTGCCGCTGGTCGTGATGAAGCCGTCGGCGATGCGCCCGGCCAAGCGTGTGGCTGCGGGGCCGGCTGCGCCGATGTAGATCGGCACGGCCTGGTCGGGTGCCGGACGGTCGTACACCGTCGCGTCCTTGACCGAGTAGTAGGTGCCCTCGAACGTGACGCGCTCGTCGGACCACAGGGCCTCGATGAGGGCGATGGCCTCCTTCAGACGCTGGAATCGTTCGGGGGACTCGGGCCACTCCATGCCCAGGGTCACTTCGTTGAGCGCTTCACCCGTGCCGACACCGAGCACGATGCGGCCCGGGTACATCACGCCGAGGCTCGCGAACGCCTGGGCGATGACGGCGGGGTGATAGCGGAAGGTCGGTGTCAGCACCGACGTGCCCAGCATGACGCGCGACGTCTTGGCTCCCATCGCGCCCAGCACGGGCAGAACGGCGGGGGCGTGGCCGCCCTCATGCATCCAGGGCTGGAAGTGGTCCGAGACGAAGACCGAGTCGAAGCCGACCTCTTCGGCGAGGACGGCGAGATCCACCAGTTCGGAGGGCCCGAACTGCTCTGCCGATGCCTTGTATCCGAAACGCAGGGGGACTTCCTGGGCGGTGCGAAGTGTCATACGTGGCCTCTCTTGACGGGGGCGGGAAGGAACTCCGAGCCGTCCGCGGCGGCGAGCCGCTCACGGAAGGCGGCGACGGTCCCGGGCCACAGCAGTGTGAGCCGGCCGGAGCGTTCGTCGACGTACCAGTTGCGGCATCCGCCTGCGATCCAGGGGGTGGATGCCGCGCGCCGATCGATCTCGGCGCTGTAGGCGCGCTCGGCGTCGGGATCGACGCGCAAGACCCCGTCACGCGATGCCAGGACGCGGGCCGCGTAGGCGGCCTGCTCCTCGAGCATGAGGACCGACGAGGAGTGCCCGAGCGAGGCGTTGGGACCGTTGAGCACGAAGAGGTTGGGGAACCCGCTCACGACCGTCGAGCCGAACGACGTCATGCCCGCCGACCAGTGCTCCGCGAGGGTTCCGTCTTCGCCCCATACGAACTCCGCATAGGGCTGGCGCGTCGAGGCGAAGCCGGTGGCGAGCACGATGGCGTCGACCTCGTGCCGCGCGCCGCTCGCGGCGACGAGCGTCGACTCGCGCACCGAGGCGAGCGCCGACGGCTCGAGTCGCACGCGGTCCGACGCGACGGCGGGGTAGAACTCGTCCGAGAGCAGCACCCGCTTGCACCCGAAGGCGTATCGGGGTGTCAACGCATCGCGCAGCGCGGGGTCGTTCACCTGCGCCTCGAGGTGGGCGGTCGCGGTCCCGGCGGCGGCGGTCGCGGCATCCGGATCGCCCGAGCGCGACGCGAAGCGTGCTTCGCCCTCGACGTCGAGAGCCTCCCGCAGACGGGCGAGTTCATCGGGGTGTGCCGCGAAGCGGGCGCGTTCGGCGTCGGTGTAGGGATGCGCTCCGCGCGGCACGATCCACGCGGGCGTGCGCTGGAAGAGCGTCACCTCGGCGATCTTGGCGAGCTCGGGGACGAGCTGGACGGCCGACGCTCCCGTGCCCACGACGGCGACGCGGCGGCCGGTCAGGTCGGCGGCGTGGTCCCAGCGCGAGGAGTGGAAGAGCGGACCGGGGAACGTCTCGAGTCCGGGGATCTCGGGGATCCTCGGCTCGGTGAGGCGCCCGCACGCCAGCACGAGCGCATCGGCTTCGATGACGCCGGGGTGTGAGCCGCCCACGTCGAGGCGCCAGGTCTGGGTCTCGTCGTGCCACGCGGCGCCGAGCAGCGGGGATTCGAAGCGCGGCCGGATGCCCTCGACCTCGGCGACATGCTCGAGGTAGGTGCGGATCTCGTCACCACGCGCGTACAGCCCCGACCAGTCCGGGTTGGGGTGCGCGGCGAAGCCGTACAGGTGGCTCGGCACGTCGCATGCGACGCCCGGGTAGGTGTTGTCGCGCCATGTGCCGCCGAGAGAGGCCGCCCGCTCGAGCACGACGAAGGAGTCGATGCCTCTGCGGCGCAGCTCCATCGCCATCGCGAGTCCGGCGAACCCGGACCCGACGATCGCGACCTCGACGCGCGTCATCACCCGTCCTCGCTCGGCACCGCAGCGTGCCGCGGGGTCGGTGTGCCGTACTCCGTCGTGCGCAGGCGGAAGGGCCGGAACAGGCGAGCCGCGAGCCGCGACGCGGTCGCCACGGGCAGTTCGAGCCCGAACTCGATCCCCGCCTCGGGTTTGACGCGACCGTCGAAGAGCGTGCCGCCGAGGTCGTTGCCCCCCGCGCGCAGCAGTTCGGCGGCGGTGTCCAGCCCGACCCGCGTCCAGGGGATCTGCACGTGCGGGATGCTGCCGCTCAAGAGCAGCCGCGACACCGCGACCATGGCGCGATGCTCGTCGAGAGGAGCACGTCCGGCGACGAGGGGCACCCCGCCCGCGTGACCGGGCAGGGGGATCGGTACGAACTCGCTGAACCCGCCGCCGGCGCCGGCCGCATTGGCGGCCTCCTGCAGGCGCCGCAGCGAGCGCAGATGGGCGATGCGCTCGGCGGCTGTCTCGACGTGCCCGTAGAAGAGCACGCTCGTCGAGCGGAAGCCGGCTCGGTGGGCGGCCACGATACCGTCGGTCCACGTGTCTATCGCGAGGTCACGGGGCGCGATGAGGGCGCGCACGCGCTCGCTGAGCACTTTGACCCCGGTGCCGGGGACCGTGCCGACGCCGGCCTCGCGCATCGCCGCGAGCGCGGCGTCGAGCCCGAGGCCCGTGCGATCGGCCAGGTCGCGCACATCCTGCGGTCGGAAGGCGTGCAGGTGCAGCCCGGGGGCCGCGCGCACGATGGCGCGCGCGAGGTCGAGGTAGGCGCCGGGGTCTTCGCTCGGCGAGACGAGGCCCTGCACGCAGATCTCGGTCGCGCCGAGGTCCCACGCATCGGCGGCGATCGCGGCGGCATCGGCGAGATCGAACTCGTCCGGAGCGTCGGAGCCACCGCGCCGGAAGCCCGACGACGTCAGATTGCGGTTCACGACGAGAGTGACCGCTTCGCCCACCGTGTATCGCCGCACGTCGTCGGCCGTCGCCGTGAGGGCGTCGAGCCCGTCTCCGGACACCTCGAGCAGCAGCGTCCAGTCGTCGTCATCGAGCGAGAGGGGGTCGGATGCCGCGGCCTCGGCGAGCCGCCGCGCGACCCCGGCCCGCGAGCCGGTCGTCGAACCGCCACCGCCCACCGGCCGTGGGGTGTCGGTCACCGACCCGAGGTCCGCTTCGCGCGCGAGCCCCGTTTCGGGATCCGCGAGCGCCGCGACGGCGTCCCGCATCTCGGGCGCGAGCCAGGTCTCGGGGCTGCGCACATACTCGGGGTGCGCCGTCAGGCGCTCGCGCAGGGTGAAGCCGAGCGATGCCGTGTGCTCGGCGAGCTCGTCGATGTGCGGCCACGGGCGCTCGGGGTTGACGTGGTCGGCGGTGAGCGGCGAGACGCCGCCCCAGTCGTCGGCGCCCGCGCGCACGAGCAGCGCGAACTCCTCGCGGTCGGACAGGTTCGGCGGCACCTGGACGCGCATCGCGGGGCCCATCACGAGCCGGGCGACCGCGACCGCGGCGACGTACTCGAGCAGCGCGGCATCCGCAGCGCCCTGCATCGCGGTGCGGGGCTTCGCGCGGAAGTTCTGCACGATGATCTCTTGCACGTGTCCGTGCCGTTCGTGCGCGTCGCGCAGGGCGATGAGCGATTCGGCGCGGTCGCGCACGGTCTCGCCGATGCCGACGAGGATGCCGGTCGTGAACGGCACACGCGCCCGCCCGGCGTCGTCGATGACGGTGAGGCGCAGTTCGGGGTCTTTGTCGGGCGAGCCGAAATGTACCTGTCCGGGCTCTTCGAACAGGCGCCGCGACGTCGTCTCGAGCATCATGCCCATCGACGGCGACACGGGGCGCAGTGTCGCGAACTCGTCGGGCGTCATGACCCCGGGGTTGGCGTGCGCGAGCAGTCCCGTCTCGGCTGTCACGAGGCGCGCCATGGCGGCGACGTAGTCGATCGTCGACGCATAGCCGTGCTTGTCGAGCCATGCGCGCGCCTCGGGCCAGCGGTCTTCGGGGCGGTCGCCGAGGGTGAGGAGCGCCTCTTTGCAGCCGAGGGCAGCCCCCTGCCGGGCGACCGAGAGCACCTGCTGGGGCGACATGTAGGCGGGCTTGTTCTTCTTCAGCAGCTGCCCCGGTGTGTCGACGAAGACGCAGTAGTGGCAGCGGTCACGGCACAGGGTCGTGAGCGGGATGAAGACCTTGCGCGAGTAGGTGATGACGCCCGGTCGACCGGCATCGGCGCCGCCGGCATCGCGCATCGCGCCGGCGAGGGCGAGCAGTCGCTCGAAGTCGTCGCCCGTCGCACCGAGCAGCGTCTCGGCATCGTCGGCGACGACGCGCGCGCCTGCCGCGACGCGGTCCAGAACCGCGGCGGCATCGGCCCGCCTGGCGGGCGCCGGATCGAGCAGGGTCACCGTCCCAGTCTGGCACCGCCCCGCACACCGGGCGTCACGGATCGTTGCTTCACCGTAAGCAAACGATCCGGGCTCCCCAGGCCCGGCGCTGGCAGACTGGGGCTATGGTGACGCTTCTTCTGGACTCGACGCGGCTCGAGGTCGCACTGTCGGGAACCGAGCGCGCGCTGGCATTGCGCAAAGGCAACGTGCTCGTCGAGCGGTCCGAGATCGCCAAGGTGCAGCTCACCGATGACGCGTGGACGTGGTTGCGCGGCGTGCCGTCGCCCGGCACGCATGTGCGCGGTGTGATCGCGATGGGCACCTGGAAGTCAGCGGGCGGATCCGACTTCGTCCTCGTGCGACGACGGCGTCCCAGTGTGGTGATCGACCTCGACGGGCACCCCGAGTTCGCGCGTATCGTGCTGACGACGCGTCACGGGCTCGCGCTCGTGCAGGCGCTGCAGCTCGATGACGTCTCGGCCGTGCCGGCCGACGTCGTCGACATCGCGACCGGCGCGATCCCGATCGCCGAGACGCCGGTCAGCTGACGTCGCGCCGCCAGCTCGTGGCATACGCGAGGACGAGCAGCACGACGGCGTAGCCCAGCAGCACGAGGCCCCCGGCCCACCACTGCATGCCCGCCGAGTCGACGGCGGCGACCGCGAAGACGCTCGCTCCGACGAGGGCGTCGCTTGCCGCCCCGGGCAGGAACTGGATGACGTCGGACAGGCCCTCGACGAAGGATGCCGCCGCCCGGCCGACCGGTTCGAGGAACTGCGTGAACACCAGGACGCCGACGATGGCGCCCACCTGGTTGCGCACGAGCGCCCCGACTCCGATGCCGACGATCACCCAGAGGACGTACGCGAGCAGCATCCGCCCCAGCATCGCCCAGGTCTCCGGCGACCCCAGATCGGTGTCGAGGCCGAAGGCGGCGAGGAACGCCGCGCCCGGGCCGACCGAGGCGACGATGCCCAGCACGCCGTACAGCAGCCCCAGTGCGATGCCCACGAGCACCTTGGCCGAGAGCACCGTGCCGCGCTGCGGCGTCGCGAGGAAGGTGGGGGTGAGTGTCTTGTGGCGGAACTCCGCCGTCACGATGAGCGTGCCGATCAGGAGCGGGAAGACGTACCCGACGGTCGTCGCCGTGCTGTAGAGCGTGGCGGACAGCCCATCAGCCGGCAGCATCGCCTCGCCGGGGAGGTTTCCCGATGCGGTCGCGGCGAACACGCCGCCGAGGACGGCGGCCGTGAAACCGACGTACACGACGAGGATGATCGCGAGGATCCACCACATCGACGTCGTGAACTGCTTCGTGGTCTCGGACCGGGCTGCAGCGGCGAGGCTCATCGCGGGTCACCTCCCTCGTGGCCAGGCGCGTCGACGGCATCGGCCGCCCGATCGTCACGCGCGCTGAGGCCCGTCGCAGCCGAATGCACGCGCTGACCGCTCACGAGCTCGAGGAAGACCTCTTCGAGCGCGGGGCCCCGACGCTCCAGCGAGGACAGCGCGATTCCCGCATCCGCCGCGATCCGGCCGATGTCTGCGGGACCGAGCCCGCGCACCGTGAGGCCCGAGCGGAGCACGTCGTACGCCACACCCGCCGCGTCGAGGGCTTCTGTCAGCCGCGCGCGCTCGGGTGCGTCCACGACCGTGGCGTACTCGGTCGCATCGGCGAGGTCTTCGAGCCTCCCCTGGAAGACCAGGCGGCCCTGCGAGATGACCAGGAGTGCGTCGACGGTCTGCTGCACTTCGCTGAGCAGATGCGACGAGACGAGCACCGTGCGCCCTTCCGCGGCGAGCTGCTGAAGGAACCCGCGGATCCAGCGGATGCCCTCGGGGTCGAGTCCGTTCGTCGGCTCGTCGAGCACGAGCACGCCCGGGTCGCCGAGCAGGGCGGTGGCAAGCCCCAGACGCTGGCGCATGCCGAGGGAGTATCCGCCGACCTTGCGCCCCGCGGCATCCGCGAGGCCCACGAGCCCCAGGACGTCATCGACCCGCGCGTCATCGAGGCCCGCCGCGCGGGCGTAGACGCGCAGGTGGTTCGCCGCCGTGCGGCCGGGGTGGAAGCTCGAGGCTTCGAGCACCGCGCCGACCGTGCGCAGGGGGTGGTCGAGCTTGGCGTACGGCGTGCCGCCGATCGTGGCGACGCCCTCCGTCGCTCGCACGAGCCCCAGAAGGATCCGCAGCGTCGTCGTCTTGCCCGCGCCGTTCGGCCCGAGGAACCCGGTGACCCGCCCGGGTTCGACACGTGCCGTCAGCCCCGCGACCGCGGAGATCGCGCCGAAGCGCTTCGAGACACGGTCGAACTCGACCACGTGTCCTTCGGGCATGTCGAGACCCCTCGTCGTGTGAACCGTGCCCCCCTATCCTGGCCGAAAACCGCCCCGATCGCTGTCTGCCACGTGGGCGGTGGACACTCCCGGGGCGGACGGTAGCCTTGCGGGCGTGACCGATGCCTCTGAACCCCAGGTCCTCGTCCGCGCCGAAGCGGGCCTCGGCCGCCTCACGCTCAACCGGCCGCGCGCCATCAACGCGCTCGATCTCGGCATGGTCCGAGACCTCGCCGCGGCCCTGGACTCCTGGCAGGACGACCACGACGTCGACATCGTGCTGATCGACGGCGCGGGCGATCGGGGCCTGTGCGCCGGCGGCGACGTGCGCGGTCTCGCGGCGCAGATCCGGCAGGGCGACGCCGAGGCGGCGGGGGTGTTCTTCCGTGAGGAGTATGCGCTCAACGCGCGTATCGCCGAGTACCCGAAGCCCGTCGTCGTCTTCGCCGACGGCGTGACGATGGGCGGCGGGATCGGTCTGGCAGGCCACGCGGCCGTGCGTATCGTCACCGAGCGCTCCAAGCTCGCGATGCCCGAGACGCGGATCGGCTTCACTCCCGACGTGGGCGGCACGTGGCTGCTCGCTCGCGCCCCGGGCCGGATCGGTGAGTACCTCGGGCTCACGGGGGCGACGATGGATGCCGCCGATGCCGTCTACGCCGGCTTCGCCGACCACGTCGTCGCGAGTGAACGCCTCGATGACGTGCGCCACGCGCTGCAGACGCGCGCCGACCCCGCGACCCCGACAGAGATCGTCCTGCTCTTCGACGAGACCCCCGCCCCCTCGCGCCTCGAGGCCTCTCGCGCGTGGATCGACGACGCGTTCTCGGCCGACAGTGTCGCCGAGATCGTCGAGCGGCTGCGGGCCCGCCCCGAGAGCGATGCGCACGCGGCCGCCGAGGTGCTGGGCGAGCTGTCGCCGACAGGGCTCGCCGTGACGCTCGCATCCGTGCGCGCGGCCCGCGCAGCGTCGGGCCTGCGCGAAGTGCTGGCGCAGGAGTACGGGCTCGTGATGTGGTTCGCCCACACGCAGCCCGACCTGCTCGAGGGCATCCGTGCACAGCTGGTCGACAAAGACCGTTCGCCGCACTGGTCACCGCCGACGATCGACGAGCTCGCACCGGATCTCGGAGAGAAAGCCCTCGGATACGAGCCGCGCACGCCTCTGTGGGCATGACGACCCGACGCCGCGCCGTGTCGATCGGGGTTGCGATCGACGGGTTCTTCTTCGTCTTCGCGGGTCTCGCCGCGGTCTGGCTGGCATACCTCAGCCTGACCGAGACGTTCCACGTCGGCTGGTGGGGCGTGCTGTTCGCCGTGCTGTTCTGGCTGCTGCTGGCCTACCTCGTGCTGCCGCGGCTGCACCGCATCCTCACCACGATCTATGTGCCGGACTACTTCATCGGGCGCGCGCGCACGAGCGACGGACTGCTCGGCGACCCCGTCAACCTCGCCTTCCTCGGCGAAGGTGAGCAGATCGAACGGGCGATGCGGGCGGCCGGCTGGACGAAGGCCGACCCCGTCACCCTCGCATCGTCGGTGAACATCGTCACCTCGACGCTGCGACGGCGCAGCTACCACGAAGCACCCGTCAGCCCGCTGTTCCTGTTCGGGCGGCAGCAGGACTTCGCGTATCAGCAAGAGGTCGACGGCAATCCGGCCCAGCGGCACCACGTGCGCTTCTGGAGGTGTCCCGACGGCTGGCTGCTGCCGGGCGGCCGCCGGGTCGACTGGCTCGCGGCGGGAACGTTCGACACGAGCGTCGGGCTGTCGCTGTTCACCCTGCAGATCACGCACCGCATCGACGCGGACACCGACGTCGAGCGCGACCACATCGTGCAGACCGTGACCGGGGCCGATCCCCGTGTCACCGTCGACGTGATCCGGGACTTCTCGACGGGCTATCACTCGCGCAACGGCGGCGGCGACAGCATCCGCACCGACGGCGACCTGCCGATCATCGATGTGCGCGCCATCGCGGAGGTGACGACATGACCGAGATGCCACACAAGCGCCCCGCCTTCGAACCGGCCTCGCGTCTGCTCGTGCCCACCGGGTACGACCCCGGCATGCGCCGACCCGCCCCGATCGTGGCCGGGTTCGTGCTGGTGATCCTGCGTGTGATCGCCGGCGCGGTCCTGCTGTTGGGCATCGCGTTCGGGTGGGACTGGCTCATGCTGCCCGACGCCGACGAGCTCGCGTCGATGCGCGAGGACTCCGTGACCGGCCAGAGGGTCATCGCGCTCATCGTGGGAGTGGGTGCGCTCACTCTGCTGCTGGATCTGACGTTCGGCGTGCTGGTCTTTCGCGGGCGCAACGTCGCCCGCATCATCGTCATGCTCGTCTCGGTCATCTCGATCACGTCGTCGTTCGTCGCGTGGTGGGCGCAGGGTCAGGACATCACGCTGCGCACGACCTTCGTGTCGCTGAGCCTGGACATCCTGATCCTGCTGGCGCTGTCCAGCCGCGGTGCCGCCGCCTATGCGCGTCGCACCGAACGACGCTGAAGGCGACGTGGCATAACCTGTAAGCCGCCGCGGCCGCGGCATCCGCTCGGGAGGGTGCGTGTTCGACAGTCCACTCTCGGCGTCGGCCTACGACGTGCTCGCCGTCGCTCCCGATGCCGACGATGAGACGCTGCGCCGCGCCTATCGCCTGCGTCTGCGCCAGACGCACCCCGACACGGGAGGCGATGCGACCGTCTTCGTGCAGGTGCAGCGTGCGTGGGAGCTCGTCGGCACGAGTGACGCGCGGGCGGCGTACGACCGCGGTCACGGGTTCGGCGCGCACGCTGCGCCGGATTTCACGCAGGATGCCGCGGGGTGGCGGCCGCCGCGACCGACCGCTGACACGCGGCCCCGCGCCCGGTCGCACGGTCACCCCGGCGGGTGGAACCGCGAGCGCTATCTGCAGCTGATGCGCGAGTGGGTCGGACGCGGGGTCGAACTGGACGATCCCTACGACCCCGCCCTCGTGCGCTCAGCGCCCCACCACGTGCGCGAGCTCCTCGCCGATGCGCTCGCCGAAGAGGCGACGGCCCGCATCGTCGCCGATCTCGGCATGGGCTACACCGTCTGGCACGACGTGCGCGCGGCCGGCCGCAGCGACGCACCCGACGCCAAGATCGACCACATCGTGCTCGGCCCGAGCGGGCTTTACTCCGTGCAGTCGATCGACACGGGCGCGCCGGTGCGACTGCGCCGTGGCGAGCTCATCGGCGACGGCGTCACCGGGGCGCCGATTGCGACTCTCGTCGCCCGCACCCGCGTCGTGGCGCGCGCCGCGGGCGTGCGGTTCCGAGGGGCGATCGTCGTGCTGCCCGACGACGATGTCGCCCACCCCATCGACGAGCTCGGCAAGGTGCGCGGCACGCCCGTCGCGATCGTGTCGCGCAGCGCGCTGACGACGATCCTTCGTCGCGGCATCGCCGGTGCACGACCGATGGGCGGCACCGAGGTCTTCGACGTGCGCACGCGTCTTCAGCAGACGGTGCGCTTCGCCTGATCGATCAGCGGGTCAGTCCGAACAGCTCGAGCGGGTGCGTCAGCCGCCACCAGGCGTCCGGGTCTTCGATGTCTTCGGCCAGACGCAGCGGCACAGCGGCTTGGTCGAGCGGCCCGACAGCCGACAGTTCGCCCACGGTGTCACCCTTCGCACGTGCCTCGCCGAGGTCGAACGTGGTCGACACGTCAGCGGCACTGCCGTTCCACAGCACGACGGTGGCATCCTCGGCCGTCACGATGGGGGAGTTCGCGCCCCACGCCGTCGTCACCCGCCCCACGGTCGCGCCCGCCGTCACCGACGGGCGCGGCTGCAGTTCGGCCTCGAGCTGAGCGTAGAGAGCACGTGAGACGTCGACGCGCGCTTCGCCGTCGGGCTGTCCGAGGACCGACGCGTAGACGCGCACGCGGGTGTCGCCGACCATAATGTCCTTCGCCGTCAGCAGGTTCCAGGTGTCCAGCGTGCCCGTCTTGAGGCCGATGACGCCGGGGTCCTCGAGCATGCGGTTCGTGTTCTCGACGACGCCCACGCCGGGAAGGTCGACGGAGCGCTTCGCGACGATCTCGGCGATCACCGGGTGGGCGAGGGCCTTCTGCGCGAGGGTCAGCAGGGCCGCCGGCGTGGCGACGTTGCGCGGATCCAGTCCCGTCGGCTCGACGACCTCGATGCCCTCGATACCGTGCGTGCGCAGCCAGCCGTTCGCCGCTGTGGCGAAGACGTCGTCGGTGGGCCACAGCGTCGTGGCGAGGCGATCGGCGTAGTTGTTGCCGGAGCCGATGAGCATGCCCTCGAGCATCTGGTACTGCGTCAGAGAGGCGCCGACGGGAACGTCGAGCGCCGATTCGCCGTTGGCCCGGTACTGCCAGTAGCGGGCGCGGTCAAAGCCGGTGAACTGGTATTCCGGTCCGGCCTCGCCCAGCGCGAGCGGCATCTCTTCGAGAACCACGAGCGCCGTGACGACCTTGGTGATGCTCGCGATGCTGACCTGCTCGGGCATCGACGCGAGCTGTGTGTCGAAGCCCTCGACCGCGACGGCGGCCGCGCCCACCTCAGGCCACGGCAGAGCGGCCTCGGCTGCGGCGACGGGCTGCACGCCGATCGCCTCGACCGTCGGTGCGACGGCGTGCAACGGCCACAGCAGCGTCGTGGCGGCGTAGGCGCCGACGATGAGTGTCACGAGTGAAGCCGGGATGAGCACACTGGCACGCAGCGGCGACCGCCGCGGGGCGCGCGCGAGCAGGTCCGGCCCAGCCTCGGTGACAGCCGACGACGTGCCGAGAGCGGCCGGGTCGACCCAGGTCAGCGCGCGACCGCCGACGGTGGGCCCCGTGCTCGTGCCCGCCGATGCGCGGGAGGGCAGGGCGACCTCGGTCGTCGTCCCGGCGACCCCGAGAGCGGCGTCGGGCTCGAGCGTCGCCGTCACCGACCGGTTCGCCGCCTGCTTGCGCAGCGCGCGTCGCGTCGGGGGCGGGGTGATGTCGGGTGTCACCCGCCTACGGTACAACGCAGGTCACACGGATATACTCATCGGCACAACCACGGGAGTCCGGTGAGCCGGGCTGAGAGGAAGCGATCCACGCTTCGACCGTCGAACCTGATCCGGATCATGCCGGCGCAGGGAGGAGCATCCGATGCCTACAGCCACGTCCGCATCCACCCGGTCGACGACCGTCCGCAGCCTGCGGTGGAGAGTCGTCGACATCGTCGTCGCCAGCGTCATCGGCGTCGCGGCGGGACTCATCTTCCTGCTGTGGAACATCGGCTATCTGGGTCCCAAGACCCTGCTCGAACCGCTCGCGCCGGGCATCCAGGGCCTGCTCGACGGTCCGTGGCTCTTCGCCGGCGTGCTCGGAGCGCTCATCATCCGCAAGCCGGGCGCCGCGATCTACACCGAGACCCTCGCCGCTGTCGTGTCGGCGCTCGTCGGCAATACGTGGGGCGGGTTCCTCACGATCGAGGCCGGTCTCGTGCAGGGACTCGGCGCCGAGCTGATCTTCCTGCTCTTCTTCTACAAGCGCTGGTCGCTCCCCGTCGCGGTGCTGGCGGGCGCGGGCGCCGCGCTGGCCGGCGGGATCAACAACCTGCTCCTGTGGTATCCCGGAGCGGATGTGACCTTCACCGTCGTCTACATGATCAGCACACTCATCTCGGGGGCGGTCATCGCCGGTGCGCTGTCCTGGGTGCTCGCGAGGGGCCTCGCGGCGACCGGCGCGCTCGACCGCTTCGCGTCCGGGCGCGCCGCCCGCGTGCGCGTCTAGCCGTGCCGGGCACCGCATCGCGGCCCGCTGTCGTCGAAGCGCGCGGGTGGGGGTGGCGTCACGCGTCCCGTCACGCGTGGGCCGTGCGCGGCGCGACCTTCCGCATCGAGCCCGGCGAGCGCGTGCTGCTGCTCGGCGCGTCGGGCTCGGGAAAGTCGACGCTGCTGCATGGACTGGCGGGAGTGCTCGGCGGCGAGGAGGAGGGGGAGTCCGAGGGTGAGCTGCTCCTCGACGGCGTGCCCGCTGCAGCGACCCGAGGGCGGGCCGGTCTCGTGCTGCAAGACCCGGATTCGCAGGTCATCCTCGCCCGTGTCGGCGACGACGTGGCGTTCGGCTGCGAGAACCTCGGCATCGAGCGCCACGAGATCTGGCGGCGCGTAGCGAGTTCGCTCGACGCGGTCGGACTCGACGTGGCGCTGGATCGGCCGACGAAGCAGCTGTCCGGCGGCCAGAAGCAGCGGCTCGCGCTCGCCGGGGCCCTCGCGATGAGGCCGGGACTCATGCTGCTGGACGAGCCCACGGCCAACCTCGACCCCGACGGGGTCGCCGAAGTGCGCACGGCCGTCGCGGCGATGCTCGACGCGCACGATGCGACCCTCGTCGTCGTCGAGCACCGGGTCGCGGTGTGGCTGCCGTTCGTGACACGCGTCATCGTGCTGGGTGCGGGCGGCGTCGTGGCTGACGGGCCGGTCGACGACGTGCTGCGCGGGCGCGCCGTCGAGCTCGCCGCCGGTGGCGTCTGGGTTCCGGGGCACCCGCCCGCTCATCCGCCCGCGCCCGCTCGCCCCGCCGGCGCCGTGCTGCTCGAGGCGCGGGAGCTCGCCGTCCAGCGCGTCCGCGGACGCGCCGTCGCGACGGGCCTCGAGGTCGAGGTGCGCGCCGGCGCGGCCCTGGCCGTCACGGGCCCCAACGGTGCGGGGAAGTCCACGCTCGGGCTCACCCTCGCGGGCCTCCTGTCGCCGGCATCCGGATCCCTGCGTGCGCACCCGCTCCTCGCGGGCGACGCGGGCGACTCGCCCATCCGCTGGTCGTCGCGGCAGCTGCTGACGCGCATCGGCACGGTCTTCCAAGACCCTGAGCACCAGCTGCTCGGGCGCACCGTGCGCGGCGAGCTCGAGATCGGCCCGCGCGCTCTGGGCCTTGCCGAAGACGAGATCTCGCGCCGCGTCGATGAGCTGCTCGAGCGGCTGCGCCTCGCGCGTCTCGCGGAGGCGAATCCGTACACGCTGTCCGGCGGCGAGAAGCGCCGGCTCACGGTCGCCGCGGCGCTCGCGACGGCGCCTCGGGTGCTCGTGCTCGATGAGCCGACGTTCGGACAGGATGCGCGCACGTGGGCCGAGCTCATCGCTCTGCTGGCTCGCCTGCGCGACGAAGGCTCGGCGATCATCACGATCACGCACGACCTCGACGTCGTCGAGGCGCTGCATGCTGATCAGTTGCGGATGCGCCGCCCCGACCCGGATGCCCGGGGGTCGCGGCCATGACCCTCCTCGACACGCAGGCCCGCACAGGTGCCGTCGCCCGCCTCAACCCCGTCGCGAAGCTCGGCGCGAGCGCGCTCATCGCGATCCCGCTCGTGCTGACCCTCGACCCCGTCTCGGCGGCGGTCGCCCTGCTGCTCGAGTGCCTGCTGCTGCCCTTCGCCGGACTGCGCTGGCGGGAGTTCTGGATGCGGACGTGGCCGGTCTGGCTCGCTGCGCCCCTCACCGCCGTCACGATCGCGCTCTACGGCGAGACGTCAGGCCAGATCTACGTCGAGTGGTTCGTCGTGCGGATCAGCGACGGCTCGCTCGAGCTCGCCTTCGCGACGCTACTGCGTGTCTTGGCGATCGCGCTGCCGTCCGTCGTGCTGTTCGCCACTGTCGACCCCACCGACCTCGCCGACGGCCTTGCGCAGATCGTGCGGCTCCCCGCACGATTCGTGCTCGGGGCACTCGCGGGCCTGCGGATGGTCGGACTCTTCCTCGACGACTGGCGTGCCCTCGAGCTGTCCCGCAGGGCGCGCGGCGTGGCCGACCGCGGCCGCACCCGGCGGTTCCTGGGCATGGCCTTCGCACTGCTCGTGCTCTCGATCCGCCGCGGCACGAAGCTGGCCACGGCGATGGAGGCCCGCGGATTCGGGGCGCCTACGCGGCGCACGTGGGCGCGCGAGTCCCGCTTCGGACTGTGCGAGTGGGCGCTCATGGGGATCGGTCTCGCGATCGCTCTCATCGCGATCGGCGCGGCGCTGTGGGCGGGCACGTGGAACTTCATCCTCGGCCCGTCGTGATCACTCGGCGAGGAGCACCTTGCGCAGGATGACGGCCTGGTTGTGCTGTGGGTCGTGCGCTCCGAACAGCAGCGTGCAGACCGGATGCTGCAGCAGCTCTGCCCGCAGCGCGCGGACAGCGGGGTTGCCGGCGAGCTCGGTGCGGTAGGCCGACACGAAGTCCTCCCACGGCAGGCCGCCGTGGTGGAAGGCCTCGCGCAGGGCGGCGGAGGGGGCGACGTCCTTCGCCCACATGTCCAGCGCCGCGCGCTCCTTCGAGACGCCGCGGGGCCACACCCGATCCACGAGCACACGGAAGCCGTCGCCCGGTTCTGCGTCTGCGTAGATGCGCTTGAGCTGCAGCTGCATGCTCCCATCCAACACCTTTCGCGCCGAGAGGGCACGGCTTCGCCCATAGGCTGGATGCGATGTCGCGGCGGACGCCGCTCGGTTCGAAGGAGAGCACATGAATCTGACCGGAGCTTCGGCACTCGTCACGGGCGGCGCCAGCGGGCTGGGTCTGGCGACCGCGCGCCGCCTCGCCGCCGAAGGCGCAGCCGTCACGATCGTCGACCTGCCCAGCTCGGCCGGAGCCGACGTCGCGGCCGAACTCGGAGGGTCCTTCGCGCCCGCCGATGTCACGTCGCCCGAGCAGGTCGCCGCGGCCGTCGAGACCGCGTCGGCGGCCGGCCCCCTGCGGGTCGTCATCAACTGCGCAGGCATCGCGCCGCCCGCCAAGGTGCTCGACCGTGAGGGCAACCCGACGCCGCTCGAGACCTTCGAGAAGATCGTGCGCGTCAACCTCATCGGCACGTACAACGTCATCGCGCAGGCCTCTGCCGCGATCGTTCGGACCGAGCCCACCGACGAGGGGAGCCGGGGCGTCATCGTCAACACGGCATCCGTCGCGGCATTCGACGGCCAGATCGGCCAGCCGGGGTATTCGGCCTCGAAGGGCGGGGTGCACGCGATGACCCTGCCGGTCGCGCGCGAACTCGCGCGCCATGGCATCCGAGTCGTGACGATCGCCCCCGGGATCATGGAGACGCCCATGCTCCTGGGCCTGCCGCAGGCGGCTCAGGACTCCCTCGGGCAGCAGGTCCCGTACCCGTCTCGCCTCGGGCGGCCGGACGAGTACGCGCGCCTGGTCATGGCGATCATCGACAACGAGTACCTCAACGGCGAGACGATCCGCCTCGACGGGTCGATCCGGATGGCACCCAAATGAGCGGTGTCGTGCTGCGGATCGATGACGGCCTCGCGCGCATCACGCTGAACCGCCCCGACCGCCTGAACGCCTTCGACGCCGAGATGGCCCACGGGTGGGCCGAGGTGACAGCCGAGGCGACGTCGCGCTCCGATGTCGGGGCGATCCTCCTCGAGGGGGCCGGTCGCTCGTTCTGCGCGGGCGGCGACGTGCTCGCGATGGCGAAGGAGGTCTTCACGGGCGGCGACATCGCCGACCTCGCGGGCGTCATCAATCGCGGCATCCTCGCGCTCGTCGAGTCCTCGGTTCCCGTTGTCGCCGCGGCGCACGGCACGACCGCGGGCGGGGGTCTCGGGATCCTGATGACGAGCGACTACGCCGTCGTCGGCCAAGACTCGAAGATCGGCAGTCTGTACGCCAATATCGGGCTCACCCCCGACCTGTCCGTCACGACGCAGCTCGCGCGCGCCGTGGGCGAGCGCCGCGCCCTGCAGCTCGTTCTGCAGGACCGGCTGCTCTCGGCGCAGGAAGCGCTCGAGTGGGGCCTCGTGGCCGAGGTCGTCGAGCCTGACCGGGTCGGAGCACGCGCCGAGGAGATCGCGCGGTTCTGGCTGAACGGGGCGTACCGCGCGTACGGCGAGGCGAAGCGCCTCGTCCGCTCGCAGCCCGGCCGCACCGATGCCGAGCAGCTGGCCGAAGAGGCACGCACGATCGGCGCGGCGCTGGACACCGCCGAAGCGCAGGCCCGCGTCGCGGCGTTCGCCGCACGCTCCCGACAGAAGGGGACCCCTTGACCACGACGCCTTCCGCCGGACGACTCGCCGGCAAGACGATCCTGATGTCGGGTGGCAGCCGCGGCATCGGCCTTGCGATCGCGCTGCGCGCGGCGCGCGAGGGGGCGAACGTCGCGCTGCTGGCGAAGACCGACACGCCGCATCCGAAGCTCGAGGGCACCGTGCACACGGCGGCCGAGGCGATCCGTGCGGCCGGCGGGCAGGCGCTGCCCATCGTGGGCGACGTGCGCAACGACGACGACGTCACCGAGGCGGTCCTCACGACGCAGGGCGAGTTCGGGGGCATCGACATCGTCGTCAACAACGCCTCGGTCATCGACCTGTCGCGCTCGCTCGACCTGTCGGCGAAGAAGTACGACCTCATGCAGGACGTCAACGTGCGCGGCACCTTCATGCTGTCGCGGGCGGCGGTTCCGATCCTGAAAGACGCCCCGAACCCGCACATCATCTCGCTCTCGCCGCCCCTCAACCTCACACCGCAGTGGCTCGGTGCGCACACGGGGTACACGCTCGCGAAGTACGGCATGACGATGGCGACGCTGGGCATCGCGGCGGAATTCGCCGAGTTCGGCATCGCGGCGAACACGCTGTGGCCGCGCACGACGATCGCGACGGCAGCCGTGCAGTTCGCGCTCGGCGGTGACGAGATGATGAGGGTCAGCCGCACGCCCGAGATCTATGCCGACGCGGCGTTCGAGGTCATGCTGCAGCCCGCACGCTCGTACACGGGCCAGACGCTCATCGTCGAAGACGTGCTCGAGGCGGCCGGTGTGACGGACTTCGCGGGCTACGCCGCCGTGCCGGGCACCCCTGATTCGGCGCTCTTCCCCGACATCTTCCTGTAGCGGGAATCCGCGTCCGGGCGCCCCGCCGCCGGCGACCTCAGTCCAGCAGGCCGAGTGTGCGGAAGGCGTTCCAGACGCCGTCCGCGCGCACGGTCGTCGTGATGTGGTCGGCGAGGGCCTTCAGCGTCGGCTCGGCGTTGCCCATCGCGACCGCCGTGCCGCACACCTCGAACATCTCGACGTCGTTCCAGCTGTCGCCGATGCCGACGGCGTCGGCGGCGTCGAGCCCGAGGTGCTCGAGCACCGTCCGGATGGCGGACCCCTTGTTCGTGCCGAGCAGCGCGATCTCGCCGCTCGTCACGCCGGTCCGCGGCATGCTGCCGTTCACGACGTGGAACTCGTCGCCGAGCTCGTCGTCGAGCACCCGCACGGCATCGTCGTCGCCACTGACGAAGACGGCCTTGGTGATCTCGTGGGGCGGGGCATCCGCGACGTCGCGGTACGTCCGGTTGCCGACGCCGGCCAGCGAATCCTCCGGCTCGTCGGTCTGGGCGGCCCCCGCCTCTCGCGCGCGCTCGCGGACGAGCGCCAGCATCCCGGAGCTTGCGAACACCTCGTCGTCGGTCTGAAGGAAGTAGTGCATCCTGTGCGCGTGGAACGACCGCACGAGCCGCGAGACGGATGCCGCGGGCAGAAGCTGCGACAGGATCCGCTCACTCCCGACGTGGGCGGTCGCCCCGCCGTTGGTGATGGCGCCGTCGAAGCCGATCGCCCGGACGGTGGGGTGCAGGTCGCCCCGGGCGCGCCCCGTGCACAGGTAGACGAGGTGTCCGCGCTCGCGGGCGCTCCGGATCGCGGCGGCGGTCGAGGGGGCGACGTACTCGTCGTGGTCGATGATCGTTCCGTCGACGTCGATGAACACGATGCGGTCGGTGCTCTGAGAAGTCACCCCTCCATTGTCCCCCGCCAGCCCGCAGCCGCTCCGGGGGTTGACCGCGACGGTCGACCGGCGTCCAGGTGCGTCGCCTACGCTCGAAGGATGACGACTCAGCCGCCTGTGCGTGCCACGACCCCGCGGGACACGCCCGTGCGCTCGACGACACCGCGAGAAACGACGCCACAGGTGCGCCCGCGCACCGAGGGGTGGACGCAGAAGAAGGACGCCGAGGGTCGGCCGCTGCTGCAGTTCGCCTCGCCGAAGCGCGGCAAGCCGCCCGTGCACCTGGCCGACCTCACTCCCGAGCAGCGTGTCGAGAAGGTCATCGAGCTCGGCCTGCCGGGTTTCCGTGCCAAGCAGCTCGAGAAGCACTACTTCACCCACTTCACACACGACCCCGCCGAGATGACCGACCTGCCGGCATCCGGGCGCGAAGAGCTCGTACACGGAATGCTGCCGCCGCTGCTCACCGAAGTGCGCCGCCTGCAGACCGACCGTGGCGACACCGTCAAGTTCCTGTGGAAGCTGCACGACGGTGCCCTGGTCGAATCCGTCCTCATGCGCTACCCCGGCCGCATCACGCTGTGCGTGTCGAGCCAGGCCGGCTGCGGCATGAACTGCCCGTTCTGCGCGACCGGCCAGGCCGGCCTCACCCGCAACATGTCGGCCGCCGAGATCATCGAGCAGATCGTCCGGGCGAACCGGGTCATCCGCGACGGCCAGCTCGGGCCGCGAGAGCACCCCGACGAGCGGGTCACCAACATCGTCTTCATGGGGATGGGCGAGCCCCTCGCCAACTACGCCCGGGTCATGCAGGCCGTGCGCGTCATGGTCGACAAGAAGCACGGACTCGGCATGAGTGCGCGCGGAATCACAATCTCGACCGTCGGCCTCGTTCCCGCCATCCGCAAGCTCACCGACGAGGACATCCCAGTGACCTTCGCGCTGTCGCTGCACGCGCCCGACGACGAGCTCCGCGACGAGCTCATCCCCGTCAATTCCCGCTGGAAGGTCGACGAAGCACTCGACGCCGCACGCGGCTACTTCGAACGGACGGGTCGCCGCGTGTCGATCGAGTACGCCCTCATCAAAGACATGAACGACCACGGCTGGCGTGCAGACCTGCTCGGCGACAAGCTCAACGAGCGCGGCCGCGGCTGGGTGCACGTCAACCCCATCCCGCTGAACCCGACTCCCGGCTCGGTGTGGACGTCGTCGACCCGCGCCGCGCAGCAGGAGTTCGTGCGCCGGCTCGAGGCGAAGGGCATTCCCACGACGCTGCGCGACACTCGGGGCAAAGAGATCGACGGTGCCTGCGGACAGCTCGTCGCGACCGAGGAAGACGCGACGATCGCCGCCGCCACACCCGCCGAGGAGTGACCAGACACCGCGCGCTCGCCGGTGACGGCGGCGTGCGGGAGCGCTCTTCCCGGAACGCTATGATTCTGCTGTGCGCGCCCTCCCCCCGACGCGACGCGCGCCCGTCGTGGTCGCGCTCGCGCTCGCCCTCGCAGCCTTCGTCGTCGGCATCCGCTGGATCGCCCCCGATGCGATTCCGCTGCCGGATGCCGGTCAGGATTTCCTCACGCTCGGCATGAGCGTCGTGATCGAGTCCGTCCCGTTCGTGATGCTCGGGATCATCCTCTCGGTCGTCGTCCAGGTCTGGCTGCCCGCGGGCATCCTGATTCGCTGGCTGCCGCGCAACGGGATCCTGCGGCGCGCCTTCATCTCGCTGTTCGGCATGTTCTTCCCCGTGTGCGAGTGCGGCAATGTGCCGCTGGCGCGAGGGTTCATCCTGCGCGGATTCACCGTCGCGGAGTCGATCACCTTCCTCGTGGCCGCCCCGATTCTCAACCCCGTCACGATCATCACGACGCATCAGGCCTTCGGCTGGGACGACCACATCCTCGTCGCCCGGCTCGTGGGCGGATTCCTCATCGCGAATCTCCTGGGGTGGCTGTTCAGCAGGCACCCGAACCCCGAGCAGCTGCTCACAACGTCGTTCCAAGCGGTCTGCGCGACTGACCAGGACACGCACGGGGGATCCCGCTGGGCACGGAGCATCGAGATATTCATCCGCGAGACGAGCAGCATCATGCCGGTGCTGCTCATCGGGTCCTTCATCGCCGCGGCGATCCAGGTGTTCGTCCCCCGTGATGTCCTCGTCGCCGTGGGATCCGACCCCGTCCTGTCGATCTTCGCGATGATCCTCCTCGCCCTGATCGTTTCGGTCTGCTCGAACGTCGACGCCTTCTTCGTCCTGGGGTTCGCCGGGACGTTCCTGCCGGGAGCGATCGCCGCCTTCTTGATCTTCGGCCCGATCATCGACGTGAAGATGATCGCCCTCATGCGCACGACCTTCACGACGCGCACGATCGTCACCATCGCCGCGGTGACCACCCTGGTCAGTGTCGGCATCGGGCTGGTGATCAACCTTGTCGCCTGATGCGCCCCGCTCCGAGCGCGCTTACCGGCGGGCGCTGTGGGTCATCGTGGGTTCGCTCGGGGCCTTCGCCGTTGTGGCCGGCGCGCTCAACGTCGTCGCCCCCCTTCGGGTCACCGGGGCGTCGGTTGCTCCCGAGGCGCTCGTGTCGTTCTCTCGGCAGAGCGTCGTCATCGACACGAACCGGCAGCTGTCCGAAGTCGCAGACGCCGATGTGCGCGTGGATCCACCTGTCTCGGCGAGCGCCCGCGTCGCCGCGGACAAGGTCGCCGTGGACTTCGCCGAGCGGCTGGACTACGACACCGATTACACCGTCACCGTGGATGCCACGGCCCGGGACGGTCGCCAGGCGGTCCTGACGACGCGCTTTCGCACCCCGCCGGCGCAGATGTATCTGTTGAGCGAGATCGGCGAGGGTGGCGAGCAGGACATCCTGCGGGCCACGCTCGGCGACGAGGAACCCGAATCGGTATACCGCGCGAGCGGGATCACCGCGTACGCGGTCTCTGCGGGCACCCTCGCCGTGGCCCGCTCCGACCGCAGCGGGAACGTGCTCGAAGTCGTGCCGAGCGGCGGCGGAGGCGTCAGCGAATTGCGCCTTCCGGGCGAGGGGACGATCACGGACATCGCCCTGTCCAGTGACGGCGGGACCGTCGGCTACCTCTTCACGTCCGTCGCGTCGGATGCCTTCCGCCAATCGCGCGCGCTCGTGGTGCAGATGGTGGATCCGGATTCCGAGCCACAGTATGTCACCGACCTCGAGGGCGAGATCCCGAGCGTGGACCGCTGGAGTTTTCTTCCACAGCGAGGCGACGTGATCGCGCATCTGATGAGCGGCGATCTGATCGCCGCGAACCCGTTGGCAGGCACAGACCCCACTCCGCTCGGCCGCGCCGCGGTGCTCTACGGAGCCTCTGACGATGTGCGGCGCACGGTGATCGACCCGGGCGACGGGGTGCTGAGCTATTTCGATCTCGTCGATGGCAGCACCCGCCCCGCGCCGTCGTCGCTGGAGGGCATCGGGGACAGGACCCATGTCTCGAAGGTCGATGTCATCCCTGACACCGATCTGCTGTTGGAGTGGCGACTGATCTTCGACGGCGCCGCGGCCGCGCCGCGTGAGGTGCTGCGCGAGGTCGATGACGCGGGAACGGCGCGCACCGTGTTCGATGCGTCGGAGAACGGTGCGGCGCTCGTGGCCACCTCACTGTCCCCGAACGGCGAGTACGTCGCCGTCGAGGTGCTGCCCGCGCGCACGCATATCGTCGAACGCGCGACGGGTCGCATCGTCACGACCTGGGAGGGAAGAGGGGCGCGATGGTGAACGCAGATATCACCCATGACCACGACGACCACGACGCCCACGCGGAGACGAGTCTCCCGGCGCTCGTCACGCGCTGGCATGGCGTCGTGCTCAGCCTGGTGCTGGCGACGATCACGATCGTCCTCGGCGTGACCGGTCAGCTCGGCCTGTACATCCATCCCCGCTACTTCGTCTTCACCATCGTGCTCGCCGTGGCCGCACTGCTCTTCGTTGCCGGTGCGCTCGTATGGCGAGGGCACCTGCACGAGGACCGTCGGCCGACTGCGCAGGGGATCGCCACGACAATCGGCACGCTGGTGACCACCGGCGCCCTCACGGCCGCGATGGTCGTCGTGCCGCCGGCGAGCCTCTCCGCCTCGAGTGCATCACAGCGCTCGATGAGCGGGGACGGTGCGCCCATCGTCTTCGACGGATCCGCATCGATGGACCTCATCAGCACCGGTTCGGCTGATCTGCTCAGTCTCGGTGACTGGGCGACGCTGATGGCCCGCCAGACCGATGCCGGCTACTTCGCCGGCATGACCGCCACGGTGTCGGGCTTCGTCATGCCCGCCGAGAACAAGGCTGACGTTTTCCTGCTCTCTCGCTTCAAAGTCACGTGCTGCACGGTGGATGCCCAGCCCGTCAGTGTGCCGGTGCGCCTCGAGGGCTGGGCCGAGGAGTTCCCGGTCGACGGGTGGGTCGAGGCCACCGTGCGCTTCGTGCCCGCCGACGAGGACGGCGCCGGAGTCGTCTTGGAGCCGGTCGAGATCCAGCAGATCGATGAACCCGCGGAGCCCTACGAATACTGACCCTCGATAGACGAGGCCACCGACAGAGATGCCCCGGACCGCTGGTCCGGGGCATCTCTGTCGGTGTGCGCTGCTACGACGCCGTGAGCGAGGCGAGCAGTTCGCGCCGCTGGCGCTGCTCGACGGGGTCGGGAACGGGCAGGGACGCCAGCAGGCGCTGCGTGTAGGCAGCCTTCGGCGCGTGCAGGATCTGCGCGTTCGGTCCCTCGTCCACGAGCTTGCCGCGATGAAGCACGCCGATGCGATCGGCGAGCAGGTCGACGACGGCGAGGTCGTGGCTGATGAACAGCGCCGCGAACTTGTACTCGCGCTGCAGCTCGGTGAACAGGTCCAGCACGCGGGCCTGCACCGATACGTCCAGGGCAGACGTCGGCTCGTCGGCGATCAGCAGCTCGGGCTCGAGCGCGAGTCCGCGGGCCAGGCTCGCGCGCTGACGCTGTCCTCCGGACAGCTCGTGCGGGTAGCGATCGCCGTAGGCACGCGGCAGCTGCACGGCCTCGAGGAGCTCGTCGACACGTGCACGCGCGGCCTCGGGGTTGCGTGCACGACCGTGGATGACCAGCGGCTCGGCGACGCACTCGGCGATCGTCAGCAGCGGGTTGAAGCTGGACGCCGGGTCCTGGAAGACGAACCCGATCCGGCTGCGCAGCGGCTTGAACGTGCGCTCGCGGACGCGGTACATCTCGGTGCCGAGCACCTTGAGCGAGCCGCCCGTGATCTTGGTCAGACCGCCGATCGCGCGACCGGTGGTCGTCTTGCCCGATCCGGACTCGCCGACGAGACCGAGCACTTCACCGGGACGGATCTCGAACGAGATACCGTCCACGGCCACGAACGGGGGCTTGCCCATCCGCCCCGGGAACTCGATGCGCATGTCCTTGGCCACGACGACCGGTTCGGCGGCGGGGTCGGGCACGAAGCGCTCGCGCTCGCTGACCTCAGCGGGACGGATGCGGGGGACGGCGGCCAGGAGCTTCTTGGTGTAGTCGGCCTTCGGCGCGGTGAAGAGCTCATGGACCGTCGCCTGCTCGACGACATCGCCCTGGTACATCACCACGACGCGGTCGGCGAGGTCGGCGACGACACCCATGTTGTGGGTGATGAGCACGATCCCCGTGTTGAACTCGTCGCGGCAGCGGCGCAGGAGGTCGAGGATCTCAGCCTGCACGGTCACATCGAGCGCCGTCGTGGGCTCGTCGGCGACGATGAGTCCGGGATCGAGCACGAGCGCCATCGCGATCACGACGCGCTGCTTCTGCCCGCCCGAGAACTGGTGCGGGTAGTAGTCGACGCGGGTTTCCGGGTCGGGGATGCCGACGCGGCGCAGGATGTCGATCGCCTGGCGGCGCGCTTCCTTCGAGCTCATCCGCGTGTGTGCGCGGAGTCCCTCGATGATCTGCCACCCCACCGTGTAGACGGGGTTGAGCGCGGTCGAGGGCTCCTGGAAGACCATCGCCACATCGGTGCCGCGGACGCTGCGCAGGGTCTGCTTGTTGGCGCCGAGGATCTCGGTGTGCGAGGACCCGTCTTTGCTCGTGAGCACGACCGCTCCGTGAGCCGTCGCCGTCTCGGGCAGCAGCCCCAGGATCGTCTTGGCAGTGACCGACTTGCCCGAGCCCGACTCGCCGACGATCGCGACGACCTCGCCGCGCGCGACCGTCAGTGAGACATCATTGACGGCCTTGACGGCGCCCGCGTCCGTGGCGAACGAGACGCCCAGGTTGGTGATGTCGACGACGCTGTTGCTCACGAGCGTTCTCCGATTCCGTGGTTTTCGAACGATTCGCCGTCTTCGAGACCCTTGAGGCCGCCGGGGCCTGCCGTGAGCGGGCCACCGGGGACGACCGAGGTCTCGGCGACGAGGCCGGCGGCCTTCGCGACGCGGCGACGGCCGCGAAGACGCGGGTCGGCCAAGTCGTTGAGGCTCTCACCGACCAGGGTGATGCCCAGGACGACGAGCACGATGGCAAGACCCGGGAAGAGGGCCGTCCACCAGATGCCGCTCGTGACGTCGGACATCGCCTTGTTGAGGTCGTAACCCCACTCGGAGGCTGCCGTCGGCTCGATGCCGAACCCGAGGAAGCCGAGGCCCGCGAGGGTCAGGATCGCCTCGGACGAGTTCAGCGTGATGATCAGCGGCAGCGTGCGGGTTGCGTTGCGCAGCACGTGACGGAACATGATGCGACGGTTCGACGCGCCGAGCATCTTGGCCGACTCGACGTACGCCTCCGCTTTGATCCGGACGGTTTCTGCGCGGATGACCCGGAAGTACTGCGGGATGAAGACGACCGTGATCGAGATCGCCGCCGCCATCACACCCCCGATGAGGCTCGACTGCCCGCCCGAGATCACGATCGACATGACGATCGCGAGAAGGAGCGAGGGGAACGCGTAGATGGCGTCGCAGACGACGACCAGGACGCGGTCGACCCAGCCGCCGAGATACCCGGAGACGAGTCCGAGGAGCACCCCGATGAAGATCGACAGCGCTACGGCGACGACGATCACCAGGAGTGCGGTCTGGGCGCCCCAGATGACGCGCGACAGCACGTCGTAACCGCCGACGGTCGTTCCGAGCAGGTGTTCGCCGGACGGCGGCTGCTGTGCACCGAAGACGCCGTCTTCGCCGCGGCGCTGGTTGAAGCTGAACGGCGAGATGTACGGAGCCAGCAGTGCCGTCAGGATGAAGATGAACGTGATGACGAGGCCCGCGATGAGCATGCCGCGCTGGAGTCCGACGGACTGGCGCAGCTGGTGCACCACCGGCAGGCGGCTCAGGAGCGACTGCTTCTGACGGGGCGGGAGGGGAACGGTGGTGGTCATCGTCATGTCAGTACCTCACTCGCGGGTCGATGATCGCCGCGACGATGTCGACGAGGAAGTTGGTGAGCGCGACGATCACCGCGAGCAGCACGACGATGCCCTGCACGGCGACGAAGTCGCGTGATTGGAGGAACTGGGCGAGCATGAACCCGAGCCCCTTCCACTCGAACGTCGTCTCGGTGAGGACAGCGCCACCCAGCAGGAGCGCGATCTGCATGCCGATGACGGTGATGATCGGGATGAGCGCCGGCCGGAACGCATGCTTGCGCACGAGGCGGAGCTCGCTCACGCCGCGCGAGCGAGCGGCATCCACGTAATCGGTGGACAGCGTGCCGATCATGTTGGTGCGCACGAGGCGGAGGAAGACGCCGGCCGTGAGCAGGCCGAGCGCGATCGCCGGGAGGACAGCGTGTGAGAGCACGTCGGCGATGACGGCCGGATTGCCCGTGCGGAAGGCGTCGATCGTGTAGAAGCCCGAGGAGTCGTCCAAGCGCATCATCTGCAGTTCCGCCCCCGTGGAGGCCCGGCCGGCGACCGGGAGCCACTTCAGCCACACGGCGAAGACGAGCTTGAGCAGGAGACCCGAGAAGAAGACGGGAGTGGCGTAGAAGAGGATCGCCGACACGCGCAGGACGGCGTCCTGACCGCGGTCGCGGTAGTACGCGGCCACGGCGCCGAGCGGGACGCCCACGATCAGCGCCACGATGACGGAGAAGAAGACGAGCTCGAACGTCGCCGGACCGTAGGTGACCAGCACCTCGGCCACGGGGCGGTTCGTGGTCAGCGTCGTTCCGAGGTCGAAGCGCAGCAGCTGACCGAGGTACTCGAAGTACTGCTGCCATAGCGGCCGGTCATAGCCGGCAGCTGCGATCAGTTCAGCGAGTTTGTCTGGGGGGAGACGTCCGCCCTGAGCGGCGGTGATGGGGTCACCGGTCGTGCGCATGAGCACGAACACCAGGGTGACGAGGATGAAGATCGTGGGGAAGATCAGCAGGAAGCGGATCAGGATATAGCGCCACAGGCTGCCACCGGAGGAACGTGTCTTCTTCTGGCGTGTGCTCCGTGGAGACGCCGGCGCCTCTTGCGGGGTTGCCGTCGTGGTCATGGGGTCGGATCCTCGGGTCGGATGGGGCTGGCAAGAAAATAAGGAGGTGGTCCGACGTGGTCGGACCACCTCCTCTCAGACTGAACGCGGAGCGATCAGCCCTTGGTGATAACGCCGTAGCGGAACTTGAACGTCGGGTCGAGAGTGTTCTCGACGCCCGACACGTCCGTGCCCGTCACTGCGTTCTGAGCGAACGCGATGTAGGGGAGCGTGGACAGTTCGCCCGCGACGACTTCCTGGATCTCCTCGATGAGCGCAAGACGCTCGTCGAAGTCGATCGTCGAGCCCTGCTGCTTGAGCAGCGCGTCGACGTCGGCGTTCGAGTAGTGGTTCGCGAGGAAGTTCTCCGTGGCGAAGAACGGCGTCAGGTAGTTGTCAGGGTCAGCGTAGTCCGGGAACCAGCCGAGCTGGTAGATCGGGTACGCGTCCGCGACGCGGTCTTTCGAGTAGGTGACCCACTCGGTGGACTGGATGTTCGTCGTGAACAGACCGCTCGAGTCCAGGCTGTCCTTGATGACGGCGTACTCGTCACCCGACGAGGGGCCGTAACGCTCAGCGACGTACTGGATGTTGAGCTCGACGGGCGTCGCGACACCAGCGGCCTCGAGGACTGCCGTGGCCTTGTCGACGTCGGGCGCACCGTTGCCGTCGCCGTACGCGTCGCGCAGCGACACGGTGGCGCCGGGGACACCCTCGGGCAGGTACGAGTACAGGGGCTCAACGGTGCCCTTGTAGACCTGCTCGGCGATGGCGTCACGGTCGATCACGTTGGCGATGGCCTGACGGACGGCGAGAGCCTTCGCCGGGTCAGCCTCGGGCGTGGTGGCGCCGTAGGGCATCGTGTTGAAGTTGAAGACGAGGTAGCGGATCTCTCCACCCGGGCCGTCGACGACCTTGACGTTGTCGTTGCCGCGGAGGTCGTCGATGTCGGTGGCCGACAGCGTACGGTTCGCGACGTCGATGTTGCCTTCCTGGACGTCGAGCTTCAGGTTCGACGCGTCGGTGTAGTACTTGACGTTGACCTCAGAGGTCAGCGGCGCACCGAGGAGGCCGTTGTAGCTGTCGTTCGCCTTGTACGAGATCAGGTTGTTGAAGTCGTAGCTCTCGATGACGTACTGACCGGCGAACGGCTGGGCCGCGACGATCTCGTCGTCCGAAAGCGCCTCATCGGCCGGGAAGACCTCTTCGTCGACGATCGGGCCGGCGGGGCTCGAAAGCACCTGGGGCCAGGTCTGGTCGTTCTCGGACGTGAGCGTGAAGACGACCGTCAGGTCATCCGGGGCCTCAACCGACTCGAGCGCGCCGAGCAGGTAGGACGGGCCGGTCTCGGACGCGATCGCCAGCTGGCGGTCGAACGAGAACTTGACGTCGGACGACGTCAGCTCGTTGCCGTTGGCGAAGGTCAGGCCCTCCTTGAGGGTGACCGTGTACTCGTTCGGCGCCGTGAACTCGGCCGACTCTGCGATGTCGGGCTTGACCTCGGCGTCGCCGGGGACCGAGTTCATGAGGAACGGGTAGATCTGGTTCATGACCGTGAAGGACCCGTTGTCGTAGGCGTTCGCGGGGTCGAGGGCCGTCACCTGCTCGGTCGTACCGATGGTGATGGCCTCACCGCCCGTGTTGCCCTCGTCGGTGCCATCGGGCGTCGATCCACCGGCGCATCCGGCGAGAACGAGGGCAAATGCCGCCGCTCCACCGAGGCCGATGACGATGCGACGACCAGTAGTCGTAGCGGTTGCCATGCTTCTCCTGTCTGCAAGGGTTCAGCGCTGAAGGACGAGACCACAGAAGCAGCCTCGCGCGCTGTGTGACGTATCAGTCCTATCACAGCGATTTCTCGCGGTTTCGGACGTATGCGGAACCGTAACATCGCGCTCCGGAGGGGTTGCGCGCGAACGGATGCTGTTAACGCATAATAACCGCGAAACGACGCGGGACTTGCCGGTAGATGCGGCACTCATCACTCTTTCCGAAGAGTACAGTCCACTTTTCCCGATTCCCAGGGGGCCTGAGTGCGTGACATGCTACAAGTCACACGTGTGTGCCTTTCTGGGGGTAACGCTGCCCACGGGTGCGGAGGCGCACGCACCAAGAATCAGAGGAGTGATCTCTTGACATCACCACGCCGAATGCGTTCGCGCAGCTGGCGCGCAGGGCTTGCCGCCACGGCCGCCCTCAGTGTCGTCATGACCGGCGCCATCGCCGGCCAGGCAGCCACTGCAGCGCCCGCCGACCCGATCATCGACCCGTCGGTGCTCGAGCCGGTCGACCCGCAGAATTGGGTCAACATGGACGACATGACGACGGAGGACTACGTTCCCGTTCCGAACACCGACTGGGCGAACGACACCGAAGGCAGCCTGACGACCTTCAACGGTGCCATCGTTCTGCTCGACTTCACGGACCAGCCGTTCGTCGTGACGCAGGAGCCTGAGTCCGACGCGTTCAAGAACCCGACCGCGGGCTTCGAACCGGTCGCTCGTGAGGACGTGCCGCAGTTCTACCTCGACCTGCTCAACAAGCCGAGCGAGCTGAACAACGGTCAGACGCTCAACGACTACTGGATGGAGCAGTCCGGCGGCCGCATCAGCGTCCAGATGGAGGCCTTCGGCCCCTACCAGATGCCGGGCAAGATCCACGAGTACGGCCTGAACGACAGCTTCAACCGCCCGAACGCTGCGTTCTGCCCGCAGGGCGACACCTGCAACAAGGTCATCCGCACCGACGCGAACCGTCTGTGGTCTGCTGACCTCGAGGTCGCCGACCCGCTGACGCAGTTCGACCAGGTCTTCTACATCACGGCCGGCCAGGACGAGTCCTCGACGTGGGAAGAGTTCGGTCAGATGATGTTCGCCACGCCCGAAGACGTGCCGGACGCGTTCGGCCCGCCCCGTGACGAGAACGGCTTCGCGCCGGATCAGAACGGCAACAACATGGCCAACTGGGCCAAGACGCGCTACATCCCTTGGACGTCGTGGAAGGCAGCGATCAGCCACTGGCCGAACGCCAACTTCCCGACCGCGACCCGCGCCGGCAACTCGACGCAGGCCGAGTCCTCGGGTATGGGAACGTTCGCGCACGAGTTCGCGCACATCCTCGAGATCGCGGACAACTACGGAAACCCGTACGGCACGGATGCCGCTGACGGCGGACCGCTGCGCGACACCTCCGGTCCGTTCGACATCATGGCCCGCGGTTCGTTCAACGGCCCCGGTGGCACGCACACGCGCTGGCACATCCCCTCGGTGCAGGGTGGCTCCGCCCCCGCCGGCGTTGCTCTGCGCAACCGTCTGAACCTCGGCATCATCGGCGAAGACAACGTGCTGCAGACCTCGACGACCGAGATCGCCGCCAAGGGCTCGATCACGGCGAACATCCTCAGCCGCGCCGTCATGCAGGAGAACCGCCTCACGGGCATCAACCTCGCGCTCGACGGTGGCGACAAGTCCACCGGCACGTGCACGCGCCGCGCGCAGTGGGACTGCGACGGTGGTGGCTTCAACCACTACACGCTCGAGGTCATCGACCGCATGGGCACGGACTCGTACCAGCCCGACGCCGGTGTCATGATCGCCAAGACGAAGGTTGCCGACCGCAACCCGTTCCTCTGGACGATCGACGCCAACCCGCAGGACATCGACACGCTCGACTACATCCGTGGCGACGGTGTGCCGGTTCCGATCACGCGCGGTGACCAGCGCCAGCTGAACGACGCCCTCTTCCACGCCGGGGTCAACTCCGGCTCGGAGTACGAGTACGTCGACGAACTCAACGGACTGCACTTCTACATCGAAGAGATGCGTCGCGACGAGACCGGCCTCCTCGAGTACGACGTGGCCGTTCGCTCGATCGGCAACGCCGGTCCGCAGCAGCGTGGCGTGAGCCTCGCGCAGCCGGCCATCACGGCGGGCAAGGAAGCCGTCGAGCAGGGTCAGATCGCACAGTGCGTCGTGCCGCTCACCAACACGGGCGCCGCTGTCGAGGATGCCGCTGCCAACAGCGACATCTACCGCATCTCGACGACGGTCGCGGGTGAGGGCTGGAACGCTCACACCCCGAGCGCCATCGTGACGGCAACGGCAGGCGAGACGGTCGACGTGCCGGTCTACGTCTACCGCGACGGCGAGGGCACCAACGGCGCCCGCGTCTCGGTCACGGCGACGTCTGAGAACAACCCGGCGGCGACGTCGACGATCGAGTGCGTCGTCGACACGCAGCGTCCCGAGACGAACCTCGTCTCGCCGTCGTACGTCGGCCCGCACGACGAGCTCTCCATCGAGCTCGCGTCGACCGATGACACCGGTGTTGCCACCATCACCGCGAACGTCTACCAGGGCGGCACGCTCATCAAGAGCACGTCCTCGGCTGCGGGCGGCGCCACCTCGGCGACGCACACGGCCACGGTCGCCCTCGCGGACGGTGCGTACACGCTCCGTTACAACGCGCGGGACATCGCGGGCAACGCGTCCGCGACGAAGACGTTCGACTTCACCATCGGTGACGCCGTGACGGCAGAGACGACCGCTCGCACCCTCGCGGGCAAGGTCTACCTGTCGGTGTCGGCGACGAACAACGCGACGGTGCCTGCGGACATCGAGATCACCACTGCCTACGGCTCCAAGACGTTCACGAACGTCGCCCCGGGCAAGACGGTCTCGGTCTCGGTGAACTCGCGACTGGCTTCGGTCCCGGCTGGAGAGGCGACGGTCACCTCGACCCTCGACTTCGACGGTCAGGTCGTGGTCAAGACGGCCACGGCTCCGTACGCCGCTTACCCGGCGGGCTGATAGCCCTCCTGCCGCTCCGGGGTGGGGCTTCCCACCCCGGAGCGGCACCCGCGTGGCTGCCCTGCGCCGCCCCAAGCAACAGATCTCTATCCGAAGAAGCCGCCCCTCAGCCGAGGGTCGGAATTCCGCTCAAAAAAGAGGAAACAACCCGCAATGAAGAACATGACTGCCACCCGCGTGGGCGCGATGGCATTCGGCACGCTGCTGCTGGCTTCGGCCGGTGCTGCTGTCGCCACCGCTGACGAGGTCGTTGACAACGGCTCGGTGAACATCAACGTCGAGGTCACCGACCGTTACCCCTCGGGCGTGCTCGCGATGAGCGTTGCCGCGAACGAGACCTCGCTCACCGAGCAGGACTCCGGCGACCCGATGGTCCGCGAGTTCACGGGCATGCTGCCCACCGTGACCGTCACCGACACGCGCTCTGTCGTTCCCACCACCCCCTGGTACGTGATGGGCACCGCCAGCGCCTTCACCTCCGGCACGAACAGCATCGGTGCGGAGTTCCTCGGCTGGTCGCCGCAGACCGCTCAGGACACCGACGGTGCCGTCTCCGTCGGTGGCGACGTCGAGGGCGTCCTGGACGAGGGCCCCGGCCTGGTCGACCAGGAACTGCTCTACATGAACACCGACCAGGAAGGCACCTACGACCAGGGCTCCTGGGACGCCACCGCCGACCTGACCCTCAAGGTCGCAGCCACCGCTGCCGCCACGGGCAGCTACACCTCGGTGATGACGCTCTCGCTCTTCGAGTAAACCTTCACACGCGAGAGGCCGTGCCCCACGGGTGCGGCCTCTCCGCGTGGATCCGATGACACCCTGAATGACGGAGGCACGAAGGAACGATGGTGATGAGACGAACGACGGCCACGATCGTGGGGGCCCTCATGGTGCTTCCCCTGCTGGCGGCATGCTCCGGCGGCGCCGGGGATGGTGCCCCTGATCGGCCCCTGCAGATCGCCGTCGGCGACGGCTCGCTGCGGGCGGTGGGCGATGATTGCGCTGGCACCGGTGCGTATCGGCACATCCACGCTGGTGCCGAGGTCGTGCTGACGGATGCCTCCGGCGACGAGGCGTTCCGAGCCACGCTCACGCCCGGGGTTGCCAAGGAGGCGAGCGACATCGACTTCGAGGGGACGCCGCGCATCCCCACGATCTGCATCTTCTCCCTCGACGCCGGAAACCTCGCCGGCGATGCGACCTACGATGTCGTGGTCGCCGAGAAGTCCTACGGCTCCTTCACATACCTCCCCGACGCCGAGGGAATCCCCACGATCCTCATCCCCGAACCCGCCATGAAGGGCACGCAATGAAGCGCCGATTGACAGTCCTCGCCGCCGGTGCAACACTCGCGCTCGCACTCACCGGCTGCACCGCCGCATCGACGCTCGGCGGCGCCGACGCGCTCCCCGAGGGCACCGGATCATCGCAGGCGACGGTCGCCGAGGCTGTGCCCGCGCCGTCGTTCACCGCCGAGCTCGCCGACGGCGCCGAGGTCGACTCTGCCGACCTGTTCACGGGGCGAGTCACGCTCGTGCAGTTCATGGCGAGCTGGTGCACGCAGTGCGTCGGCCAGGCCGAGCTGCTCACCGAGGCGGCCGAAGAGCACGGCGATGACGTGCACGTCGTCTTCGTGTCGTCTGACAAGGACGACGAAGCGCTGCAGGAGTTCCTGCGCGACAACGCCGATGACGTGCCCGTCGTGATGGACCGCGACGGCCAGCTCTTCCACCGCTACGCCGTCGTCGAGCCGCCCGTGACGGCGGTCCTCGACTCTGCCGGCGGGATCGTGCGCATGTGGCCCGGTGGTGCGACCGCCGAGCAGCTCGACGACGAACTCGCCGCGCTCCTCGAATAGGGGCTCAGCGCCCGTTCTTCGGAGCCACCGACACATCGATGCGCTCCTGTGCGCCGAGCGATGACCATTCGCTCGCGATGCCCTTAGCGGCGTGCTCCGACGCCCGCACGGCTCGCTCGTCGGCCCACGCGTTGAGCACGTGCCCGGAATGGCCGCGCACGTGCTCGAGGACGACATCGGGCAGGCCCGCCGCGCGGCGGGCGTCGCGCGCCACGATGAGCTGCTCGAGCAGGTCGATGTTCTTCGTCGGTGCCCCGCTCGAGGTCTTCCAGCCGCGGCGCCGGTGCCCGTCCATCCACTTCTCGTATGTGTCGATCGCGTAGCGGGAGTCGGCCTGCACGATGAGGTGGGCGACGTCGCGGTGGTCGTCGATGGCCTTGAGCAGGCCCATCAGCTCGCCGATGTTGTTCGTGCCGACCGGCAGCGACCCGGCGGCCCACTCGCCGTCTTCGCCGACCCACGCCCATCCGGCGGGTCCGGGATTGCCTTTGCAGGCGCCGTCGGTGGCCACGGTGTAGGGGGATGCGTCGGTCACCGAGCAAGGCTACCCGGCCGCGGCGGACGGCCGGCACCTCGCGGGCACCCCAGACGCAGTTTGTATACGCTCGGTGCCGCGAAGGGAGGCGTTATTGGCTCTTGAAGCGGTTTGTGTATACGCTAGCGGGAGGAAAGGGGGCGCCGATGCGAGCCAGTGACCGCGCGTACGCCACTCTTCTCGACGAGATCCAGTCGGGTGTCCTCGCCCCGGGAACCGTCCTCGGTGAAGTCGAACAGGCCGCCCGCCTCGGCGTCAGCCGCACGCCGCTGCGTGAAGCGCTCGGGCGCCTCGTGGCAGACGGGCTCGTCGCGCAGCAGTCGCCCCGCGTCACGGTCGTCACCGACGTCGACGCCGACGACATCCTCGAGCTGTTCGAGGTGCGGCGCGCGCTCGAAGAGACCGCCGCGCGCCTGGCCGCCCGGCGCGGAGATTCCGCCACCTTCGCCGCCCTCGCCGACGAATTCTCGCACGCCAGCCTGCGCGCCGAAGACGGCCGCGAGGCCTATTACGCGCTCATCCGGCGCTTCGACGAGGCGCTGGACGCCTCGGTCGCCAACGACTACCTGACCTCCGCGCTCCGGACGATTCGCACGCACCTCGTGCGCGTCCGACGGCTCGCGCGGGACAACCCGGCGAGGCTCGCGGCATCCGTCGACGAGCACCGCCTGATCGCATCGGCGATCGCCACGGGCGACGCCGAACTCGCTGCGCATGCGACGCACGTGCACCTGCACAATGCGCTCGCGACCATCCTCGATGCTTCGATCGGCACGACGACCGCGGGGATACCCGTCATCGCGGTCGCCGAATCGGGCTGAGCATCGCGTTCCTGAAAGGCACATCATGACCGTCACCCACCACCTCCGCGTCCACCGCAGCGATGAGAACCTCGCGCGCGAGGACCAGCTGGCTTGGCACATCGCCGAGGTCGCGGCCGACCCCGTCGCCGTCGACGACGACGTCGTCGACATGATCATCAACCGTGTCATCGACAACGCCGCGGTCGCCGCTGCATCGCTCACCCGTCGCCCCGTGAGCGCGGCCCGCCAGCAGGCGCTGGACCACGCCGTCTCGGTCTCGGGTGACGGCGCGACCGTCTTCGGGTGCTCGCTGGACCGTCGCACGTCGCCCGAGTGGGCGGCGTGGGCCAACGGCGTCGCCGTGCGTGAGCTCGACTACCACGACACCTTCCTCGCGGCCGACTACTCGCACCCCGGCGACAACATCCCGCCGATCGTCGCCGTCGCCCAGCACGTCGGCTCCGACGGCGCCGCGCTCGTGCGCGCCCTCGCGACCGGCTACGAGGTGCAGATCGACCTCGTGCGCGCCATCTGCCTGCACAAGCACAAGATCGACCACGTCGCCCACCTCGGCCCGTCGGCCGCCGCCGGCATCGGCACCCTGCTCGACCTCGACGTCGAGACCATCTATCAGGCCGTCGGCCAGGCGCTGCACACGACGACGGCGACCCGCCAGTCCCGCAAGGGCGAGATCTCGACGTGGAAGGCACACGCCCCCGCGTTCGCCGGCAAGCTCGCGATCGAGGCCGTCGACCGCGCGATGCGCGGCGAGACCTCGCCGTCGCCGATCTACGAAGGCGAAGACGGCGTCGTCGCCTGGATGCTCGACGGACCCGACGCGTCGTACGACGTGCCGCTCCCGGCTCCGGGCGAGTCCAAGCGCGGCATCCTCGATTCGTACACGAAGGAGCACTCGGCCGAGTACCAGGCGCAGGCGTGGATCGACCTCGCGCGCAAGCTGAACGGCGAGCACCCCGAGGCGACCGACCCCGCCAACGTCGAGTCCATCGTGCTGCACACGTCGCACCACACGCACTACGTCATCGGCTCGGGCGCCAACGACCCGCAGAAGTACGACCCGACCGCGTCGCGCGAGACGCTCGACCACTCCATCCCGTACATCTTCGCCGTCGCCCTTCAGGACGGCGGATGGCACCACGTCGACTCGTACGCTCCCGAGCGCGCGGGCCGCGAGGACACCGTGGCGCTGTGGCACAAGATCACGACGGCCGAGGATGCCGAGTGGACGCGTCGCTACCACTCGGAGGACCCCAGCGAGAAGGCCTTCGGCGGCCGCGTCGTCATCACGTTGACCGACGGGACCGTGATCGAGGACGAAATCGCCGTCGCCGACGCGCACCCCCTCGGCGCGCGCCCGTTCGCCCGCGCCGATTACGTCCGCAAGTTCCGGATCCTGGCCGAGCCCGTGCTCGAAGAGGCCGAGATCGAGCGCTTCCTGGCGCTGGCTGAGCGTCTGCCCGAGCTCACGCCCGAAGAGGTGCGCCAGCTCACGATCGTCGCCAAGCCCGGCGTGCTGGCATCGGCTCCCGCCCCCAAGGGCCTCTTCTGATGCTGTACTCCACCGTCTCGCCCGCCGAGAAGCGCCGGGCGTTCCGCGAGCGGCTCGCGACGGGGGAGCTGCTGCGCTTTCCCGGGTCGTTCAACCCGCTCAGCGCGCGACTCATCGAGCGCAAGGGCTTCGAGGGCGTCTACATCTCGGGTGCCGTGCTCTCGGCTGACCTCGGCCTGCCCGACATCGGGCTGACGACGCTGACCGAGGTCGCCGCGCGCGGTCAGCAGATCGCGCGCATGACCGACCTCCCGGCCATCATCGACGCCGACACCGGCTTCGGCGAGCCGATGAACGTCGCCCGCACGATCCAGACGCTCGAGGACGCCGGCATCGCCGGCGCCCACATCGAGGACCAGATCAACCCCAAGCGCTGCGGTCACCTCGACGGCAAGTCGGTCGTCGATCAGGACACGGCGATCAAGCGCATCCGGGCCGCCGCCGACGCGCGACGCGACCCGAACTTCCTCATCATGGCGCGCACCGACATCGCAGCGGTCGACGGGGTGCAGGCCGCCGTCGACCGCGCGAAGGCGCTCGTCGACGCGGGAGCCGACGCGATCTTCCCCGAGGCGATGCGCTCGCTCGAGGAGTTCGCGGCGGTCCGTGCCGCGGTCGACGTGCCCATCCTCGCCAACATGACGGAGTTCGGAAAGTCCGACCTTTTCTCGGTCGACCAGCTGCGCGATGTCGGAGTCAACATCGTGATCTGGCCGGTGTCACTGCTGCGTATCGCGATGGGTGCGGCGTCACGCGCTCTCGATACGCTCACCGATGAGGGGCACCTCACGTCGAAGCTCGGCGAGATGCAGCACCGCGCCGACCTGTACGAGCTGATCGACTACGAGCAGTACAACCACTTCGACACGAGCGTCTTCAACTTCCAGATCGAAAAGGACTGACATGACCGACATCAAGAAGGGCCTCGCCGGCGTCGTCGTGGACTACACGGCCGTGTCGAAGGTGAACCCCGAGACCAACTCGCTGCTGTACCGCGGGTACCCCGTGCAGGAGCTCGCGGCGACCCAGTCGTTCGAGGCGGTCTCCTACCTCCTGTGGCACGGCGAGCTGCCGACCGATTCCCAGCTCGCTGACCTGCGGGCCGTCGAGCGCGAGCACCGCGCCCTGCACCCCGACGTGCGCGCCGTCATCGACCGTGTGCCGCTGGATGCTCACCCCATGGACGAGGTGCGTACCGCGGTCAGCCTCATCGGCGCGCGCGACCTCGCCGGCTCGGGCTCGGTGCTCGATGCCTCGGGCAATCCCGACGAGAACCTCGCGCGCAGCATCCGGCTGTTCGCGTCTCTTCCGGCGATCGTCGCGTACGGTCAGCGTCGCCGCCGCGGGCAGGAGCCCGTGCCGCCGCGCGATGACCTGGACTACGCCGCGAACTTCCTCTGGATGACGTTCGGCGAAGACGTCGACGATGTCGTCATCGACGCCTTCAACCGCTCGATGATCCTGTACGCCGAGCACTCGTTCAACGCCTCGACGTTCACGGGTCGCGTCATCGCTTCGACGCTGTCCGACCTGTATTCGGCCGTCGTCGGCGCGATCGGTGCGCTCAAGGGTCCGCTGCACGGCGGGGCCAACGAGGCGGTGCTGCACATCTTCGACGAGATCGGCGATGCCGGGAACGTCGAGGAGTGGCTCGAGACGGCGCTGGCGGAGAAGCGCAAGATCATGGGCTTCGGCCACCGCGTCTACAAACGCGGCGACTCGCGTGTGCCGACGATGAAGGCCGCCCTCGACACGCTCGTCGAGCACTACGACCGTCCCGATGTCGCGGCGCTGTACGACGCCCTCGAGTCCGAGTTCGTCGCACGCAAGGGCATCTACCCGAACCTCGACTACCCGTCGGGGCCGGCCTACAACCTGATGGGCTTCGACACGCTGACCTTCACGCCGCTGTTCGTCGCGGCGCGGGTCACCGGGTGGACCGCGCACATCCTCGAGCAGCTCGCCTCGAATGCGCTCATCCGCCCGCTGTCCGAGTACAACGGACCCGACGAGCGCCACATCGAGGGCTACGTTCCGGATGAGGCGATGGTGGCCGCCGCCGAGCGTGCAGAGGAGTCCGCGGGGTGACGCGCGAGAAGATCGTCATCGTCGGCGGCGCGCGCACGCCCATCGGGTCGTTCGGCGGCTCGCTGAAGGATGTCGACGCGTACGAGCTCGGGGCGGCCGCCGTCACCGAGGCGCTGGCTCGATCGGGCGTCGACGGGTCCGACGTCGGCGAAGTCGTCATGGGCAACATCTCGCAGGTCGGTCCGGATGCCTACAACGCGCGCCGCGTGGCGCTCGCGGCGGGGCTCTCGCCGCGCGTGCCCGCTTTCAACGTCAACCGGCTGTGCGGGTCGGGCCTGCAGGCGATCTGGTCGGGCGCACAGGCGCTGCTGTGGGGCGGGGTCGACGTCGTCGTCGCCGGCGGCAACGAGGCGATGTCGCGGACCCCGTTCCTCGACTTCACCGCCCGCGGCAACGGCCGGCTCGGCGATCGCAAGCTGCTCGATGGCACGCTGGCGATCCTGACCGATCCGTTCAGCAAGGAGCACATGGGTGTCACGGCCGAGAACGTCGCCGACAAGTACGGCGTCTCGCGCGTCGAACAGGACGAGTTCGCGCTCGAATCGCAGCGCCGGGCATATGCCGCGCGCGCGGTGTTCGCCGAAGAGATCGTCGCCGTGTCCTCGGGGGGCCGGCGGCCCGTCGAGGTGTCAACCGACGAGCACCCCCGCCCCGACACGACCCTCGAGGTGCTCGCGGGGCTGCGCCCGGCGTTCCGCGAGGGCGGGTCGGTCACGGCCGGCAACGCGTCGGGCATCAACGACGGCGCGGCGGCGACCGTGCTCATGCGCGCGTCGGACGTCCGTGAGCGCGGCTTGTCGGGGCTCGCGACCATCGAGGCCGTCGCCACGGCCGGCAACGAGCCCGAGCTGATGGGCTATGCGCCCGTCTTCGCGCTTGCGCGCCTGTGGGAGCAGACCGGGCTGACGCCCGCCGACGTCGACGTCATCGAGCTCAACGAGGCGTTCGCGTCGCAGGCCATCGCGGTGACCCGTGACGCAGGTCTGGATGCGGCGAAAGTCAACCCGTACGGCGGCGCGATCGCGCTCGGACACCCGGTCGGTGCGACGGGTGCGATCCTCACGGTGCGGGCCGCGCTGGATCTGCAGCGACGCGACCTCGAGTACGCCGTCGTCACGATGTGCATCGGCGGCGGGCAGGCGCTCGCGGCGCTCATCAAGAGGTGGGACGGGTAGAGCCGTGTGACCCCGTGAGGCTCGGCATCACCCTGATCTCGTTGCCGAGCCTCGCGGGACCGGTGGTCCGTGCGTGTCAGGCCGACCAGTGCATCCCGCCATCGACGCTGAACATGTCGCCCGTGATGTACGAAGCAGGGCCGGACGCGAGGAACGCGACGAGCGCCGCGGCTTCGTCGGGCGTCCCGAAGCGACCGGCGGGGATGCGGCGGGCGATGAACTCTTCCTTCGCAGCGCCGTCGGGCATCGCGCGGCGCACCTGCTCGCTGTCGATGCGGCCGGGCGCGATGCAGTTGACGGTGACGCCGTCGGCCGCCACGTCGCGCGACAGGGCTTTGGACCAGAGGATGCACGCGGCGACGGCTGCCTGCGCCGCGGAGACCACGAGGGGTTCGAGCAGACCCACGAAGTTGACGACGCGGCCGCGCCCGCTCGTGCGCAGCATCGGGAGGACGGCTTCGGTGAGGCGCCGCTTCGAGTGGAAGTTCAGTTCGAACTGACGCTGCCAGATCTCCTCGGTGAGCACGGTGCCGGGCTGTTCGGCCGCGCCTGCAACGTTCACGAGCACGTCGAGTCGGCCGAAGTGCTGGCGCGTGGTGGTCGCGACCGCGGTGGCAGAACCCGGTTCGATGAGATCCGCCTCGACGATGAGGGGCCGGTGGCCCCCGGATCGCTCGATCTCATCTGCGAGCTCACGCAGGGCATCGCCGCGCCGAGCGCAGAGGGCGAGGTGGGCGCCCTCCGCCGCGAGAAGGGTCGCTGTCGCGCGGCCGATGCCCGCGCTCGCGCCCGTCACGAGCGCGATCGAATCGTTCAGCTGCAGATCCACGGATACCCCCTACCGAGGAGGCTAATGGTCCGCCTCGCCCCTGTCGAGCAAGCGCTTGATGAAGTGCATTCCAATGCTTGACATGCCCGGGGCGCGGTGGCATACACTGGGCTCGTTGACATCGAAGTCAAGCGAGCGCTTGATTCAGAACATGATCCGAAACGGCGCACACGAAAGAGGGCCTTCGTGCAACTCCTGATTCAGCAGCTGATGAATGGCCTGGCGCTCGGGTCGATCTACGCCCTCTTCGCCATCGGCTTCTCTCTGATCCTGGCACGCATGGGCATCCTGAATGTCGCTCACGGAACGTTCGCGACGTGGGGCGCCCTTTCTTCGTACTGGCTCGTCGCCGAAGTCGGCGTGAACTTCTGGGTCGCGCTGCTCGCGGGCGTCCTCTTCGCCGGTATTCTCGGCGTGGCATCCGATGTTCTGGCCTTCGAGCCGCTGCGCAAGCGCAAAGCGGGCACGTTCGCCCCCATCATCGCGAGTATCGGCATATGGATCGTTCTCCTCGCTGCCGCCGAGGCGTTCGCGGGTCCGTCGGCCACGAGCTACCCCGCCGGGTCGGTGCAGACCGAGGCGTTCCGCATCGGCGGCTTCGTGATCCTCCCGGCTCAGCTGTACAGCGTCATCGCACTCATCGTCGTCGTGACCGGCGTCCACATGCTTCTGACGCGCACGCGCTTCGGCGCCGCCGTCCGCGCGGTCTCCGCCGACACCCCCTCGGCGACGATCGTGGGCGTCAACTCGCGCAACACGCTCATCGCGGTGGCCTTCCTCGCCGGCGCGATCGCCGGTCTTGCGGGCGTCCTCGCGGCACTCTCCGACAACAACGTCTCGTTCAGCCTCGGTGAGGCGCTGCTGCTCAAGGGCTTCGCCGCCGTCGTCGTCGGCGGGTGGGGCGACATCCGCGGCGCCGCGATCGCGGGCCTGGCGATCGGCGTCCTCGAGGTCATGAGCGCCCAGTACATTTCGTCCGGATTCCGCGACGCCATCACCTTCGGAATCCTGCTGCTGGTGCTCGTCGCGTGGCCCCGGGGCATCTTCCGCGAACGTCAATTCGTCCGAGCCTGACTGGGAGCCCGACTTGTGAGTATTACAGCCTGGTTGACCACCCTGCAGTTCGCGGGGGTCAGCGCCCTCTTCGCCCTCGCCATCTATGCGTCGCTCTGGACCGGTGTCCTGAGTCTCGCTCCGGTGTTCTTCGGCGCCTTCACCGCTTTCACCTTCGCCTATCTCGTCGGTTCGATGGGGCTTCCCGCCGTCGTGGCATTCGTCCTGTGCATCTTCGTCGGCGCGGTCGTCGGTGCGATCACGGCGCTCCTTCTCATCAGACTCGACAGCCATTACCTCGCGATGGCCACGATCGCCATGGTGCTGATCGGTCGCGTCATCATCCTGAACGTGCCCGAACTGACCGGCGGTGCGACGGGAACCCGCGTGCCGGGCGAGCTCGGCTCATGGCTGTGGCTCATCGGCGTGCTCGTCGTCGCCGGCTTCGTCATGTGGCGCCTCGGCGCGTCGCGGTTCGGCCTCGCCGCAGACGCCGTGCGCGAAGATCCTGCCGTCGCAGAGACGCTCGGGATCTCACCGCGCCGCGTGCAGTTCATCGGCATGGTCATCTCGGGCGCCCTCGGCGGCGCGGCCGGGGTTCTGCAGGCGAGCTTCCTGCAGTACATCGGCCCCGACACCTTCTATACGCACCTCGGCTTCGTGAGTCTTGCCGCTGTCGTCCTCGGCGGCGCGTTCTACTGGCTCGGCCCGATCGTCGGCGCGATCGTCTTCACGATCCTCCCCGAGCTGCTGCGCGGACCGATGGGCGACTTCGACCGGGTCGTGACCGGCATTCTTCTCGTCGTCATCATCATCTACCTGCCCCGCGGCCTGGTCGACATGCGACGGATGCGACTGCTGCGAGCGCGTTGGGACAGTCGTAGGGCCAAGAAGCCCGACGCCGGGTCCGCACAGTCGAACTCGCAGGAGCAGATCACGGCAGGGGCGACGTCATGACCGATCCGCAGCACCCGCTCGCGCCGGGCGAAGAGCTCGCCGTCGACATCGTCGACCTGACCAAGACCTTCGGTGGACTCAAGGCCGTCGCCGACGTCACGATCAAGGTGCCCAAGCAGCGCGTGCACGGGATCCTCGGCCCCAACGGCGCCGGCAAGACGACCGTGCTCAACATGATCAGCGGCTTCGTGCGCGCCGACGCAGGGCACGTGAAAGTCTTCGGTGACGACGTCACCCACATGCAGCCGTTCAACATCGCGCGACTCGGTGTCGCGCGCACCTACCAGAACATCCGGCTGTTCCCCGGGCTGAGTGTCATCGAGACGGTCATCGCGGGTGCCTACATGCAGCGCTCCTCGACGATCGCTGGAGCGATCCTGATGAGCCCCGCCGAGCGTCGCGAGCGCAAGGCGGTGCGCGAGCGCGCCGCCGAGCTGCTCGACATGGTGGGGTGCACAGCCCCGCACTCGACGCTGGCTGAGACGCTCTCCTACGGCGACCAGCGCCGCGTTGAGATCGCCCGCGCCCTCGCGACCAGTCCGCGGATCCTGCTGCTGGACGAACCGACGGCCGGAATGAACGACGCCGAGTCCGAACAGGTGGGCCAATTGCTGGTCCGGCTGAAGGAGCTCGGCCACACCCTCATCCTGATCGAGCACAACATGCGCCTGGTCGAGGAGTTCTGCGAGTCCGTCTCGGTCATGAACTCCGGCGTGCTGCTCGCCGAGGGGGCACCGACCTGGTGTCTCGAACAGGACGACGTGAAGGAGGCCTACTTTGGCAAACGATCCGATGCTGCGCGTATCGCGACTCTCCGCCGGGTACGGCGCGATTCCGGCGGTTCGTGAGGTCGACATCGAGGTCGCTCAGGGCACGCTCGTCGCTCTGATCGGCTCGAACGGCGCAGGCAAGACGACGACGCTCAACACGATCGCTGGGCTGCACAAGCAGTCCAGCGGCACCGTGACCGTCGGGGGCAAGAACATCACAGGGTGGCCGTGCCATCGCGTCGTCCGCTCGGGTGTCGCGCTGGTCGCTGAGGGACGCCGCGTCGCCCCGCCGCTGACGGTGCTCGAGAACCTCGAGCTGTCCTCGTTCAGCGGCCGCGGCACACGCGCCGAGCGCAAGGACGAGTTGGACCGCGTCTTCGAGCTCTTTCCTCGCCTGGCCGAGCGTCGCAACCAGTTCGCCGCCTCACTGAGCGGTGGCGAGCAGCAGATGCTCGCGTTCGGTCGCGCTCTCATGACGATGCCGCAGGTGCTGCTGCTCGACGAGCCGTCGATGGGGCTCGCCCCCTCGATCGTCGACATCCTCTTCCAGACCATCGAGACGCTGCACCGCAGCGGCTCGACGATCCTGCTCGTGGAGCAGAACGCAGAGCTCGCCCTCGAGGTGAGCGACGAGGTCTACGTCATGCAGCGCGGCCGGATCGTCTCGCACGGAACACCCGACGAGGTGCGCGGCAGCTCCGAGGTGATGGCGGCCCTGTTCGGTTGATCCGGCCGCATGCGGCTCAGAGACAAGGAATGTGAATCAATGACCGACATCAGTCTGGACGGCCGCGTGGCGATCGTCACGGGAGCAGCCCGCGGTCTCGGCCGCGAGCACGCACTGGCCCTCGCCTCGCGGGGCGCGACGGTCGTCGTGAACGACCGCGGCGGGGCGCTCGACGGCAGCGCCGGGACGTCACCGGCACAGGAGGTCGTCGACGAGATCGTCGCCGCGGGGGGCGCCGCGATCGCCGACACGAACGACGTCAGCACACTCGAGGGCGCGACGAAGATCGTCGAGCTCGCGACATCGACGTACGGTCGCCTCGACATCCTCATCAACAACGCCGGCATCCTGCGCGACAAGTCGTTCGCGAAGATGACCGAGGACGAGTGGAACCCCGTCCTCGCCGTGCACCTGGGCGGAACCGCCTGGATGAGCAAGGCGGCGTGGCCCGTCATGGTCGCGCAGGGGCATGGTCGCATCGTCAACACGACGTCGGCGGCGGGTCTCTTCGGCAACTTCGGCCAGGCCAACTACGGTGCGGCCAAGGCGGCGATCTGGGGCGTCACGAAGACGCTCGCGATCGAAGGCGCTCGCCATGGCATCCAGGTCAACGCGATCGAACCGGGCGCGCGCACCCGCATGACCGAGAACCTGCTCGGCGAGTTCGCCGACCGGCTCGACCCGAGCCTCGTCGCGCCCGTCGTGGTGTGGCTGAGCGCGGACGAGTGCACGACGACGGGTGAGGCCTACAACGTCGGTGGCGGAAGGGTCGCGCGCGTCGTGATCGCCCAGACGCCCGGGTACTTCTCCCGATCGCTGAGCCCTGAGGAGCTCCGCGACAACTGGGACGCGCTCAACGACGTCTCGAATGCGCAGGTCATGGAGACGTTCCAGCAGGAGTTCGAGCTGCTCGTCGGGATGCTGAGCACCGAGGCTTCCGCAGACGCCTGACGCCCGCCCACCGCGCCCGCTGCCCGTGAGGTCAGCGGGCGCGGTGCGTTGCGGCGGGGTCCTGGTCGCCGCGCTCGCCGTTCGCGAAGATGCCTCGCGGATAGGCGTCGAGGCCGCGATCGTCGAGGAAGTCGATGTCGTGCACGAATGTCCGCTCGCTGATCCGCCACTCGCCATCTCGCAGCGTGAAGACGTCGAGGTAGCGCCCGTGCAGGTGCTCGACCCGTCGACCGTCGTCGCCGACGATCTCGTGCAGCGCGAGTACGTCGGACTCGACGGCGACCTCGTCAGGGGCGCGCCAGTCGAACGTCGACGGTCCGAGCAGATGCACCGTCGAGCGCGTGCGCGCGACCAGACGCGCAAGCGCGCCCGGGAGATCCGCCGCGGCGACGCCGTCCCACGTGCCGTGGTGGTCCACGCCGTCCGGGTGGTACGAGCGCACCGCTCGCGCGGCGTCGCCGCGGTCGACACCGCGGCAGTACTCCACCAGGGCGCGGCGGATCGCGTCTTCCGCGAGGAGTCGCTCCACGCTCGAGACGGTGGCCATGATGGTCAGAGGCCGACGATCTCGGCGAATCGCCTCATGTCGCGCTCGTAGTTCTCGTCGCCGATCCGGGGTGAGACGACGACCTCGTCGATGCCGAGCCGCATCACCTGGTCGATGTAGGCGCGGTCGTTCTCCCAGTCCTGCTCGGTCTTTCCCTTGCTGCGCCTGCCGACCTTGAGCGACAGCTCCGACATGTTCCTGCCCGCGGCATCCATGAGCGTCGACAGACGCTCGATGAAGACCTCGATGTCCTCGGGTGTTCGGCTGTAGCCTGCCCACCCGTCACCGAACTCGACGATGCGCCGCAGGGACGCGTCGCTGTTGCCGCCCACGATGATGGGCAGGCGCGGCTGCGCGGGCTTGGGGAAGCAGTACAGGGGAGGGAAGTCCACGAACTCGCCCGAGAAGCTCGTGAGCTCCTCCGGCGACCAGAGCGCCCGCATCGCGGCGAGGTACTCGTCCATACGGGCCCCTCTGCGGCCGAACGGCACGTCGAGGGCGGAGTACTCCTCTTCGGACCACCCCACGCCGACGCCGAACTCGAAGCGGCCGTCGCTCAGCTGATCGACACTGGCCACCTGTCGCGCGGTGATGATGGGGTTACGCTGCGGCACGACGAAGACATACGTGCCGATGCGAAGGGTCTTCGTGGCAGCAGCGATGCTCGAGGCCAGCACGAGCGGGTCGATGACTCCCAGCATCCGGTGCACTTCTTCGGCACCGCCGGATTCATACGGATACTGCGACGTGTATTCGGGGAAGAACACGACGTGCTCGGGCAGCCACACGGAGTTGTAGCCGATCTCTTCGATCAGCTGGGCGGCGTCGGTGGCCCAGGATCCCGAACGGGTCCCCGTGCCGGTGAAGATCTCGCTGATGCCGAGTTTCATGCGTCCACCTTCGTCTGTTCGATTCGCTCTTCGAGCTGTTCCTTCAAAACGTGCTTCATCACCTTCATGCCGGCGTTGCGCGGCAGTTGGTCGACGATGAAGACGTGCACCGGCTTCTTGTAGCCGGCGAGCTGTCCGCGCGCGAACGCGCGAATGTCGTCCTCCGTCACGGTCGACCCATCCGCGAGCACGAGCGCGCACGAGACCGCTTCGCCCCATTTCTCGTCGGGCAGGCCGAAGACGGCGGCGTCGAGGATGTCGTCCATGAGCAGCAGCACCCGCTCGACCTCGGCGGCGTAGACGTTCGCGCCGCCGCTCAGGATGAGGTCCTGCCCGCGGCCCGTGAGGTAGTAGTAATCGTCCTCGTCGCGGTAGCCGAGGTCGCCCGTGAAGTACTCGCCATCGCTCAGGACGGCCGCTGTCTTCTCCGGGGCGTTGTGGTATCCCGAGAACATCGTGTCGGCCGAGATCACGAGTTCGCCGATCTCACCAGGTCCGAGCGTGTTGCGGTCGGCATCGACGACCCGCATCGACGATGTCGGCAGGGGGCGCCCGACGGACTCGAAGATGCGCTCGGGGCCGCCCGTTCGGTAATCGCTGCGGTTGGTGATCGTGATGGGCCCGATCACCTCGGTCATGCCGTAGGTCTCGACGAGGCGATCGCCGATGACGCCGACGAGCTTCTGGGCGAACTCGGGAGGAAGCGGTCCTCCCGAGTGCAGGACGGTCTGCAGCGTGTCGAGGACGCGCGGGTGCAGGTGGATCGCCTCGAGCAGCCCCGGGATCAGGGGAGTGAGGCCCAGCGCGAACGTCGATCCGCGCTCGACGATGTGCCGCCCGAGCTCGTCCGGCGTCACGCCGGGGACGAACGAGACCGTGCCTCCGGTGTAGAAGTGCGGGAAGATGACGCCCCACAGCCCCGAGACGAACGACCACCCGCCCGCGAAGGCCGCGTGACCCCGCAGGGGGAGGCGGTAGGCGAACGGCACGAGCTTGATGCAGTTCACGACGGCGCGGTGGCTCACGAGCACGCCCTTGGGGAACCCGGTCGTGCCACTGGTGTATCCGATGAGCGCCGTGTCCTCGGGCTCCGCAGTGATCGGCAGGGGGTCGGCGGATGCCGCTGCGAGAGCTTCATCGAACGACTCGGCGCCCTCCGGGGGGACATCGCCGGTGGCCAGCCACGCACGCAGCTGCGCGTGGCAGCTCACACCCGCGGCGGTCTCGGACGCTGTGTCGGTGTGGATGAGTGCGACGGCTCCGGAATCCGAGAGGACGTAGTCGACCTCGGCCGACGTGAGCCGATCGTTGACGTGCACCGTCGTGTAGCCGCCGAGTGCCAGGCCCACGTACACCTCGAGCGACTCGACGCGGTTGCCCAGCAGCGCGGCGACGGGGGAGCCGGCGGTGATGCCACGGTCCCGGAGCGCGTGCGCGAGCCGCCAGCCGCGCTCGATCACTTCGCCGAACGTCCTCTGCTGTCCGCACGATTCGATCGCGACGTTGTGGGTGAAGCGGTGACCAGCGTGGGCGAAGAGCTCACCGAGAGTGGCACTCATGCGAATTCCTTGAGGTCGAACAGGCGGATGGCGTTGTCGGCGAGAAAGAAACCCAGTTCCTCCTCGGACAAGACGGGGGCGGAACCCTCGTAGGGCGACGCGAGATCGCGCACTTGCGCGATCCAATTCTCGAGGTCGGCACCGTCGGGATCGTGCTTGGTGCCGCGCATGATGTCGGACCCGAACACGAGGCGGTGGGCGCCGAGCTGGTCGCGCATCAGCTTGATACGGTGCCGGAACTCGCGGTAATCCCGGGTGGCGACACGCTGCCAGAGCGACAGCTCGAGGTACGCGTGCTGCCAGCCCGTCGCGCAGTCCAGGGCTTCGGCCCACCACGCTTCGATGCCCGCGTGAGCGAATGAGACACGCAGTGTCGGGTGATTGGCGAGCACGGCTGCAACGGCGCCGGGCCGGGAGCGGATGACCTGCAGCGGGTCGCCGCCGAGCGGGCTGCAGTGGATGACAGCGGGAAGGTCGCGCTCGACAAGAGCCTGGAAGACCCAGTCGAACGCCGGGTCGGTGAGGTCCCAGCCGGCGGCGGGGTAGAGCTTCACTCCGCGGCAGTGTGGATGGGACACGACCTCGTCGAAGAGGGTGTGGGCATCGGGATGCCGCGGGTCGATGCCCGCCGCGAAGAACAGACGCCCCTCGCGCTCGGTGCACAGCTGCTCGTAGCGCGCGTTGAGCTGCGCCGTCGGAAGGTGCTCGCCGGCCGGAGCGCCGACGATCGTCCAGTCGACCACGGGGACGAGTCCGGCCGCGACACCGGCGCGGTCGAACGCGCGGATCGTGAGTTCGGCATCCGGGTCGCTCTGCCCCGAGGCCACGTGGGGCAGGATGTCCTGCGGGTCGCGCTCGGGAAGCCGGCGCCCCGCGCCCTGCCGCGCCCACGCCAGTCGGAGGCCCTCGGGCAGCCACGATGCGTCCCACACGTGCATGTGGGCGTCGATGACGAGGTCGTCCGCCACGGTCAGGCCTTTCCGAGGATGTGCACGCTGGAGGCGGCCGTGAGCCAGTCGACGACGCCGCCCCCGATCTGCACGAGGGCTCGGTCGGTCTTGTCCAGCTGCAGCTCGCCCGCTTCGCCGCGCAGCTGTGCGACGACGTCGTGCACCTGCGCGAGGCCGCTCGCACCGAGCGCGTGGCCTCGGCCGACCAGGCCGCCCGAGCGGTTGACGGGCAGCGCGCCACCCGCCGCCGTCACGCCCTCCATCGCCCACCGCTGTTCGTCACCGGGCGCACACAGGCCGGTGTCGGTCCAGGCCATCAGCTCGTAGGCGACCGACGCGTCGTGCACCTCGGCGAGGTCGATGTCGTCGGGGCCGAGGCCGGCCTGCTCGTAGGCGGCGATCGCCGACGCCTCGACGGCGTTGGGCGCGTCCGGCTCGTCGCGCGGAGGCCGCGTCGCCATCCGTGAGGCGAGGATCGGCACCGAGCGGGCGGCTTTCACGACGTCGGGCCGACTCGTCACGACGACGGCGGCGGCGCCGTCGCTCACGGGCGAACTCATCAGCACGGTGAGGGGCTCGACGACGACTCGCGCGTTGAGGACGTCTTCGGGGCTCCCCCCGAACCGGCGGTGCGCGAAGGGATTGAGTCGGGCTGCTTCGAGTGAGCGAGACGTGACCCGCGCGAGTCCCTCCATCGTGACGCCTCGGTCATCGAACAGCGCGGAGGCGAGTTTCGCTTGACGGTCGACGAACGGGCTGCGTTCCTGACCCGCACCCTCGCCGGTGGCGAATCCCTGCTCGACGTCCATACCGGCGGCGTACGCGCTGAACGTGCGCTGCTTGTCCTCGTGGTTCGCCTTCTCGACGCCGAGCGCGAGCACGGTGTCGTACATGCCCGAGGCGACGGCCATCCACGCGAGGTGCAGCGCATTGCCGCCCGACGCGCACGCGTTCTCGACGTTGTGGATCGGGATGCCGGCGAGCCCGAGCGGGTACACCGTGACCTCGCCGCGGATGCACTCCTGGCCCGTGATGAGACCGGCCAGCGCGTTCGAGAAGAACAGCGCCTGCACGTCCTTCACGCCGATCTGCGCGTCGGCGAGGGCAGCCTCGACGGCGACGCGGGCCATGTCTTTCATCGAGAGATCGAGGAACTTCCCGAACGGGTGCATTCCGACGCCGCTCACGACGACTTGACTGTTCACGCTGACTCCTTTGTCTTCACGTCTGACATCACCGCGGCGGGATCGGCCACGCGGCGCTCACGCCGCCGTCGACGATCAGGCTCTGGCCCGTGATGTATCCGGCGTCGTCGCTGGCGAGAAAGCTCACCGCGGATGCCGCTTCTTCCGGCGTGCCCTCGCGCCGCATCGGCACGACGGCGGCGCGAGCGTTCGATGCGTCGGCGCCGAACTCGCGTCTCACGAGCGCGGAATCGATGTTGCCGAGCACGACCGCATTGGCTCGGATGCCGCGGTCGGCGTAGCGGACGGCGACATGGCGCATGACGGCGAGCTGCGCGGCCTTGGTCGCCTCGTACGACAGCGAGCGGCGGCTGCTCAGCATGCCGGCTGTGGACCCGACGAACACGAAGGCCCCGCGCTGCTGGTCGAGCATCGTGGGGAGGGCTTCCTGAGCGGTGATCCAGTGCGAACGGACGTTCACGTCATCGGCGAACTCCCAGTCCTCGAGCGACTGAACCTTGAGCGGCTCGCGCCCTGACACGCCGACGTTGCACACGACGATGTCGAGGCTCCCGGTGAGGCCGGCGGCGGCGCGTACAGCGGCTCGGCACGATTCCGGGTCTGCGGCATCCACTTCGACGGCGAGGCCCTGGCCGGTGAGATTCTCGACGGTCGTCTCGGCGCGTTCGAGCACCTTGTCGCCGACGACGACGGTCGCACCTTCGGCGCTCAAGCGCATCGCGATCGCGCGGCCGTTGCCGATCGCGATCTTCTCGCCGGGGCGAGCGGGACCGTCGCTGCCTCCGCCGAGCACATAGGCGACGCGGCCCGCGAGCCGACCGGCGGTCATTGGTCGGCCCCTCTCGGAGGGCGGCTCATCGGCATCATCGTCAGTCCTTCTCGGCGTCGTCGGCGGTGATCCGACTGTAGAGCAAGTGCTTGATCTACGCAACGCGTATGAAGGGGTCGAAAGGGTTGCGAATCCGCGGAATCCTGTGGTTTTCTCATAGTCAATCAAGCGATTGCTCAACAAAGGAGTGACGATGGAATCCGCCCCGACACGCACGCTCGACGTCGCTCTTGCCTTCATGAGCGCGCTCGACGCGAACGATGCCGAAGCCGTGCGGTCGTGGATGGCCCCGGGCGCGACCTGGTGGGTCGACACGGGACTCGATCGGGCAAGCGGCGTGTTCGGCGTCGACCCGGGCGACGCGCGCGGCTGGCCGCTGCACGGTGAGATGGACGCGCAGGTCAAGTGCGACGGCCTCGCAGGGGTTCGCGAGCGCTTTCCCGGCGGCGTGCGGCAGATCGTGCGCCGTTCGTTCGCGCGCGGGCCCTTCGCCGTGCTCGAGGTCGCAGGCGACGGCCTCTACCGGGGGGAGCGCCCGTACCGCAATCGGTACTGCTTCGTCATCGAGGTCGGCGACGGGCTCGTGCTGTCTGTGCGGGAGTATCTCGACACGCGGCACGCAGCCGACGTCTTCGACGGTCGGCACCTCGATCGGCGGTCCGAGGCCGCGCACCTCCCTGCGGTCGTGCTCGATCCGCGAGGCGCCCCCGGACGCGCAGCGCTCGCCCTCCTCGATGCGATCTCGGCGGGAGACCAGGACGGCTTCTTCGCGCTGTTCACGCCCGATGCCACGTGGTGGGCCGACGGCGGCGCGGACCGCCGCTGGTCCGACGTCGAGGGCCACGTCGACCGTGACCCCGACATGCTCGTCGTCGGTCGCGTGCTCGTCTCGCAGCGCGGCGAGCGAATCTCGCAGCTGCAGGCGGCGTACGTCGACGGCTTGCGGGTGCGTGCGCACCGACTCATCGAAGATGATGCCGGCACGGGGCTCGTGTGCGTCGAGGCGATCGGCGAGGGCGTGCGCCTCGACAACGGGCGTCGCTACCAGAACCGGTACGCGTTCGTGCTGTCGGTGCGCGGCGACGGGCTCATCGACGAGGTGCGCGAGTACTGCGACACGCAGCACGCATTCGATGTCTACGAGCTGCCGCTGTGAGGTGTGCTCAGTCCACCGCAGCGCGCAGGTAGCGCTCGAATCGTTCCGGCAGGACGTCGGAGTCGGCCGTGCCGGCACCGGCCGTGCGCACCTTGCGGGCAGCGATCCGCCAGCGCTCCCCGTCGTCGACGAGCTCGTCTTCGTAGCATCCCCAGATGTGGAAGTGCACGTCGCCCGTGTCGTGGAACGCGTAGACGTAGCTGATCGTCGAGGCGCTGTGCTCATCAAGACGCAGGTAGGCGATCGTCGACACGTGGTGGCTCGTCGCGATGTACTTGCCCGTCGCCGTGACGAAGAGCGCTCGGAGCGCCTCGCGGCCTGTCGTCACGTTGCCGTGCCCGTAGTCGAACGTGGCATCGGCCGTGAAGAGGTCGGCGAGCAGGTCGATGTCGCGGCGATCGACACCGCGGCTGTATGCGTGCAGGGTGTCCGCGATCTCAGCGCGGGCGACCAGGTCTGCGGCGGTGAGTCTTGTCATCGTGTCCCTTCCGAGGGGGCGTCGTGGAAGCGCGCGAGGATTTCGCGCAGGCGATCGGGATCGTCGACAGGCCAGCCGTAGTAGGACGAGATCCGGTCCACGCGTCCGCCGAAGCGCGCACGGCAGAGATCGGGCATCTCGTCCGGCGTTCCCGTCAGTGCGATCGCGTCGAAGAGGGGCGCATCGATGAGGTCGGCCATCTCGGCCCAGCGGCCTTCGCGGGACAGGCGCTGAAGCTCGGGTTGCAGAGCGTCGTAGCCGACGCTCTCGAGCACCGCCGAATAGGCCGGCGTCGAGGCGTAGAAAGCGATCTGCTCACGAGTCTTGCGCGCGGTTTCGGCGATCTGCTCCTCGGTGTCGCCCATCACGAGGAAGAGCGGCACATACAGCTCGAGCGACTCGCGCGTGCGCCCCGACGCGGTGAGCCCGCGTTCGACGGCGGGCAGGGTCACGCCATCGAGATAGGCGGTCGTGGTCATGCCGTGCAGCAGCAGTCCGTCGCAGAGCTCGGCGCCGAGGGCGGTCATGCGCTCGCCGACCGCCGCGACCATGAGCGGAATGCGGTACTCGTGGTGCGGTGGTGTGAAGACCGGCGTCATGAGTGTGTGCTGGTAGACGTCGCCCCGATAGTCCAGCTTCGATCCGTCGCGCCACGACGTGAAGATCGCCTCGAGGGCGAGCAGGTAATCGCGCATCCGCGCGATCGGCGCCGACCACGGCATCGAGAACCGACGCTCGATGTGCGGCTTGATCTGGCTGCCGAGGCCCAGAATGAACCGCCCCTTCGATGTCGCGGCAAGATCCCAGGCGGCGTATGCCGTCGACATCGGGTTGCGGGCGAACGCGACGGCGATCGCCGTCCCCACGGTGAGCCGAGAGGTCTGCAGAAGGGCCGCCTGAGACTGCAGGAACGAATCGGTCACGCTTTCGCTGGCCCAGACGGCATCGAATCCCTGGCGCTCCGCGGCAGACGCGATCGGGCCGCATTCGGCTCCCGTCGCACCGATCATGCCCATGTCGATCTTCATCGCGCGTCCTTCGGAAGGTTGAGGACCCGCTCGCCGACGGCGTTCTTCAGGATCTCGTCGGTGCCGCCGCCCACGCGCAGACCCGGCAGTCCGAGCGTGAGCTCGGACCAGGCGTATGTGCCCCAGGCGCCCGTGTCGGCGACGTGCGCCGCGCCGAGGATGTCGGCGGAGATGTCGCTGATCTGCGCGAGCAGATCGGTCGTGAGGAGCTTCGTCAGGGCCAGCTCGGGCCCGGGCGTGCCGTCGGATCCGAGCATGCGTTCGGTCGTGAGTCGGGCTGCCCACGCGCGCACGACGACGTCGGCGACGGCGTCGCGGGTGCGCTCGTCGAGCGGCGTCGACGAGGTGCGGGCCAGATCCACGAGTCGATCGACGAGCGTCGCGTCGACGCCCACTTCGCGGCCGATCGCGGAGCGCTCGTTGAGGAGCGACGTCACGACGACCGACCAGCCCCCGTTGACGTCGCCCACGCGTGCGCTGTCGGGAACGAAGACGTCGGTCAAGAACACCTCGTCGAACGACGCGCCTCCGGTCAGCTGGCGGATGGGGCGGATCTCCACACCCGGCGCGCGCATGTCGACGAGGAACGTCGTGAGGCCGGCATGCTTCGACGTCGACGGATCGGTCCGGGCGATGCACAGGCCGAGGTCGCTGAAGTGGGCGCCGGAGCTCCACACCTTCTGGCCCGAGATGAGCCAGCCGTCGCCGGAGCGCTCCGCGCGTGTCGACAGACCTGCGAGGTCGGATCCGGCACCTGGTTCGCTGTAGAGCTGACACGCGATGACGTCGGCAGCGCGCAGGCGGGGGAGCAGGTCGTCACGCTGGGCGTCGGTGCCGTGCGCGAGCAGGGTCGGAGACAGCGTCGAGACGCTGAAGCGCAGGTACCCGTCGTCGGGCAGGACGTACTCGCTTTCGATGTCGCGCAGCAGCGCGCCGAACGACGACGGAAGCTCGCGTCCGCCGTGCTGCTTCGGGCCATCGACCCAGGCGAGGCCGCAGTCGGCCAGGTACGCACGGTAGCGGCGCAGCTCGGCCAGCTCTTCCGCTTCGCCCTCCGACCGTTCCGCGACGACCGACACCCGGTCATCGGCAGGGCCTGCAGAGGCATCGGTCTGTCGGCGCTCGGTGAACGCGTCGAGTGCCGCGGTGACCTCTTCTCGGAACTGCGCCTCGCTCACGCTCGTCATCGTCCTCCTTTGGCCGACCCGTTCCGACATCGGTTGCGTCGGCGGTGACTGACTTCGTACACTAGCAAAGCAAGTGCTTGATTTAAACTGTCAGTCGCCGAGAGGACGTGTCGTGATCGGCATCGAGACCTACAGTGCCTACGTGCCCGCCCCGCGGCTCGACCTGTCCGACGCGGCTCGCGTGCTCGGCATCCGTGCGAAGGGCGCTCGGCCCGTCGCCTCTTACGACGAGGACACCACGACGATGGCAGTCGAGGCCACTCGCCGCGCCTTGAAAGACGCAACGGGTGTCGAAACGCTGTGGTTCGCGACGAGTCGCCCCGCCTACGAAGAGAAGTCCAACGCTTCCACCGTGGCGGTCGCGTCCGGTCTCGGCGAGCACGTCGCAGCCTTCGACGTCGGCGGCGCGCTGCGCGGCGGTGCAGGCGCCTTGCGCGCGGGACTGGCGTCGGGTTCCTCGGTCGTCTCAATGAGTGACATCCGTTACGGACTCCCCGCGTCGGCCGACGAGTCGGCGGGCGCTGACGGAGCCGCCGCCTTCGTGATCGGACCGGATCCCCTCGCCGAGCTCATCGGGCAGGCCTCTGTCACGAGCGAGTTCCTCGACCGCTGGCGCGAGCCTGGTTCGGCTCGCACGCGCACATGGGAAGAGCGCTTCGCCGTCGATGAATACGTCCCGCTCATGGAAGGCGCGCTCACCGAGGCGCTCGAACGTGCGGGCATGGACCGCGATCAGGTCGATCACGTCGTCGTCAGCACTCCCCACGCCCGTGCCGCGGGTGTCGTGCGTCGCGGGTTCCACCCCGAGCAGCTCGCGGCGAGCGACGCCTGCGGATTCGGGTACGTCGGTGCGGCCGACTTCGCGGTGCGGCTCGCTGCCGTCCTCGACGCGGCGACGCCGGGGCAGAGCGTGCTCGTCGTGCACGGTGCGGACGGAGCCGACGCCTTCGTCTTTCGCATGACGGCGAAGCACGCACCGCGTGACTCGGGTGTCGCGGGGGCGATGTCGAGTGGCTACCCAATCGGCTACGGCGAGTTCCTGTCCTGGCGGGGGCTGCTTCCGCGCGAACCCGCCCGTCGGCCTGACGTGCGTCCCCCCGTGCCTCCGGCGGCACGTCGCACCGCGGCGTGGAAGTTCGGCTTCGTCGCCGGCGAGTGCACCTCGTGCGGCTACCGCAACATGCCGCCGCGCCGGGTATGCCTGAAGTGCTCGGCCACAGACGGCTTCACACCGGTCTCGATGGTCGACGTGCCGGGTCGCGTCGCGACCTTCACCGACGACTGGCTCTCCGAATCCATCCAACTGCCCGCCAAGGTCGTCGCGGTCGACTTCGAGGGCGGCGGCCGATTCGAGTGCGAGATGACGGATGCCGTCGGTCGCTCGTTCAAGATCGGCGATCAGGTCCGCCCGACGTTCCGCCTCGCGAACGTCGGCGCCAACGGCGTACGCAACTATGTGTGGAAGGTCCGCCCGCACGACGAGGAGGTCGGCTGATGGGAACGCATGCGCTGAAGAACCCGGTGGCGATCGTCGGGATGGCGTGCACCGCCTTCGGCGAGCACTGGGATCGCGGGGTCGACGACCTCCTGGTTGAAGCGACCCATGGCGCGCTCGCGTCCGCGGGTGGCCTCGACGTGCAGGACGTCGACGCTTTCTGGCTCGGCTCGATGGTGTCCGGGGTGTCCGGCCTCACGCTCACGCGACCGCTGAACATCTCGCACAAGCCCGTCACACGCGTGGAGAACATGTGCGCCACCGGTTCGGAGACCTTCCGGAACGCGTGCTTCGCGGTGTCATCGGGCGCCTATGACATCGTCATGGCGGTCGGCGGCGAGAAGCTGAAGGACGCCGGCTACTCGGGTCTCGAGATGCCGAGCGTTCCCAACGACGGGACCCCCGCCGTGCTCAGCGCACCGGCCATGTACTCGATGATCGTCCCCGCCTACGCGCGTCGGTACGGTGTCTCGGAAGAGCAGATCAAAGAGGCGATGACGCATATCGCGTGGAAGAACCACGCGAACGGCGCGCTCAATCCTCGTGCTCAGTTCCGCAAGGTCGTCTCGAAGGAGACGATCGCCGCGGCCCCTGCGCTGGCGGGCAACCTCAGCGTGTTCGACTGCTCGGGGGTGGCCGACGGCGCCGCGGCCGCCGTCATCGTGCGAGCGGAGGATGCCTACAAGTACACCGACCGCCCCCTCTTTATCCACGCACTCGCCCACGACGCGGGGTCCGGAACGGGCCGCTTCGACAGCGACTACGACTACTCCGACCTCTCCGAGGCGGCGGTGTCGGCGCAGCGGGCGTATGCCCAGGCGGGCATTACCGACCCGGCATCCCAGATCTCGCTCGCCGAAGTGCACGACTGCTTCACGCCGACCGAGCTCGTGCTGATGGAGGAGCTCGGATTCTCGGAACGCGGCCGTGCGTGGAGCGACGTGCTCGAGGGGCGTTATGACCGCGACGGCGCACTGCCGGTCAACGTCGACGGCGGGCTCAAGAGCTTCGGGCACCCCGTGGGCGCGAGCGGCCTGCGGATGATGTACGAGATGTGGCTGCAGTTCCGCGGCGAGGCAGGCGAACGCCAGATCGCCGACCCCCGGTACGGGCTCATCCAGAACCAGGGCGGGAGCCCCGGCGACCTTGTGAGTCTCGTGACGATCGTGTCGGGTCAGCCGTGATGTTCCGCGCGGCTCATGCGGTCTGCGGGCACCGCTTCGGTAGTATTCCCCCGAAGCCGGAGCAGTCCCAGAGGGGGAACCCACAGTGACAACCACCACCCGGCGCAGGTCCGCGGGCTCTCCCGCAGGGGTCGCGCGCAAAGAGGTCATCCTGCGCGCCGCCGCGAAGGTCTTCGCGAGCAACGGCTTCTCGTCGGCGACCGTCCGCGATGTCGCCGACGAAGCCGACATGCTCTCGGGCAGTCTCTATTACTACTTCGACTCCAAGGAATCGATCGTCGAGCAGGTGCTCGTGGAGTACCTCGACAAGCAGATCCGCGCGTACGAGCGCGCCATCGAAGAGACCGAGGGCGCGGTGCCACGGCTTGAGAAGCTGCTCGCCGAAGCTCTGCGCGGCACGGTGACGCACCGTGAGCACCTCACCATCCTGCAGAACGACTGGCAGTACGTGCGGCCGATGGCCGAGATCCACGAGCGCCAGGCTCAGATCGAGAAGATCTGGCTGCGCACGATTCAAGAAGGCATCGACGGGGGTTCGCTGCGCAGCGACATCGACGCACGCATGGTCTACCGGACGATCATGGGTGCCGTCCAGGCCGTGATCCGCTGGTTCGATCCGCGTGGCAGCGCGAGCATCGACGACATCATCGCCATTCAAACCGCGATCCTGCTCGAGGGCGTCCGCGCACCGAGCTGATCTCCCGGCCGAACGGCCCACCCCTGTCCTGGGGAAAGCAAGCGCTTGTTCAACGAAGAGGAGCCTTCCGGTGTTCGCACCCCTCAGTCCCGAGATCAGTCCCGTGTTCGCGCGGTTCATGGACGAACGCAGCCCGTGGGAGGTCAGCCGCACGAACGGTGACGGGCGCCCGCCCCTGTGGAGCGCTCTCGTCGAGGAGGTCGGCGCAGCGAGCTTGCTCGTCGATGACGACTTCGGCGGTCAGGGCGCCTCGATGACCGAGCTGGCCGCTGCCGTCGCCGAGGCCGCACGGGTGGGGTGGTCGGGACCTCTCACGGCGACCGCGGGCAGCGCCGTGTGGCTCCTGCGGCTCATCGATCCGCAGGACGAGTCCGGCGTGCAGCGGGCGATCGCCGAAGAAGGCCTCGTCGCGGTCGTCGCGTTCCACGAAGACGATCACGGTGCATCGCTCGACGTCGAGACCCGCGCCGGCGGCGTGGGCGAGGGCTGCCGTGTTTCCGGCCGCAAGACCTTCGTCGACAGCGGAATGCATGCCCAGGCGTTCCTCGTGCCCGCGATCGATGCCGACGGTCGCGCATCCGTGGTCGTCGTCGACGCGGACGCCCCGGGTCTGCGCCGCACCGCGATGGACTCGGTTGACCCGGGGCGGGGGCTTGCGACGCTCGACCTCATCGATGCCCCGGCGAGGATCCTCTCGACCGGTGATCCTGTGACCGGCGCGCTCGCCGAGGCGTGGCGGGTCGGAGCGCTCCTCACGAGTGTCGACTTGCTCTCCTCCGGGCTGCGCGCCTTCGCGCTCGCGCGGGACTACTCGCTCGTGCGGGAGCAGTTCGGTCGCACGATCGCGTCGTTCCAGAGCATCAAGCACAAGCTCGTCGACATGTACGGCGACCTGCAGACCGCCTACAGCGCCGTCGCGACCGCCGTCGCGACCGATCCCTCCGACGAGGGGTGGCGCTTCGCGGTGTCAGCGGCCAAGGCCCGGGCCGGCGACGCCGCGATGCAGGTGCTGCGCGAATCGATCCAAGTGCACGGCGGTATCGGCTTCACATGGGAGCACGAGGTCTCCCACCACTTCCGTCGCGTCGTCGCGTCGCGCGCGCTCTACGGCACGCCGACGGCGCATCGCGCGATCGTTGCCAGCCTGAGCGGGCTCTGACCGCCGTTCCGCCCCGGTGCGCCCGCACCCTCACCCGCCAATGGAGGCGACCATGCCGCTTGACCCCTCCCGTCTCGGCTTCCGCACGGAGCCGGAGATCGTTCGCTGGAGCACCCGCGAATCGCTGCTCTACGCCCTCTCCGTCGGGGCGGGGCAGGCTGATCCCGCCGAGGAGCTCGCCTTCACGACGGAGAACACCGACGGCACGCCCCAGCAGGTGATCCCTAGCTTCGCGGTCGTGCTCGGGTTCGTCGGCGGCATGCCCGACGTCGGCACCTACGACCCGACGCGCGCCGTGCAGGCCGAGCAGTCGTTCGAGGTCTCGGGTCCGCTGCCGGCGGAGGGGCGCGCGCGCGTCACGACGACGATCACCGAGATGTGGGACAAAGACCCGCACGCGATCGTCTGGACCGAGACCGAACTGCGAGACGAAGCGAGCGACGCGCTCCTTGCTCGCAGCCGGACGGGCGCGTTCCTCGGCGGTGCCGGCGGCTTCGGCGGCGAGCGGGGACCGAGTGCGGTGTGGTCGGCACCCGACGTGCCGCCCGATGTCGACGTGCCGTTCACTCCTCGCCGTGATCAAGCCCTGCTCTACCGGCTGACCGGCGACCGCAACCCGCTGCACTCTGACCCGTCGTTCGCCGCCCGCGGGGGGTTCGAACGACCCATCCTGCACGGCATGTGCACATACGGATTCGCCGCTCGGCTCATTGTGAACGAGCTCTGCGGCGGAGACGTCGCACCGTTCCGTGCGATGTCCGGCCGCTTCGTGCGTCCTGTCCTGCCCGGAGATCCGCTCCGTCTGCGCGCGTGGAGCACGGCGGAGGGTGCCGCGTTCCAGGTGCTCACGAGCCAGGACGAGCTCGTCATCGATCGCGGTGAAGTGACTCTCGTCCCCGCGGCGACGGCGGGGCCTGAAAAGAAAGAGGTGCAGTCATGACACATCGGATGCGCACTGCTGCGGTTCTCGTCGCGGGCGCCCTGGCGCTCTCCGGCTGCGCCGCCGACGACGGCGGAGGGGCTGCGGGCGAGGCGACCGTGTACAAGGTCTCGGCGCCCCTCGTGCAGTCCGGGCCCGGCGCGTTCGCCGGCATCCCGGTCTCTCAGGGCATCGAGCTGGCGATCGACGAGATCAACGAGTCCGGCTTCCTCGGTGACGGGTCGACGATCGAGCTCGAGTTCTTCGACACGGCCGGCGACCCCGCGAAAGCGATCGCGGGGTACAAAGAGGCCGAAGCATCCGGCGCCGTCGGCGTGCTCTGCTGCACGCTCGGCGGCGAAGCCGGGGCGCTGCTGCCGCTTCTGCAAGAGGGCGCGACGCCGGGCGTCGTCACCGTCTCGATCCTCGACGGGCTCGCCGATCCGCCGCACTTGTTCCGGCCGTTCGAGGTGCCGTCGAGCCCGGGTGGCGTATACGACCAGTTCCTCGACGCCGTCTTCGGCGGCGGTGAGTACGCGACCGCGGTCATGGTCGTCAACAGCGACAACGACGCGATGGTCCAGGATGCCGCTGTCTACGCCGAAGGCCTGCAGCGCAACGACGTCGAACTGCAGCGGACGGTCGAGGTGCCGGTCGCTGAGACGTCGTACATCGGTCCGGCGACGCAGATCATCGCTCTCGACCCCGATGTCGTCGTGGCGAGCACGATCGGCTCGTCGACCGCGAATCTCGCCAAGGCTCTGCGTGAACTGGGGTACGACAAGCCCATCGTCTCCAACGTCGGCGCCGACAGTCGCGCGGCCTACGACGCGTCGGCCGGTGCCATGGCCGGCACCATCTTCCCGACGCCGTTCCAGGCCCTCTATCCCCTCAATGACCTTGCGGCCGACTTCGCCGCCGCATATGAGGAGTCCTACGGCACCGCGCCCGACATGTTCGCTGCGCAGGGTTACACAGCGGCCTGGCTTCTTGCCACGGGCATCCGCGATGCAGGAAGCGAGGACCCCGTCGCGGTCGGCGAGGCCCTCGCTGCGATCTCCGAGCAGGAGAGTGTGTACGGTTCGCTCACCTACGACGGGGGTCAAGCGGCAGTCGCAGAGCCGGCGCTGCAACTGGTCTGGGGCGCCGACGGGGCGCTCTCCCGGCTCGGCGAGTGAGTCCCGCGGTCGGGTTCGAGTCGTTCCCGCCCGACCGCGGCTTGACCGTTGCGCCTTCCGGTCCGCTATGTCAAAATCAAGTGCTTGCTTCACATTCACGAATAACCCGAAGAAGGGACGATGATGTCTCCCACCACTACCCCCCGCCGACTGCGGACGCGAGCCGCGATCGCCACGATCGCCGCCGCCGCACTGATCGGGCTCGCCGGCTGTGCTTCCGGCGAGCAGGCCGCCGACGACGGCACGGCCACCGAGTACATCGTCGGTTTCCCGGCGATCCTGTCCGGCCCGGCTGCCTTCGCTGGTGTCCCGATCGCCGACGGAGCGAAGCTCGCCGTCAAGGAGATCAACGAGAGCGGATTCCTCGGTGAGGGATCCACGATCGACCTCCGCATCGACGACATCAAGGGCGACCCGGCGCAGGCCATCGCGATCTTCAACCAGTACGCGGCTGACGGTGCTTCGGGCATCCTCTGCTGTGGCTTGTCCTCCGAGGCCGGCGCGCTGGCTCCCGTCATCGAAGACGCGCAGACCCCTGCAATCGTCACCTCTGCGATCCTCGCAGGACTCGCGAACCCGCCGTACGTCTACCGCCCCGTCATCCTGCCCGCCGAAGAGGGCGGCATGTACGACCAGTTCGTTGACGCCGTCGTTCCCGGTGAGGGCATCGAAACCGCCGTCATCGTCGTGACGGCGGACAACGACGGCATGGTCGGCGACTCGAAGGTGTGGGCGGCTGCTCTCGAGCGCAACGGCGTCGAGATCCTCAAGACGATCGAAACGTCGGGGGCGGACACGAACTACACGCAGGCCGCGACCGAGATCGAGGCGCTCGACCCCGACGCCGTCATCGGATCGACGCTCGGCACCCCGACGGCGCTCCTGGCGAAGTCGATGCGCGAGCGGGGCTATGACAAGCCGCTCCTGACCACGTACGGCGTCGACAGCGAAGAGCTCTTCACGACGTCTGGTGGCGGACTCGAGGGCACGATCTTCATGTCGCCCTTCCACGCAGGCTTCAACACCAACGACACGGCCCTCTCGTTCGTCAAGTCCTACGAGGCCGAGTACGGCGAGGTCCCCGACATGTACGGTGCGCAGGGCTACACCGCCATGTGGCTGATGGCCGAGGGCATCAAGGCCGCCGGCAGCTCCGACCCGCAGAAGGTCGCCGAAGCACTCGAGAAGATCACGGAGCAGGACTCGGTCTACGGTCCGCTGACGTACACCGGTGGCCAGGCGAGCCTCGACGCTCCGGGTCTCTACCTCGAGTGGACCGGTGACGGAACGCTCGTGGACTGGAACAGCTGACAGTGACGACGGGGATGTCGCCGGACACCGGTGTCGCGTGCAGTTTCCGACTCGATGGCGGCGTCTCGCTCGCTGATGCCCTCCGGGCGGCGGTCCGTGCAGCAGAAGACTGCGCGGTCGCCTCCTGGTGGGCACCGGGGGATCGCGAGGTTCTCGCCGACCGGTCGTACGAGCCGACGCTCGGACTCCACGTCGTCGCCGGCGCGAGCAGCGCTCTGCGGCTCGTGGTCTCCGGCGACATCCCCTCCCTATACAGCGCGCCGGTGCGGGCGAAGCAGATCGCCACGCTCGACTGGTTCAGCGGAGGCAGGGTCGAGCATGGCATCGACCTCGCACCGCCGCCGGCCGCGCTGATCGATGACAGTCGGCCCGGCGCCGAGGATCAGCTCGGGCAGGTCATCGATCAGACGGCCGCGATGCACGCGCTCTGGACGAAGCGCCGCGCGAGCTCTTCCCGTCCGCACATCTCCTTCGACGGCGCCATCTCGCTGCCCAAGCCTGCGGGGGATCGCATTCCCCTCACGCACCTGCGGGCGACGACCGCCGATCGGCTGGAGCGGTACGTCGCGGTGAACGGTGCACCGCAGGGGTGGACGGTGTGGTCGGCCCATGTCGACGACGTGGCTTCGGCCCGAGCAGTCCTCGACGATGTCCTCGGTCATGCGGCGGACGATGTCCGGCTGACGTGGGTTGTGCCCGCGTCGCAACGGCCGGACCGCGCAACAGCGGCAGCGCTGGGCGTCGACGAGCTCGTGTCGTACTTCGGCAGCATCCCGACGCCCGGTGACATCGAGAAGGCGGTGGCCTGACATGGTCGCACTGACGACGACCGGCCGGCCGATGCAAATCGGACTGGTCGACCTCTTCGACGGGTCGCCTGAGCGCGACCCCGGATTCATCCGCGCTTTCGCGCAGACAGCCGAGGACCTGAACTTCACGGGCATCTGGCTGCCCGAGCACATCCTCTTCTTCGATCAGTACGCCTCCGCCTACCCGTACCCCGCTGCGCCATCGGCGACGAATCCCGACACCGCCGAAGTGCACAACAAGACGGTCGACGGCAAGCCGCGCGTCGAAGCCTCGGCAGATCAGGGGCTTCTCGATGTCTTCCAGACCGCCGTGCATGTCTGCCAGGCCACGACACGGCTCCGTTTCGGAACCTCGGTCATGCTGCTGCCGTTGCGCAATCCCCGCATGATCGTGCGCGAACTCAAGACGGTCGGCGAACTCACGGGCGATCGCTTCGATCTCGGCGTCGGCGTCGGCTGGTCGTCGGAGGAGCTCGAAGCGTGCGAGACCGACTTCACGACGCGGGGAAAGCGCTGCGAGCAGATGATGATCGACATGCAGCGTGAGTGGCACGACGAGGACCTCTTCCCCGCTTCGACGGCGCCGTTCCCGCGCATGCTGGTCGGCGGCCACTCGCCGGCGGCGATCCGTCGTGCGGCGCAGGTCGCGACCGGGTGGTACCCGTGGAACCTCACGATGCCGGAGTTCGCGCAGCATTACGCGACGTACAGCGAACGGGTGCGCGCGAGCGGCCGCGACCTCGCCGACCAGCAGGTCGTCGCAGGACTGCGATTCAGCGGCGACATCGATGCTCTTCCCGCGATCGTCGAGGGCTACGCACGCCTCGGCGCAGACGCCGTGAACATCTCCCTGCGCACCGACACCCGAACCTTCGCCGATCAGCTTTCGGCGGTATCCGAGACCCTGGAGCTCGCAGCATGACCGCAGACGACGACGCCGGCATCGCCGACTTCCGACGTGAGGTGCGTACGTGGCTCACCGAGCACGTGCCCGCCGAACCGCTCGAGCCGTGGACCGAGCGCGAGGGATTCGATCAGCACCGCGAATGGGAGCGCGTGCTCTTCGAGGGTGGTTACGCCGCCATCGATTGGCCGGCGCAGTACGGCGGGAGGGATGCGGGCCTGCGACGCTCGATCGTCTTCGGCGAGGAGTACTACCGGGCCGGCGCCCCCGAGCGGATCAACATGGGCGGTCTCTACCTGCTCGGGCCGGTCCTGATGCAGCACGGGACACCCGAGCAGTGCGCGCGGTGGATCCCCGACATCCTCAGCTGCCGGACGATCTGGTGTCAGGGATTCAGCGAGCCGGAGTCAGGGTCGGATCTCGCGTCGCTGCGCACACGGGCAGATCGCGACGGCGACGACTTCGTCGTCAACGGGCAGAAGATCTGGACCTCGATGGGCGGGTTCGCCGATTGGATCTTCGCTCTCGTGCGCACCGACTCCGGCGCCGCGCGCAAGCACGACGGCATCACGTTCCTCTGCATCGACCTGCGATCGCCGGGGGTCGAGGTGCGGCCGCTCACGATGGTCGACGGCACGCAGGGTTTCGCGGAGATCTTCTTCACCGATGTTCGGGTGCCCGTCGACAACGTCGTGGGTGAGATCGGGGGCGGGTGGGCCGTCGCGATGTCGACGCTCGGCTTCGAGCGCGGTGCGGTGTTCGGCGACCACGCCAAATACACCAAGGACGTCGAGAACCTCGCGCGGCTCGTGCGTGCGCGGGGTGCCGAAGACGACGGCGCCGTGCTCGACGAGCTGGGGCGCGTCCTTGTCGAGACCGAGGTGTACCGCTCGAACGTCTACCGGCTCGCGAAGCTTGCCGAGGCAGGCGTCGATCTCACCGCGACGGCGAGCATCAACAAGATCTTCTGGACCGAGATGCAGTTCGACATCTTCGACGCGGGGCTGCGGCTGCTCGACGAAGACGCGGCGGTGGTCGGTGACCCCGCAGCCGTTCCCGACGCCGACGAGCGCACTCGCCGCGCCTGGGCGGACTGGCATCACCGCTACTGGTACGCCCGTGCTGCCATGATCTTCGGCGGCACGAACGAGATCCAGCGCAACATCATCAGCGAGCGCGTGCTCGGACTGCCCACGGAGAGCCGGAGATGATCGATACCGTCCTCGACCCCGACCACCGCGAGCTCCTCGAGCTCAGCGAGTCCATCCTCGACCGCGCGTGCACCGTCGAGCATCTGCGCGTGCTCCTCGACCGCGGCCAGGCACACACCGATGAACTCTGGGCGAAGCTCGCCGATGCGGGGCTCCTGTCGGCGCTCATCGACGACGAGCACGGGGGACTCGGCCTCGACACCGCCTTCCTCTCGGGCGTGCTGTTCGCCTTCGGTCGGCACGCCGTGCCCGAGCCCTTCCTCGAGACCGCGGTGGTGGCGGCATCCGTTCTCGGCGATTCGCCATGGTCGGATGCCGGCACCTGGCTCGAGAAGATCGCCGCGGGCGAAGCGATCGTCGCCCTGCGACTCGACAGCGCCGCGCACGTCGCTTTCGCACACGACGCCGACCTGCTGATCGAGATCGGGGCCGACGACTCGGTGCGTGCCTTCACGGCTGAGCAGTTCACGGTGACGGATGCCGCCGCGCTCGACCCGCTGCGTCCGCTCGGCATCGTCCAGACGGACGGCCCCGGCGTCGATCTCGCGGTGCCGGCCGAGCGTGTGCGTCGTGCTCGTGCCCTCGCCGTCGCGGGTGCTGCATGCCTTCTCGCGGGCGCGGCCCGTCGCCTCCTGGATATCACCGTGGAGTACGTCGGGATGCGGAAGCAATTCGATCGTCCCGTCGGATCCTTCCAGGCTGTGAAGCACAAGATCGCCGATGTCGCGGTCCGCGTCGACATGGCGACATCGGCGGCGTTGTCGGCGTTCGACGACGTGGACGCCCCCGATGCGATGCGCCGCGCCGCGGCCGCGAAGGCCTATGCCGGCGACGCGGGGCAGGCCGCGAATGTGCAGAGCCTGCAGCTGCACGGGGGTATCGGCTTCACCTGGGAGTACGAGCTTCAGATCTGGCTCAAGCGCGTCATGAGTCTGTCGGCTGCGTACGGCACCACCCGACAGCTGCGCCGGGGTCTCGCGCGCCAGTTGCTGGCCGAACTGGACGAGGCATGACCGAGCTGGGCTTCTGGCGCCTCGCCGCAGCAGAGCCGGGCGGGCGTGCCGTCGTCTGTGCCGATGGGCGTGTCGTCTCGAGGGGCGAGCTCCTGTCGCTCAACAACGGCATCGCGCGCCTGCTGCGCGAGAGCGGGGCGCAGCGCGGGGACCGGGTCGTCGGGGTCGTCTCCAACGAGCCGCTCGCGCTGGCGCTGGCCCTGGCCTGCCAGCAGTCCGGCGTCTACTACGTGCCCGTCAACACCGCTCTCACTGCGCACGAGATCGCGTACATCATCGGCGATGCGGCCCCTGTCGCCCTGTTCACGTCGTCGGCCTACGCCGATGTCGTCGCCTCGGCGGTGGCAGAGAGCCGGCTCGACCCGCACGTCTGCTTCTCGTTCGGTGCCGACGCCGGGTTCCGTGACCTCTCGGCGGTGCTCGAAGGGCTCCCCGACAGCACGCCGCCGGAGCGTTCCCCGGGAGCATTCCTCGGGTACACCTCAGGGACGACCGGGCGCCCCAAGGGCGTCGCCCGTGCGCTCGCGAGCGGTGATCCCGACGATGTGTTCGCCGCCGGCGCCCAGTGGCAGCTCGGCATGTTCGGCATCACGCCGCTCGACGAGGGCATCCACCTGGTCACTTCTCCCCTCAGTCACACGGCGGTCAGCGGGCTCGCGGTGACCTCGCTTCACTTCGGCCATGCCGTCGTCCTGATGGAGCGCTTCGACGCCGAGACGGCGCTGCGGCTCATCGAGGAGGAGCGAGTCACGACGACCCACATGGTGCCGACGCAGCTGCACCGGCTGCTGCGCCTGCCCGACGACATTCGGGCGCGTTACGACGTGAGCTCGATGCGAAACCTCGTACACGGCGCGGGGCCGTGCCCCGAAAGCGTGAAGCGCGCGATCATCGAGTGGTTCGGCCCCGTCGTGTGGGAGTACTACGGCGCGACCGAAGCGGCGGGCACGGCGATCAGCAGCGACGAGTGGCTCGAACGCCCGGGGAGCGTCGGTCGTCCCCAGCCCGGAGCCGATGTCCAGATCCTCGATGAGGCCCGCGAGCCGGTGCCGGCCGGCGAATCCGGTGCCGTATTCCTTCGCATGGGGGCACACGCCTTCGTCTATCGGGGAGACCCCGACAAGACCGACGCCACGCGGCACGGCGACTACGTGACCGTCGGCGACATCGGCTGCCTCGATGAGGCCGGGTACCTCTTTCTGCACGCCCGCGTGTCCGAAGTGATCGTCTCGGGAGGGGTCAATATCTACCCCGCCGAGATCGAGGCGGCCCTCCTCGAGCACCCCGACGTGCGCGATGCCGGAGTCGTCGGCCTCCCCGACGCGGAGTGGGGTGAGAAGGTCTGCGCCGTCGTCGAGGCCGTGCCGGGCTCAGCTCTCGCCACCGCTGCGGCCGATGCCACCGAGGCCGTTCTGCAGTTCCTCACGACGCGGCTCGCCCGCTACAAGGTGCCGCGTCGGCTCGATGTCGTCGCCGCCCTGCCGCGCGGCGAGAACGGCAAGCTGCGCAAGCACCTCATCCCCGACCTGATCGCGAAGTGACTTCATGAAACCCGTCGCCACCCCGACCCCCGATACGCAGGCCTGGTTCGATGCGATCGACCAGGGCCGCCTCACGGTGCCGCGTTGTCTCTCGTGCGCGTCGTTCTTCCTCTATCCCCGAAGCTCCTGCCCCCGCTGCGGCCACCGTGGGGTCGAACTCGTCGACGCTGCCGGCACCGGTCGGCTGCTGTCGTTCGTCGTCAACCACCGTGGACCTCAGGGCTTCGACCCCCCGTACGCCCTCGGCATCATCGAACTCGCCGAAGGCCCCCGCATGTTCGCCGGCATCATCGCCGAGCAGGCGGAAGCGCTGTCCGTCGGCGCCGCGGTGCGTGCCGTCTTCGAGGAACGCGGCGATCGTCGCGTCGTGTACTTCCAGCCCGAAGGGACCACGGTATGAACCTGCGCGGCGCTGTCGCGATCGTCGGCGCGTCCGAGACGACCGATCTCGGACGCATTCCCGACAAGTCGGCGATCGAACTGCACGTGGATGCTGCGCTGAACGCCCTGGCGGACTGCGGGCTCACTCCCGCCGATGTCGATGGTGTCGCTTCGGCGGGCGAGATGCCGAACGATGTGGCCGACTACCTCGGCATCGTCCCGCAGTACCTCGACGGCACGAACGTCGGCGGGTCGTCCTTCATGCTCCACGTGAGGCACGCGATGGCTGCCATCGCATCGGGGCTGTGCGAGACCGTGCTCGTGACGCACGGCGAGTCCGGGCGCTCCCGCATCGGGATGCTGCCCTGGGCTCCCGCACCGCAGTCGCCCATGGGCCAGTTCGAGGTGCCCTACGGCCCGGTCGGGGCGCCTTCGCTCTTTCCCATCGGTGTCCGCGAGTACATGGCGACCTACGGGATGACGCGTGAGCAACTGGCACTCGTGCCGGTGATCCAGCGCGAGTGGGCCGCGATGAACCCTCGCGCGAAGCTGCGCGACCCGATCACGGTCGAGGACGTCTTCGCGTCACCGGTCATCGCCGATCCCGTGCATCTGCTGCACTGCTGCCTGGTCACCGACGGCGGGGGAGCCCTCGTGCTCACGTCGGCCGAACGGGCGCGCGATCTCGCGGCCACGCCCGTATACGTTCTGGGCGCCGGCGAGTCGAGTGAATCATCGACCGTCGCCGGGCTCGAGAGCCTGACGTCATCGCGCGCGATCCGGGTGGGCGGCGAACGCGCCTTCGCTCAGGCCGGCGTGCGGCACGACGAGGTGGATCACCTGATGATCTACGACGCTTTCGCGCACGTCCCGCTCTATGGTCTCGAGGACCTGGGCTTCGTCGGCCGCGGTGAAGCCCCCGGGTTCGTGGCTGACCGCAACACCGCTCCGGGTGGGCGCCTGCCGCTCAACACCAACGGCGGAGGGCTTTCGTACACGCACACCGGCATGTACGGCATGTTCGCGATTCAGGAGTCGGTGCGACAGATCCGCGGCACGGCGCCCGCTCAGGTCGAGGGCGTCGACGTCAGCGTCGCGACGGGTGTAGGCGGCATGTTCATGAGCTCGGGCACGCTCGTCCTCGGCAGCGCCGCGACGCTGTAGCCGCTCAGCTGAGGACCGAGCCGTGGGCGAGGTCGGCGACCCACGAGGCGAAGCGCCACCCGTCGGGCGTGCGGGCGAACTCGCCGGTGTAGGTGCCGACGACGATGTGGTTGCCATCTTCACGGCGATAGAACGCGGTGCCCGTGAAGACCCCCGTTGCGGTGTCACCGGCGACTCGAACGTCGCTGTTGGTGAACGTGTGCAGAATCCAGGGCATCGAGGTCTGCAGGCGCACGAACTGGGCCCGCACCTCGTCGCGCCCGCGACACGGGGGGCGCCGGGGGTTGATGCTGTAGACCCCGTCGGCTGTCCACAGGTCAGCCAGAGCGTCGGGGTCGGCATGGCTCGGGCCCGCCCACCCGCCGTCGCACAGGGTGTGGTACCGAGCGACCAGCTGCTCGAGCGCACGCACGTCCTCGAGTTCGCGCACCCGAGCCGCGAGAGACCGGAGGTCCTCCCGCGCGTCGCTCACGGGGCCTCCTCAGGAAGGCACCGCACAAGCGCCGTGCGCACGGCGCGGCAGACGAGCACGCCCTCCTGATTGCGGCCACGGTGCTCGAGCGTCACGATCCCCTGACCCGGACGCGATGACGACAGCCGTTTGTCGCCGATCTCGGTCTCGCAGTACAGCGTGTCGCCGATGAAGACGGGAGCGGGAAAATCGATCCCTTGAAAGCCGAGGTTCGCGATCGTCGTCTTCATCGTGACGTCCGGCCCTCCGATACTGCACACGATCGAGAGCGTCAGCATGCTGTTGACCAGCCGCTGGCCGAACTCGGACTCGGCGGCCGCGACGGCATCCATGTGCATCGGCTGGCTGTTGAGGGTCATGCTGGAGAAGAACACATTGTCCGCCTCGGTGATCGTGCGGCCCGGGTCGTGCCGGTAGACGTCGCCCGTGATCATCTCTTCGTAATAGCGGCCGCGCCGCGTGTGCACCGTCATTTGCGGTCTCCTTCTGCAGGGGTTCTCAGGCCTCGGTCGAACCGAGGGCCTGCACGACGCGCGACGTCGACCGTCGCCCGAGCTTCTCCGACATCCACCGGCTCGTCTCGGCGAGACGCGCGACGTCGACGCCGCTCGTGATCCCGAGGCCGTCGAGCATCCAGACGAGGTCCTCGGTTGCCAGGTTGCCGGCCGCGCCCGGAGCGTAAGGGCAGCCGCCGAGGCCGCCGGCGGACGCGTCGAACGTGCGGATGCCGGCCTGGAGCGCGGCATACGAGTTGGCGAGCGCCTGCCCGTAGGTGTCGTGGAAATGCACGGCCAGGTCGTCGGTGGCCAGACCGGCGTCCTGGAAGGCTCCGATCAGATCGTGCACGCGACCGGGCGTGGCAAGGCCCAGCGTGTCGCCGATCGACAGCTGGGACGCGCCGAGGTCGAACAGCCGGCGGCCGACGTCGACGACCTGAGCAACGGGCACGTCGCCCTCCCAGGGGTCACCGAAGCACATCGACACGTATGCCCGCACGTCCATGCCGGCAGAGCGCGCGCGAGAGACCGTGGGGGCGAACATCTCGAACTGCTCGTGGACAGACCGGTTCAGGTTCTTCTGCGCGAACGACTCCGTCGCGCTGCCGAAGATCGCGATGTGCTCGACGCCGGCGGCGATCGCCCGATCGAGACCCCGCTCGTTGGGCACGAGGACAGGAAGCTCGACGTCGCTCGCGAGGTCGAGCCCCGCGAGAACGTCTTCAGCGTCGGCGAGCTGCGGCACCCAGCGCGGGTGCACGAAGCTCGTCGCCTCGATCGTGGTGAGGCCAGCGGCTGCGAGTCGGTGGATGAACTCGATCTTGTCGTCGGTCGTCACGACTGCGGACTCGTTCTGCAGCCCGTCGCGTGCGCCGACTTCGTAGATGACCACGGAAGCGGGGAGTGTCGTCATGCGTGTTCCTTCGTCTCGTCGTCAGATGTGCGACCGCACGATCGCGACCGGTTCCCCGAGCAGCTGCGGGTAATAGCGGGCGACATGATCGACCATCGCCTGAAGGTGGGTGTGCATCGCCGCCGCCGCACCCTCGGCGTCGCCGGCGATGATGGCGCGGAGGATCTTGCGGTGCGCGGCCTCGGCGAGGCTCAGCGAGTGTGCGGGGTACCGCACCCCGGCGTCGTGACCGTCGGCGATCATGCTGAGGATGTCCCACATGAGCGCCAGCAGACGGTTGTCGGCGACCTCGGCGATCAGGCTGTGGAACTCGCGATTGCGCACCCGCCACTCTTCGCCGCCCTCATCGAGTCCTTCGAGTGCGTCGTTCGCCCGCTGCAGACGCTCGGCGTCCTCGGGTGTGCAGCGCGCGGCGGCGGATGCGGCGAGGGTGGGCTCGATCAGCAGTCGCGCCTCGAGGATCTCGCGCAGGCCGATGTCGCTCGTACGCATCAGCACCGACAGTGGTCGGGCGATCGTCTCGCGCCGGGGGTGGGCGACGAAGGCGCCCCCGCCGGACCCGACCCGCGTCTGGACGATGCCCTCGGCCTCGAGGATGCGCAGCGCTTCTCGGATCGACGCGCGACCGGCTTGATACTGCGTCGCCATGTCCGCCTCGACCGGGAGCCGGTCGCCCGGTCGCAGGTTCGCGCTCACGATGCCGTCCGAGATCGCCTCGGCGAGCACGACGGGCTTGCGGGGGCGTGCGCGGCGCGCGGTGTGTTCGGGCGACTCGGACATCGTCAGTACGAGCGCGGCAGGCCGAGGGCGTGCTCGGAGATGTAGTTGAGCACCATCTGCTGCGGCACGGGAACGCTCTTCATGAGGCGCGCCTCGGCCCAGTACCGTCCGAGGTCGTACTCCTTCGCATAGGCATAGCCGCCGAGGGTCTGCATGGCGCAGTCGGCGGCGAAGAAGGCGGCGTCCGAGGCGAGGAACTTCGCTGCGTTGGCCTGTTCGCCGCAGGGCAGTCCCTGGTCGTAGCGCCACGACGCCTCGCGCACAGCGAGCTCAGCGGCCTTGAGCCGCATGTGGGCTTCGGCGAGCGGGAACGAGATGCCCTGGTTCTTGCCGATCGGGCGGCCGAACACGACGCGTTCCTTCGCGTACTTCGTCGCCTGCGCCAGCGCAGCCCGGCCGATGCCGACTGCTTCGCCGGCGATCAGGATGCGCTCGGGGTTCAAGCCGTCGAGCAGGTAGGTGAAGCCGCGGCCTTCTTCGCCGAGCAGGTCACTCGCGGGCACGCGCAGTCCGTCGAAGCGCACTTCGCATGACCCGACGGCGTTGCGCACCATCTTGTCGATCTCGGTCACCTGAACGCCCGGTGCCTTCAGATCGGCGAAGAAGAGGCTCATCCCGCGGGTGCGCTTGTCGACCTGGTCGAGCGGGGTCGTGCGGGTGAGGAGCAGGACCCGGTCCGCGATGTGCGCCTTCGTGATCCATACCTTCTGGCCATGCACCACGTACTCGTCGCCGTCTCGCACGGCGCGCGTCGTGATGGACGTCGTGTCCGTGCCGGCGTCGGGCTCGGTGACGCCGAAGGCGACGTGCATCTCGCCCGAGGCGACGAGAGGCAGGTAGGTCTCCTTCATCTCCTGCGAACCATGCTTGGCGACGGGGTTCATCCCGAAGATGGAGAGATGCAGGGCGCTCGCGCCGTTCATGGCGGCACCCGAGGCAGCGACTTCTTCGAGCACGATGGATGCCTCGGTGATGCCGCCGCCCCCGCCGCCGAACTCCTCGGGGATCGAGATCCCGACCCAGCCCGCTTCGGCCATCGCGTTGTAGAAGTCCCAGGGGAACTCGTGCTGGTCATCGCATCGGCGCCAGTACTCCGGGCCGAACCCATCGCAGATACCTCGGACGGCCTTGCGGATGTCGCGCAGGTGTTCGGGTTCTTCGAAGTCCACGGGATCTCCTCGTTGAAATATGCGGATATTAAGTCCAGAGACATTGTAGTGATGCTGTCAACGGCGGCGTCAAGCCTCTAATATTCGGATATATGAATGCCCTGCAGCTTGAGTACGTGACCGCTGACGCAGCTGTCAGCGACCTCGTTTCCGGAACACGACTGGTCGCGGGGAACGCCTGCGGAACCCCGCTGACGCTGTTGCGTGCCCTCGGGAGGCGGGCCGCCGACGCGGGCGCGGTGACCCTCACGCTCGGCCTCACGATGGGGGATCCGCACCTGCGGCCGGCCGTCGCCGCGGGCGCCCTGAAGGTGCGCAGCTGGCATGTGCACGGCGAGATCCGGGCGATGCGCCGAGAGGGCCTCGTCGAGTATGCGCCGCTCCGTCTCGTCGACGTGCCGCGACTCGTCCTCGCCGAGGCGGACGTCGCCCTCATCCGCGTGAGCCGCCCCGACGCCGAGGGCTTCTGCAATGTCGGTCCCTCTGCGAGCTACACGCGTGAGGCTGCGGCGTTGGCGGGCCTGGTCATCGCCGAGATCGCCGACGATGTGCCGCGTACTCGGGGGGACACCCGCATCCACGTCTCCGAGATCGACCGCTTCGTCGAGTCCGACGTGCCGATGCCGGTCACCGAGATGACACCTCCGACCCCCGCCGCCTCCGCCGTAGCCCGGCACGTCGCCGGGATCATCGCCGACGGATCCACGGTGCAACTGGGGATCGGCGCGATCGGCGACGCCGTCGCCACCGAGTTGTCCCGCGTGGGCGGCGAGCGCTCGCTCCGGCTGCACGGCATGATCTCCGATCCGACGCGCCCGCTCATCGAGGCGATCCACGCAGCCGGCGGCCCGCCCGTGCAGACGGTCGAGATCCTCGGTTCTCGCGAACTCATGGAGTGGGCCGACGACAATCCCGCGATCGAGATGCACGATTCGCAGCGCATCCACCACCCCGTGGCGATCGCCGCCATCTCGTCGTTCGTCTCGGTGAACTCCGCCGTCGCGGTCGACCTGTCGGGTCAGGTGGTGTCCGAGACCGTCCGAGGCGGCGTCATCTCGGGGGTGGGCGGCAGCGCCGACTTCGCCGAGGGCGCGCACCTCTCGCCGGGCGGTATGCGCATCATCGCGCTCGCCGCCACGACGGCGCGCGGTCACTCGACGATCGTGGCAGCACACGGGGCGGGAGACCTCATCACGGCACCGCACCACAGCGTCGATGCCGTCGTGACCGAGCACGGCGTCGCCCGGCTGCGCGGTGCGTCGCAACGGGAGCGCCGCGAAGCCCTCATCGCGGTGGCCGCGCCCGAGCATCGCGCCGAGCTCGAGGCATCCGCCTAGCAGCGGCACATCCTCGCCCCGGGGTCAGCGGCTCGCGCCGACGGAGGCGTGTTCGACGTCGAAGCTCGGATAGCCGTTCTCGGACTCCTCGGTGAGACGCCGACGGAAGCGGGGCCCGCCGCCGAGATAGACCATCGCGCGCGGCGCGTCGTCGCGATCGAGGTTCTTGTTGTGGCCGTTGAACCAGGAGCGCGTCTTGGACATGAGCATCTTCGCGTTGATGTCGTGCACGTGCTCGGTCCATTCGGCTTCCGCCTCGGCGCGCGCTTCGACGCGCACGATGCCGTCGGCTTCGATGACGCGGATGAAGCCCGTCATCCAGTTCACGACGTCCTCGATGCCGCGCGGGAAGTTCGCCGACGCCGAGCCTGACTGCGGGCCCGCGAGGATGAACAGGTTCGGGAAGCCCGTGACCTGCACGCCGAAGCATGTGATCGGACCGGCGGCCCACTTGTCGCGCAGGCGCAGCCCGTCTGCACCGACGATGTCGATCTTGTCGAACGGCCCCGTCACGGCGTCGAATCCCGTCGCGTAGATGATGACGTCGACGTCGATCGGCTGCCGGCCCGAGGTCTCGCCGAAGCGGATGCCGCGGGGTGTGATCTCGGTGATGGGCGTCGCCTTGAGATCGACGAGCTCGACGTTGTCGCGGTTGAAGACCTCGTAGTAGCCGGACTCCCCGGCGACGCGCTTCGTGCCGAAGCCGTGATCCTTCGGGATCAGGATCTCGGCGATGCGCGGATCCTGCACGCGCTCGCGGATGCGTTCGGCGATGAACTCCGACAGCTCGGCGTTGGGCTCTTCCTTCATCATCGTGTCGCGGTAGTTGCCCATGTACATGCCGGCACCCGACCCGTTGTACAGCTCGTGCCAGCGCGCGAGGCGCTCCTCGCGGGTGACGTCCGTGCTGAGTTCGCGGCTCGGCCGGTGGATGAACCCCGCGGGTGTTTCGCTGCACCACTGGAAGATCTCGTCGTAGCGCGAGCGCAAGTCGGCCATTTCTTCGGGCGAGATGGGGCTGTTCCCCAGCGGAGCGCCCCAGTTGGCGCCGCGCTGCATGACGTACAGCTGGTCCACGTGCGGGGCGATGTCCGTGATCACCTGGACACCGCTCGCTCCCGTGCCGATGACGGCGACGCGCTTGCCGGTGACATCGAGGTCTTCGGGCCAGTCGAACGTGTGGACGGCGACGCCCTCGAACGTGTCCATGCCGTCGATGCGGGGATAGGTCGGCGCCGAGAGGATGCCGATCGCCGAGAGGAGGAACCGGGCCTTGATCGTGCGGCCGTCGGCGAAGCCGACGGCCCAGAGCAGCTCGTCTTCGAGCCACTGCATCGAGACGACCGACAAGTTGTAGCGGATGTGGGGTCGCAGATCGAACTTGTCTGCGAAGTAGTTGAGGTACGAGAGGGTCTCGGGCTGGGCGGCGAAGCGCTCGGACCAGTCCCACTCCTCGAGCATCTCCTTCGAGAACGAGTACTGGTAGGTGTACGACTCCGAGTCGAAGCGGCAGCCGGGGTAGCGGTTCTTGAACCACGTGCCGCCGAGGTCGGCGTTGGCGTCCACGAGCAGGACATCGACGTCCATGTCGACGAGCTTCTGCAGCTGGCAGAGTCCGCAGACGCCCGCGCCGACGATCAAGTACTCGACGAAGTCGGGCATCGTCGCGGCATCCTTCGCACGGTTCATGTGTCCTCCATAAATCAAGCGCTTGCTCAAATGTTAGCATGGGGGCGCCGCGGACAACGGTCGTTCTCCGGCTGCGCTATCCCAGGAGGCCGCGATGATCGCCAACCTGCCCGTGCTCAAGACCTTCGTGGCCGTCATGGACCATGGATCCGTCGTCGGGGCAGCTCGCGCGCTCGGCTACTCGGCCGCCGCGGTCTCCCGCCAGATGAGCTGGTTGCAGCGGAGCTTGGGCGTGAGGCTGTTCGTGCCGGATGGGCGGTCGATCAAGCCGACGCCCGCCGCGCGCGAATTCGCCGAGCACTGTCGCGAGATCGTCGAAGAGGTCAGGCGCTTCGAAGCGTATGCCCGTGACTTCGCAGCGGGGCATGTGACGTCACCTCGGTAATGACAGGCCCCCCGCCTAGTTATTAGGTCTTCCATGTAAAGTGATCACCGTGCCGCAGTCGGCACGTGATCTGCTGCCGAATCGACTCACAACGTCTCCTTCGGCTGTGCAGGAAGGAGACGTCGATGTCCACCACGAGCATGGCGAGCACGCTCACCGCCGACGAGCGCGAGGCGATCCTCGACGCCGTACGCGAATTCGCGCAGGCTGAACTCGCTCCGCACGCCCTGGACTGGGATGAGCGGTCCCACTTTCCGCGCGACGTGCTGCACCGCGCCGGTGAGCTCGGCCTCGGCGGCATCTACGTGAGCGAAGACGTCGGTGGCGCTGGCCTCGGCCGCGCCGAAGCGGTCGAGATCTTCGAGGCCCTCGCGTACGGCGACCCGACGATGGCCGCCTACATGACGATCCACAACATGGTCGCCTGGATGATCGACACTTACGGCGACGACGCCCAGCGCACCGAATGGCTGCCGCGCCTGACGACGATGGGCGACCTCGGCGCGTACTGCCTCACCGAGCCAGGAGCGGGCTCCGACGCTGCCGCGATCACGACGAGCGCCATCCGCGACGGCGACGAGTTCGTGCTGACGGGCGTCAAGCAGTTCATCTCGGGTGCGGGCGAGGCATCCGTCTATGTCGTTATGGCGCGTACCGACCCTTCGACGAGCTCAGGCAGCGCGGGAGCGCGCGGAATCACCGCCTTCCTCGTGCCGGGCGACGCGGCCGGACTGTCGTTCGGCGCCACCGAGAAGAAGATGGGCTGGAAGGCGCAGCCGACGCGCCAGGTCATCCTCGATGAGGTGCGCGTCCCCGCCGCGAACGTGCTCGGCGGCGAGAGTCACGGCTTCCGCATCGCGATGTCGGCCCTCAACGGCGGCCGCATCAACATCGCGGCCTGCTCACTCGGCGGAGCCCAGTGGGCGCTCGACCAGGCGATCCGCTACGTCAAGGAGCGCTTCACGTTCGGCGAGCCCATCGCCGAGAAGCAGAGCATCAAGTTCGCCCTCGCTGACATGGCCACCGAGCTGCGCGCCGCGCGCGCCCTCGTACGCGATGCCGCAGCCGCCATCGACGCCCACGCTCCCGACGTGGCCATGCAGTGTGCCATGGCCAAGCGCTACGCGACGGATGCCGGCTTCGACATCGCCAACCGCGCTCTCCAGCTGCACGGAGGCTACGGCTACCTGCAGGATTACGGCATCGAGAAGGTCGTGCGTGACCTGCGCGTGCACCAGATCCTCGAGGGCACGAACGAGATCATGCGCGTCATCATCGGGCGCGAGGTGCTGCGCTAGCAGCGGGAGGCGTCAGGTGTCGCCGCTGAGGATGCGGGCGACCGCGCGGTCGAGATCGTCTTCGCCCTGCAGGAGGCGGATCCCCTCCATCACCTCGAGCAGAGGCTCCTGCATCATCGCGAGCACATCGAGGTTCTCATCGACCGCGTTGAGCATGAACACGAGCCCGCCCGCGATGCCGACGGTCCGGATGCTTCCCGCGACGCCGTCGCCCGGAGCCCCGCCGACGTCGGAGAGTCGAATCGTCGCGGCGGACTGCACGACTTCGCCGAACGGGACCGAGGTGTGCTTGGTGACCTGCACCGGTGTGGGCGAATCCAGCCCGAGCACCGCGAGGTCGGCGACGGGGGGCGTCTCGGAGTCCTGCTCGAAGACGCTGAGGTAGGCGACTCCCATGCCTCGTCCGTCAAGCGGCGCGAACCACAGCGCCTGATCGACCTGCGGCGGCCTCTCGGACGCGACGCTCAGTGCCATCGCCTCGAACACGGCGCGCTGCTCGGCGTCATCGGGCACGGCGGCGGCCGCGAGATCAGCGGCCCAGGCCGCGGCATCCGCCCACTGCAGATAGGGGAACCCGGGGGGCACTCCCAGCCAGTCGTTCTCGTTGAGGTCGATGATGTACTCGGTCATGTGCGCTGCCCCCACGCGAAGGTTCCGATGATGCCGTGACCGAGGCTTTCGAGTGCGTGGGCGAACTCGCTGTCGCGGTCTTCGGCGAGCATCGTGATGGCGAAGAGCAGGTGCAGACCCGCCGTGGCCTCGGCGGCGTCGTCGGGGCGGGGGATGACGTAGTGGATCGTCGTCGAGCCGGCCTCGTCAGACCCCTCGAGCGTGTCCTGGCGATCGATCCACCGGTACCACCGCGTGCCGTCGACGTCGACGGGCTCGGGCGTTTGGCCCGTCGCGAGCCCCGAGACGGCGCGGTCCAGCGTCGAACCGGCCGTGACCTGCACGGGGACGACCGTGAGAGACGCGGGCACGGTGAGGTCGTTCGGCACGGCGACGGGCAGGTGCACCCCGACCGCACGCCGACGGCGCAGGCCTTCGAACATGCGATGGACGTGCTGGCGGATGGCCATCACGACGTCGGCGCGGCCGACGTCACGCGCACCCGCGGTGGCCAGCTCGGTGAGGGCCTTCTCGCTCTCGATATCGGGCCGGAACTCCTGCCACCCCGGGGGGAACAGCATCGAGAAGCCGATGCCGCGTGCACCCTGATCGCTCACAGCTCTCGTCCCGTCATGCCCGCTGCCGCGCGCCGCGCGGCGACATCGGCAAGATCGGATTCGAGTGTCTCGCGGTGTCGGCGGCTGTTCCGCGCGCGGCGGCGGAGGGCAACGGCCTCTTCGAAGAACGGGTCCTCCGGCTCTTCGGGCACGGGGGAGGGGCGCAGGGTCACGCGCCGGATGATGAGCGCGATGAGCGCGACCACGACGACGGGGATCGCGAGCCAGTGCCAGCCGATCGTGCGGTCGCCGTCCGTGAACGGGCTCGGCTCGGTGTAGGTCAGCGCGAAGAAGACCGGCAGCAGCAGGAAGACCGTCGCGGTGTACAGGATCGTGTTGCTCACGAGCGGCGCGTGCCGTTTGTCGACGAGTGGCCAGATGAGGACCGCCGTGACGAGCGGCAGGAAGCCCACCGTGATCGTGAGCCACGAGGGAAGCGGGATGAGGGGGAACGCGACGTCCGATTCCCACGCCCTCGATCCGCTCTGCAGATCGGGGATGCCCGAAGCGAGGAAGTTCACCACGGTGATGATGATGAACAGCAGCGAGGCGAGTAGGCCGATCGACATCGGCAGCCACACGAGCCCGAGGCGCTTCTCGCGGCGTCGGTCCGCGTCGTCGACGAACTCATACGCGAACTGCCGGGACCGCGGGCTCATTGCGCGAATGCTCCTCGGAACGAGTTGAATCGCTCCGACACGCTCGAGCCGATGAAGTCGCTGTTCGCGATCCATGTGCCGGCGAACTCGAAACGGCTCGCGATCTGCGCGGCCGACGAGGGCGCCATGCCCGCGACAGACCCGCTGCGCGCCCACGCGGCCGCGGCGTTGCCGACCGTGCCCTCGTTGCGCAAGAGGAAGTTCGAGAAGCTCGTGACCGAGTTGTGCCCGCCGCGGAAGGCGTTCATGATCGGGCGGTCGACGAAGAAGTCGCGCATCGAGAATCGGCCGAGCAGGCTGTTGCTGCGCACCCACGACCGCGTGCCGTACCAGGCGTTCTTCGTGGCGTTCCACGTGTTCTGGCCCGCCGCACCGACCCGCGAGAAGACTCCGCCCGACATCGGCGCGTAGCCGAACCGGGGGAACGTCGAGCGCACCGACTGACGCAGCACGGCGCGACCGGTCGAGAACAGCGCCGACGTGCCCCGGAGCCCCGCGAGGCCGCCGCGCATCCCCTGGATGAGGGGTCTCGCGAACGGGATGATGCCGACGATCGACATCGTGAGGTCGAGCCAGTTGCCGCGGCCCTTGGCAAACTTCAACGCGTTGATCGTGAGCATGACAAGGCCGATGACCGCGCCGATCGCGGCGATCGCGAGGGCGATCGGCCCCGTCACGAACAGCGCGACCACGGCCAGCCCGACGGCGATCCAGCCGAGCACGGGCAGCAGGTCCTCGCCCCACGCGTCGTTGTTGTCGGCGGCGTCGAAGGCGTCCTCGATGCCGTTCACCGCTTCGTCGTAGGCGCCGGACCACGTCGAGAACGACCGGTCGAAGCTGCCCCACAGCGATTCGAGCGTGCCCTCGGCGGTCTCGGTCGCCGACCGCGCTGTTGTCTGGTCCGTCAGCGCCTGCTGCTTCTGAGCGTCGGTGACGTCGGCCTCCCACGGCATCTGGAACGCGTGATCGCGCACCCGAGACTCGGCTTCGCGCTCTTCGTGGCGCTTGGTCTGCACCGTCTGATGCGCCGACTCGATCTTCGGGATGAGCGGGTGGATCGCGTCCTGCGCCGTCTCGAGCTTGCCGGCGTAGGTCGTCAACGCGGTGCCGGTGCGGCTGTAGCGCGTCGCCGCCTTGGTGAGCTCGGGATGCGTTTCCCCGGCGACCTCGCGGACGGCATCGACGGACTCGGCGATCTGCCGCGTGCCCTCGCTGATCCTGCGCAGCTGCGTCGCAGTGCTCCGCATGGCGCGTGCGGCATCCTTCAGGTCGTTTCCGTACCGGTCGATGTCGGACGGAGTGCCTTCGAGGCGGCGCAGCACATTGTGCTGTGGTGAGGTGAGAGTCACGGGTGTGCGTCCTTACCGTGGCTGATGAAGCGCGGGATCGTTGTCGGCTCCGTTGGACTGCATCGCGGCGGCGGCCTCGGCATCCCAATTGCGCCAGCCGTCGATGATGTCCTGCAGGTGCTTGCGGATCTGATCGAGGTTCTCTTTCAGATCGTCGCGGGTGTTGTTCCAGTCGTTCTCGAAGTCGGCGGCGCGTCCGCGCAGCGACCCGCGACCGTCCGGTCGGCCGATGGCGTCTTGGATGCCGCGGGACACCGTCGTCGCCTCGTCGAACTCCGCGATCGAGGCGTCGAGCCCGGCGACGACCTCGTCGAGCTCCTGCATGTTCAGATAGATGTCGGGCACAACCGGCCTCCTTCCGTGCGCGTCGCCGACTCGGCGATCAGTTGCCGGCGAGTGCCTGGTCGGTGTCCTTGATGGCCTGCATCATCTTGCGCAGCGACTCGCCCATGTCGCTGATGCCCTCGATGGCCTTCTCGAGACCCGTCGTGAGCTCGTTGTAGCCCTCGCCGAACTTGCCCGAGGCGTGCTCGGTCTTGAAGTCGTCGCCCAGTAGGCGATCGACGTCGGCCTTGAGGCGACGAAGCACGTCACCGATCTCTTCGCGACCGGTCTCGAGCTTGCCCGCCATCGCGTCCATCTCGCCATAGGAAGCCTTGAAGTCAGCCATCATCCACCCCTTCGTGTGTGCGCCGGGAGTCCCCCGGTCGACACACAGGCTAACCGAGGCCGCGCCGTGCTCCCTATGGGGAGGAATACCCACCTGCCCATCTCGTGCGACATGATCGAACGAGGACATCCGATGGAGGACCCCCCATGAGCGAGTACGAAACGATCCTCGTCGAGACGCGCGGCCGCGTCGGCTGGATCACCCTGAACCGCCCCGAAGCGCTCAATGCGCTCAACACGCAGGTGTGCCGTGAGGTCGTCGCCGCGGCCTCCGCCTTCGATGCCGATAGCGGCATCGGGGCGATCGTGCTGACGGGCTCGGAGCGCGCATTCGCGGCGGGCGCGGACATCAAAGAGATGGAGTCGATGTCCGGACTCGACATCCTGATCGGCGACCACTTCGGCGGCTGGGCAGACTTCGCCGCCGTCCGCACGCCCGTCATCGCCGCCGTCTCGGGCTTCGCGCTCGGCGGGGGCTGCGAACTCGCGATGATGTGCGACATCATCCTCGCCGCCGACACCGCGAAGTTCGGTCAGCCCGAGATCAACCTCGGCGTCATCCCCGGTATGGGCGGGTCGCAGCGGCTCCAGCGCGCCGTCGGCTATTACAAAGCGGCCGACCTCATCCTCTCGGGGCGCATGATGGGTGCCGACGAGGCCGAGCGCTCCGGCCTCGCCTCGCGCGTCGTGCCCGCCGCCGACCTGCTCGACGAAGCGTCGAAGCTGGCGGAGACCATCGCGTCGAAGTCGCTGCCGTCGCTGTACGCGGCGAAGTCCGTGCTGGATGCGGCGCTGGAGACGCCGCTCGCCGAGGGCCTGCGTCTGGAGAAGCACGTCTTCTCGTCGCTGTTCGACACCGACGACCAGCGCGAAGGCATGTCGGCGTTCCGCGAGAAGCGCGCGCCGGAGTTCCGGCACCGCTGACCCGCGGGTCGGCTCACAGGGGGTCGGGAAGCGGCCGAGGATCGGTGAAGTCGCCCGACGCCTTGCGCAGCCGGGCGATGATGCGCACGAGTTCGGCCGTGTCGTCGTCGCCGAGGCCGGGGCTCTCGAAGACCGAGGTGTTCAGCGCAGCCGTCGCACGCTCGACGAGTTCGCGCCCGGTTCCGGTGAGCACGAGCATCGCGGCGCGGCCGTCCTCGGGGTGGGGCTCGCGCTCGGCGAAGCCGTCGCGCACGAGCCGGTCGACGGTGTTCGTGACGCTCGTCGGGTGCACTTGCAATCTCGCGATCGCGCTGGCCATCGGCATCCGTCCTTCACGGGTGAAGGCGAGCAGCCGCAGCATCTCGTAGCGCGCGAAGGACAGCCCGAAGGGCTTGAGCGTCGTGTGGATGCGCGCCAGCATGAGCTGCTGCGCGCGCATGATGCTCGTGACGGCGGACATTCCGGCGGCGGCATCCGTCCACCCGTGCGAGATCCACTGACGCTTGGCTTCAGCGATGGGATCGACCGGCAACGGTCCGCGTCTGGCCATGGGTGTCCTCCTGAGTCCACGGTACCGGTCGGGCGGATCATCCCCGGAATTCGCCTCAATGTATACACACGGTCGGGTTATGCGGCGGGATCCCCGCAGATCGCCCTCGATTGGATACGCAGATAAACCGCAGATAGACTCGGCGCAGGTGTGAGGAGTGTGTTCGATGAAGATCGTCGTCCTGGTCAAGGAAGTACCGGACACCTATGGTGACCGCAAGCTGAGTCTTGAGACGGGCTTGGCAGATCGTGCCGCGTCCGAGGCTGTTCTCGATGAGATCGGTGAGCGCTCGCTCGAGGTGGCCCTGTCGTACGCCGATAAGAATGCGGACACCGAGGTCGTGGTGCTGTCGATGGCGCCCCAGTCGGCGCAGGCGACCGTGCGCAAGGGACTCGCGATGGGCGCGGCCTCTGCCGTGCAGGTCATCGACGAAGAGCTGCTCGGCGCCGACATGGTCCTGACGGCTGAGGTCCTCGCCGCGGCGCTCAAGAAGATCGGGTTCGACCTGGTCATCGCGGGCAACCAGTCGACGGACGGTTCGGGAGGCATGGTGCCGGCGATGATCGCCGAGATGCTCGATGCTCCGGCCGCACTGAACCTCTCGTCGGTCGAGATCGGCGACGGCTCGGTGTCGGGCGTTCGTGCGACGGATGCCGGCACGGTCGACGTCTCCGCGACGTTCCCGGCGGTCATCTCGATCACCGAGGCGCTGCCGGACGCGCGGTTCCCCAACTTCAAGGGCATCATGGCGGCGAAGAAGAAGCCGTTCGAGACGCTGTCGCTGGCTGACCTCGGTATCGAGGCGCTCGCCGCAGACGCGTCGCGGTCGATCGTGGTCGGCCTGAGTGAGAAGCCGCCGCGTGAAGCGGGGGTCAAGATCGTCGATGAGGGCGATGCGGGCGAGAAGCTCGCGGAATTCCTCGTGCAGAACCGACTGGTGTGAGGAACTGAGATGGCGTTTGCTGCGGATTCGATTCTGGTCTTCCTCGACACGATGCCCTCGGGCGAGCTGGCGAAGTCGTCGGCGGGACTGCTCGGCGCGGCGTCTGAGGTGGGAACGCCCGTCGCGCTGGTGATCGGCGACGAGAAGCTCGCGCAGGATGCCGCTGCGCTCGGTGCGGCATCGGTGCTCGTGGCATCCGGTGACCGGGTCGACGCGCTCACGGCGGCTGCCGCTCGCGTGCAGCCCGATGCCGTTCTGCTGTCGCACTCGGTCGAGGGCCGTGAGGCGGCGGCGCGATTCGCAGCCCGCACCCGCTCCGGGATCGCCGCCGATGCCGTCGGCGTCGGTCGCGACGATGAGGGCGTCGTGGCGCGGCACTCCGTGTACGGCGGTGCGTACAACGTGGATTCGGCCGTGACCTTCGGAGCACCCGTCATCACGATCCGCCAGGGCGCCGTGGACACGCGCGCCGAGGCGGTCGCTTCGCCGACGGTCGAGACGCTCGAGGTTGCGGCATCCGGCCGTGCGTCGGCGACGTTCGGCGACCTGCAGGAAGCGGTCGTGGCGTCGTCCCGCCCCGAACTGCGCGGTGCGGCCAAGGTCGTCTCGGGTGGTCGTGGCCTGGGGTCGGCAGAGAAGTTCGAGCTCGTGAACGACCTCGCCGATGCGCTCGGCGCCGCCGTGGGCGCGTCCCGCGCAGCGGTGGATGCGGGCTACGTGCCGCAGTCGTTCCAGGTGGGCCAGACCGGTGTGTCGGTCGCGCCGCAGCTCTATGTCGCTCTGGGCATCTCGGGTGCGATCCAGCACAAGGCGGGCATGCAGACGGCCAAGACGATCGTCGCGATCAACAAAGACGGCGACGCCCCCATCTTCGAGATCGCCGATTTCGGCGTCGTGGGCGACCTGTTCACGGTCGTTCCGCAGCTGATCGCCGCCCTCGAGGCGAAGAAGAAGGCGTAACCCGTGGCGACTTTCGGGCGCACGATTCGTCGTGGGCTTCCGCGGCGGCCCGGCGGAGACCCCTGGCCTCCCGCCGGCGAAGCGCCGGTAGAGGGCGGCTCCCCGGCTGCGGCGCCGACGGCCGACGTGGCGCCCGCTGCCGCCGCCGCTCCCGCGGTCGCCGAAGAGCGCGCGGTGACGCGGGACGTCGCCGCGGCCTCGGCCTCGGCTCCGGCGCCCGAGACTGAGTTGCCGCAATCTGCTGCTTCGGATGCTGCCGACGAGCGTTCTGCGGCACATGAACCAGCGTCCGCGGCTGCCGCGACGCCCGTGGCCTCTGCTGCGCGCTCCGTGCGCCGTGGACTGCCGCGCGTCGCCGGCGGCGAGCCGTGGCCCCCGGCATCCTTCGCCGCAGCAGGCGCCGCCGCTGCCCCCGCCGCCTCCGCGGCACCGGCCGCCGCCCCGGCGCCGACCACCCCTGCTACAGGCGCCGCCGCCCCGGCCGCGACCGACAAGCCGTCGGCGGCGGAATCGCCGGCGCCGGCAGCACCGAGCGCGGCCGCTCCGGCTGCGGCAGCGAGCCCGTCGGCATCCGGCGCCACCTCGCACGCCGTGCGGCGCGGATTGCCGCGCGTAGCAGGCGGAGACCCCTGGCCCCCCGCGGACTACACCGCCGTCACCACAGTGGAAGCGCCTCAGGCCACGCCGCCCGAGAACACGGCGGCCGAGACCACCGCGCCCGATACCGCCGCGCCGGCACCTGTCGGTGATGTCGTGCCCGCGGCATCCGTTCGCGATGTCTCGGTGCCGCTGCCCTTCACCCGCACGGTGTGGCAGGGCGCCGCGGCGCAGGAGTTCGAGCGTCAGCGCCGCTCGGGTGTCGTCGCGACGGCTCCCGAGCCCGAGCGCATCGGAGCGTTCACCCGCGGTCAGTGGGCCGGTGCGGTGCTCGTCGCCGGCGCCGGTCTGCTCTTCGCCGCCGGAATGGCCGTCGTCGCCGTGCGGTGGCTGCTCTCACTCGAACCGCTGCAGGACTTCCTCGCCGCCTACCCCGGCGAGTACCACCTGCCCGAGGGCGCGCCGGTCGGGTTCCCCGCCTGGCTGGGGTGGCAGCACTTCTTCAACGTCTTCCTCATCGTGCTGATCATCCGGTCGGGTCTGCGGGTGCGCACCGAGAAGCGTCCGACCGCCTTCTGGTCGCCGCGCACGAACAGCAAGCGCAAGATCAGCCTGAGCCTGTGGTTTCACCAGTCGCTCGACATCCTGTGGGTCGTCAACGGCGTCGTCTTCGTCGTGCTGCTGTTCGTCTCGGGGCAGTGGATGCGGATCATCCCGACGAGCTGGGAAGTCTTCCCCAACGCCCTCTCGGCCATCCTGCAGTACATCTCGCTCGACTGGCCGACCGAAAACGGGTGGGTCAACTACAACAGCGTGCAGCAGCTGGCGTACTTCACGACCGTGTTCATCGCTGCGCCGCTGGCCATCATCACGGGCGTCCGCATGTCGGGCATCTGGCCCAAGAAGGCCAAGACCCTCAACCGGCTCTACCCGGTCGAGTGGGCGCGTGCCGTGCACTTCCCGGTGATGCTGTACTTCGTCGTGTTCATCGCGATCCACGTCTTCCTCGTGTTCGCGACGGGAGCCCTGCGCAACCTGAACCACATGTATGCGGCACTGGGGTCGACGGACCCCAACGCCTATGCCGAGAATTGGACCGGGTTCTGGTTCTTCGTCGCCTCGATGGCTGTCATCGCGATCGCCTGGGTCGCCGCGCGCCCGCTCGTCCTGGCCCCGATCGCGCGCCTGTTCGGCAAGGTCAGCTCGCGCTGATGGCCGCCGACGCGCTGCCGATCAGGGCGGTGACGAGCGCGCTCACAACACGGATCCTCGCGCCCAACGCGGGGCCGATGACGCTCAACGGCACGAACACGTACGTCCTGCGCGCTCCCGGCGCCACGGGCGCCGTCGTGGTCGACCCGGGTCCGCTCGATGACGACCACCTCGCACGGATCACGGCCGAGGGTCCTGTCGAGCTCATTCTGCTCACGCACCACCACATCGACCACGTCGAGGCCGCCCCCGAACTCGCCCGGCGGACGGGCGCCCCGGTGCGCGCGTGGGATCAGGCCCTCTGTCAGGGCGCCGCGGCCCTGCAGCCCGGCGAGCTGCTCGAGGTCGCGGGCCTGCGGATCGAGGCGCTGCACACGCCGGGTCACACGGCGGACTCGGTGTGCCTGCGGCTGCCCGACGACACCACGCTCGACGCCTTCCCGACCGCGTCGGTGCTGACCGGCGACACGATCCTCGGGCGCGGCACGACCATCATCGCCCACCCTGATGGCTCGCTCGGCGCCTACCTCTCGTCGCTCGACACCCTGCAGCTCACAGGCGCCGGCACCCTCGCGCTTCCCGCGCACGGCCCGGTCCTCCCCGACCTGGCCACCACGGCTCGTCGCTACCTCGAGCACCGGCGCCAGCGCCTGCACGAGGTCCAGCAGGCGCTGGCGGACCTCGGCATGTCCGCGGCGACCGACGCCGACACGGTGGCTGCCGTCACCGACCGGGTCTACCCGCAGATCGCTCCCGCCGTGCGCTTCGCCGCCGAGGCCTCGACGACCGCGCAACTCGCCTACCTCGCCGGCTGAGACCTGTCCCGGCTTCAGACGGATGCCGCTCCCGCGGCGAACCCCTCGGCATAGGCTTCGTCGGCGCCGAGGCGGAACATGTCACGCTCGAGCGGGCGCACGATCGAGCGCGCGCCGGGAAGATCGAGCGGGCCGACGAGGTCGGCGCGACCGCGCACGACGGCGACGGGCAGCCGCGACGCCTTGCCCTTGACGAGGTCGGTCGCCGCGGCGAGTTCGTCAGCGACGCACGGCTGAGTGACGACGAGTTCGCGGCCCTCAGCGTCGGTCTGGCCGCGCAGGTCCTCGAAGACGTGAACCCCCGCCGCACCGATCGCCGCATCGGTCTGACCCTCGCGCCACGCGCGGCCGAGCGTGTCGGTGATGATGACGCCGACCCGGGCGCCGAGACGGGCGCGCAGCCCCTGGGCGAGGGCTCGCGCCGAGGCATCCGGGTCGACCGGCAGCAGAAGCACCGTGCCTTCGGGGGTGTTCGATGCGTCGACGCCGGCGGCTGCCGCGACGATGCCGAGGTGGTTCTGCACGATGCGCGTCCGGTGACCGAACCGCGCCGTGCGGGTCGCGACAGTGCGAACGGTCTCCGCCGTGATGGCATCTTCGCGGTCGTCGGCCGAGATGATTCGGCCTTCGGCCTTGGACACGATCTTCGACGTCACGACGACGATGTCACCGTCGGCGAGGGTGTCGCCCGCGGCATCCCCGACGACCGCGACGAGATCCGTTCCCGGGGTGATCTCGGGAATGCCCGCTAGGGCCCAGACCTGCAACACCGTGGGTCAGCGGACGAACCGCACCTCGGTGAGCATCTCACCGAGGAAGGGCTCGGTGTGAGCGGCGCCATCGAGCGTGAACCCGTTGCGCTCGTAGAACCTGTGCGCACGCGGGTTGTCTTCGGCGACCCAGAGGTAAAGCGGCTCGTCCTTCGCGGTGACCGAGTCGAAGAGCTTCTGGCCGATGCCCGTGCCGTGATAGGCGCTCAGCAGATAGATGAAATAGAGCTCGCGGAACGCGGGGGCGTCCTTGTCGCGGGCGGGTCCGGAACCGGCGAAGCCCACGATCTCGCCGTCGACGAGCGCGGCTGTCATGGTGAACTCGGGACCCTGCGCAGCCCAGTGGGTCCACAGCTCCGCCATCCGGCGGGGCGAGATCTTCTCGAGGTTCGCCTTACTGATGAGGTGGTCGTAGGTCTCGTGCCAGCACGTGGCGTGGACGCGACCGAGTGCTTCGGCGTCGACGTCGCGGACCGGACGGACAACGACGTCTGTCTGGCTTTCGGCTTCCATGGCCAGACTCTACGCTGGCCGCGCGAGGACACGAAATCCGCCTGATTCGCCCAGCATCGCTCCTCGTGAACGTGATCTGGCGCACCCTCCTGACGATCCTGCGAACGAAGCTCCTCGTGCGTCGGAACGGACTCATCGACCCCCGCGCCGTCGGACGGGTGCGCGTGCGCACGCTGCCCACCGATCTCGACCTCCTGGGGTACATGGCCTCGACCGTGACCGCGCGGAAGTGGGCGGCTCGATGGCGCTCTGAGGGCGTCGCGGGAATGCAGGACCGGTCCAGCCGCCCGCGCTCGATGCCGACCAAGACGCCGCTCCCGCTGGTCAAGCGGATCGTGCGCGCGAGGTGGCGACGCCGGCTCGGACCGGTTGGATCGCGGGCGAGCTGGGCCTGGCGCCGTCAACCGTTGCTCGTGCGTTGCCGCATCAACCGGCTCAGCCGAATCGACCGGGTCACCGGTGAGCCGATCCGTCGGTATGAGCATGACTATCCCGGCTCGCTGATCCACGTCGATGTCACAAAGTTCGGCAACATCCCGGACGGTGGCGGGCATCGCTTCCTCGGCCGTGCCGCGGGCACCCGGAACCGGCACGCGATGACTGGCGTGAACCGCAACGCCCTCCATCAGCCCCGGCTCGGGATCGGCTACCTGCATACCGTCGTGGACGATCACTCGCGCGTCGCATACGTCGAGATGCACGCTGATGAGCGATCCGAGACCGCGATCAGCGTCCTGCGCCGCGCCGCGCCACGGCCTGGTTCCACGACCGGAACGTCACCGTCGAACGCGGGCTCTCCGACAATGGTGCCTGCTATCGCTCACACGCGTGCCGCGACGCCTGCGCAGACCTCGGCATCCAGCACAAACGGACCCGCCCGTACCGGCCGCAGACGAACGGGAAGATAGAGCGCTCCCATCGCACCCTCGCCGACGGCTGGGCATATGCCAAGTTCTACCCGTCAGAGACCGAGCGTCGCGCCGCCCTGCCCAGGTGGATCCACTTCTACAATCACCACAGGCGACCCTCCGCAATCGGCTCGGCGCCGATCAGAAGACTCGACAACCTGCCTGGACATCACACCTAGGCGTCGCCCGGCTGCGTCGGCGTGAACGGCTGGTCCGCCGTGCGCGCTGCCGTCTCGGTGTAAGCGTCGCGCAACGCTTGGCGCACGGCACGGATGTGCGGATGCGCCGTCGACGAGGAGCGCACCGATGTGAATACCTCGCGCGTGGGTGACCCGGGCAGGTCGAGGAGCTTGACGGGCGAGGCGGGGTCCGCCCACAGCAGGTCGGGCAGGATGCCCACCGCGTAGCCGGCCGAGATGAGCCGCACGTGCGACACGAGATCGGGCAGTTCGAAGCGGACTTCGGGCTCGAAGCCCAGGGCGCGGCACTGCTGCACGGCCCACTGTCGTGCGGCCGTCCCCGTGGGCTCCATGACCCACACGCGATCGCGGAGATCGGCGAGCGATGTCGCGGGGTCGTCGGGCGGCAGTGCAATGCGCACGGGGTCGCTGCCGAGCACATCGCGCTCGAGCCCGGACCGGTGCTCACGCGTGTGCCCGGGGTACTGCTCGGCCACGACGAGGTCGAAGCCGCGGGCCTCGAGCTCGAACAAGCCCTCTTCGGGCGGCACCTGGGCCATGTCGATCCGCAGAGCGGGCTCCCGCTCGGCGACGATGCGCAAGAGCGACGGGGCGAGGGAGAGCGCGGCGGTCTGCATGATCGCGATGCGCACGGGTGCGATGCCCGGCTCGATCGTCTCGAGCTCGGCGCGGATGCTCTCCTCGAGATCGAGAGCCCGCGCGGCGTGCGCCGCGAGGGCTCTGCCCTGCTCGGTCAGGCGCACGCGGCGCCCCTCGGGAACCATGAGGCGCACCCCCGCATCGCGCTCCAGCAGCGCGAGCTGCTGAGAGATCGTCGAAGGGCTGTACGACAACGCTTCGGCCACGGCCGCCAGCGTTCCGCGCAGCGATAACTCATGCAGCATCCGTAAGCGTCGAAGTTCGAACATGGCCCCCACCATTCGTGGCACTTCTAGAACGGTATTGATTATAGATGGCCACTTTTTCCAACGGGTCGGATGCCGCACAGTTGAGGAGTTGAAGCCCGTGTGCCGGGCGTGGTCGACCCTGCCTTCCGGGAGTTGAAAGATAGTGAGCAACGACGTGACGATAGATATCGCCGCTGATTCCATCGCCCTTGCAAAGCGATGGGTGGAAGAAGCCGCTCGAGCGGATGTCGACCCCTCCGCCGAGCGCCTCGCGGGGGTGTTGAAAGACCCCAATGGCCTGCCCTTCACGCTCGGCTTCGTCGACGGTGTGATGCGCCCCGAGAGCTTGACGGCCGCAGCCACGAACCTCAAGCGGGTCGCGCCGCTCGTGCCGAACTTCCTCCCGTGGTACCTGCGCTCCGCCGTACAGCTCGGTGGCGCCGTGGCGCCCATCCTGCCCTCGCCCGTCGTGCCGATCGCGCGGCGTGTTCTGCGCGAGATGGTCGGGCACCTGATCATCGACGCGCGGCCCGAGAAGCTCGGCCCGGCGATCGCGAAGATCCGCGAGTCCGGCGCCCGCCTCAACATCAACCTGCTCGGCGAGGCCGTGCTCGGCGAGAGCGAAGCGCTGCGTCGCCTCGAGGGCATCCACGAGCTCATCCGCCGCCCCGACGTCGACTACGTGTCGGTCAAGGTCTCGGCGATCGCAAGCCACATCTCGATGTGGGCGTTCGATGACGTCGTCGACCTGGTCGTCGATCGTCTCCTGCCGCTGTACTTCACGGCAGCATCCAACGGCACGTTCATCAACCTCGACATGGAGGAGTACCGCGACCTGCACCTGACGATCGCGGTCTACAAGCGCATCCTCGAGCGCGCCGAGCTCACGTCGCTCGAGACCGGGATCGTGCTCCAGGCATACCTGCCGGATGCCGCCCCGGCGCTGCGCGACCTCACGAAGTGGGCTCAGCAGCGGGTCGCCGACGGCGGCGCGCCCATCAAGGTCCGCCTCGTCAAGGGCGCGAACCTCGCGATGGAGCACGTCGACGCGGCCGTGCACGGCTGGTCGCTGGCGACCTACAACACCAAGGTCGACTCGGACGCCAACTACATCCGCTGCCTCGACGAGGCGCTGCACCCCGAGAACACCGCCGCCGTGCGGATCGGCGTCGCCGGCCACAACCTCTTCGACATCGCCTACGCCTGGCTGCTCGCCGGCCAGCGCGGTGTGCGTGACGGCATCGACTTCGAGATGCTGCTGGGAATGGCCCAGGGCCAGGTTGAAGCGGTGTCCCGTGATGTGGGTCCCGTCTTGCTCTACGTCCCGGTCGTGCGTCCCGACGAGTTCGACGTCGCGATCAGCTACCTCGTGCGACGCCTCGAAGAGGGGGCATCCCAGGAGAACTTCCTCTCGGCGGCGTTCGACCTCGCCGACGACGCGACGATGTTCCAGCGCGAGCAGGACCGCTTCACGGCCTCGCTCGCCCGCGCCGTCGACCCGACCCTGGCGATCGGCCCGAACCGCACGCAGAACCGCACGCTCGAGTCGGCCGAGGGCCTCACGCGTGCGGGCGCTCGGGCGCTTCGCCGCGAGAACGCCGCCGAAGAGGAAGGCCTCACTCAGGCCGTGCTCGGCATTGCACGCACAGCCAGTGCAGAGCCCGCCGACACGGCGCCGATCGAACCCACCGCCGAATCGCAGATGTTCGCCGGTGACGCATACGTCGAGACCGCCGTCTACGCGCCGCGCGAGTCGGGCCAGCCCTCTGCGGGCGCCCCCGGCTTCGCGAACGCACCCGACAGCGACCCGGCACTCGGGGTCAACCGCGACTGGGCGAACGACATCCTCAGCCGTGTCGAGCAGTCCACCGCCGGCGTCGAGACCATCAAGGCCGCGCGCGTCGACGACGCCGACGTGCTCGAGACGATCATCACCCAGGCGCGCGACGCCGCCGCCGCGTGGGGCGCCAAGCCCGCCGCAGAGCGTGCCGCCGTGCTGCAGGCCGCCGCGCGCGAACTCGAAGCCCGGCGTGGCGACCTGATCGAGGTCGCGGGATCCGAGACGGGCAAGGTCTTCGCCGAGGGCGACGTCGAGGTGAGCGAGGCCGTCGACTTCGCCAATTACTACGCCGCGACGGCGCGCGAACTCGACAGCGTCAGCGGCGCCGTCTTCGTGCCGGAGCGTCTCACCGTCGTCACGCCGCCGTGGAACTTCCCCGTCGCCATCCCCGCCGGTGGCGTGCTCGCCGCGCTCGCGGCCGGTTCGGCCGTCGTGTTCAAGCCTGCGCCCCAGGCGCGTCGCTGCGCGGCCGTCGTCACCGAAGCGCTGTGGAAGGCCGGTGTGCCCCGTGAGGTGCTCGCGCTCGTCGACATCGACGAGGGCGACCTCGGTCGCCGTCTGCTCTCGCACCCCGACGTCGACCGCGTCATCCTCACGGGTGCGTGGGAGACGGCGGCGCTGTTCCGTTCGTGGCGCCCCGAGCTGCCGCTCCTGGCCGAGACCAGCGGCAAGAACGCCATGATCATCATGCCGTCGGCCGACCTCGACCTCGCGGCGGGCGACCTCGTCAAGAGCGCCTTCGGCCACGCGGGCCAGAAGTGCTCGGCGGCGTCGCTGGCGATCCTCGTCGGCCCCGTCGCGCGCTCGAAGCGCTTCGCCCGCCAGGTCGTCGACGCGACCCGGTCGCTGCGTGTGGGCCTGCCCACCGACCCCATGAGCGAGGTGGGCCCCGTCATCGAGGCTCCCCAGGGCAAGCTCAAGTGGGCGCTGACGACCCTCGACGAGGGCGAGCAGTGGCTCGTCAAGCCCGAGCGCATCACGATCGAGGGTGCGGATGCCGAGAAGTACGAGGGCCGCTTCTGGACCCCCGGCGTGCGCACCGGCGTGCGCAACGGCTCGCGGTTCCACCGCGAGGAGTTCTTCGGCCCCGTCATGGGAATCATGCACGCGAGCTCGCTGAGCGAGGCCATCGAGATGCAGAACGCCGTGGCCTACGGCCTCACGGCGGGTCTGTATACGCAGAACCCCGACGACCTCGCGACGTGGCTCGACCGCGTCGAGGCGGGCAACCTGTACGTCAACCGCGGCATCACGGGTGCCATCGTCCAACGTCAGCCGTTCGGCGGCTGGAAGCGCTCGTCGGTCGGCGCAGGCACGAAGGCCGGTGGCCCGAACTACCTCATCGGACTCGGATCGTGGCGCGCATCGGCTGGGGGATCGACCTCGGCGACCCTGCACCTGCGCGGCCTCGACACGCGCATCACCTCGGTCATCGAGGCGGCTCAGCCGTCGCTGGGCTACGAGGAGTTCGAGTGGCTGCGCCGCGGCGCCCTGTCGGACGCCATCGCGTGGGACCGCGAGTTCGGTCAGGTCAAGGACGTCTCGCGCCTCGGCGTCGAGCGCAACCTGTTCCGCTACCGTCCGGCCCCGGGCGTCACGGTCCGCGCCACGGGTGACGCCACGTGGCAGGCGCTGCTGCGCGTCGTCGTCGCGGGCATCCGCGCCGGCGCCCCGTTCACGGTCTCCACGCCCGTGGGTCTGCCCCCGGCTGTGCGCCGCGTCCTGTCGGACGTGGGCGTCACGGTCTGGGTCGAGTCCGACGCCGAGTGGACCTCGCGCATCGCCGCGTCGCTCGAGGGCGCTGAGCCCGTCGAGCGCGTGCGCCTCGTCGGCTCACCCGAGGCCATCGCTGCGGTGCGCCACGGCATCGCCGAGGCGACCGGTGGCAACCCCGACGTCGCGGTCTACCACGACGAGGTCACGACGGCGGGACGCCTCGAGCTGCTGCCGTTCCTGCGCGAGCAGTCGATCACCATCACCGCCCACCGGTTCGGCAACGCCGACCCGTGGTCGGAAGACGTCATCTGACGCGTCCGCACGCGTGCGCGGCGTCCTGAAGGAAAAGAACTTATCTTTCTGGACGCCGCGTATGCCAGTGGTGACGATTGTCCCGGGGGACGAATCGTGCCGCCGGGCTCCGGTCTCGTGCGGCTCGTCCGAATAGTGGGACCAGCTGCCCCGGTCGTCCGCCTCAGCGCGGGTCGGCCGGGGCATGCTCCGTTGTCTCGATGGGCACCGTGAACGCCGACAGAAGTCCCAGGATCGAGATGCCGAACAGCGTCCACTCTCCGGGCGGCGCCTCGGCATCATCAGGGATGACGTAGACCGGGTGATCCAGCCCCTCGGCGACACGCACTGCGTATCCCTCGCCGAGAGCGGCCATGGCTTCGGCGAAATCGAAGATCGTGAAGGGCGTGCGCAGCCGGTAACCGAACCGCTGCAGCAGTTCGGAATAGAACACCGCGAAGGACTCGATCGATTCGCGATGGCGCTCGGCGCTCGCTTCGCGCAGCTCGGGCCGGGCCCTTGCGGCCGTGCGCAGAGCGAGCGCCGTGATGAAGGCGTGGGAATCGCGGGAGTTCGGCGTCAGGTGGAACCGCGACGCGTACGTGACGTGATCCCGAGCCGCCGCGCGCACGACGTCGTTCATCGTGCCCTCGGATTCGAGCACGTCGCGGATCGCGTTCGACGCGCTCGCGACGGGTTCGGCGAACCGGAGCCTGACCATCTCGACGGCGAGCTCGCGATGGAACTCGTCCTGGTCGGCCCAGATGCGGTACGCGGCCCCCGTGGTCAGCTTGACCGAGCGCAGCACCTCCTGCAGGCGGATGTGCTGAACACCCGCGGTGGCGCCGCGCTGCAACAGCAGCTGCAGCGCGGCGTCCAGGATGAGGCGTCGTGTTTCCTCGGCGGATCGGCGGGCCATGGGCACAGGATCTCAGACCGCGAGGGTCGGCGTCGATGGCGTCATCGGATCGGATCCTGCTGAAGATCGCGGACGTGGTAGAACTCCTCGTCCCACAGCAGGTAGACCAGCCATGCAGGCAGCGAGTACGCCGACTGCAGGTAGTCCGCCTGCGACGCATGGATCTCCCAGCCCTCGTGCTTCTTGCCGACCTCCGCCGACATCGCGAACTCGGGATCGGGTTGGTTCGCGACGACCAGCGCCCCCTGTTCGCCGCCGAAGAGCGACAGCGCCGTGGTCGGACTGATCGTGTAGACGAGGTGACCCGGTCCTGTGTACGGGCCTTCCTCGGCGGCGAGCTCTGTGATCGCGAGCTCGGTGACGCGGCCCATCCGCATGTGGTCCTTGTGGCCGGTTGCGCCGCTGGCCGGCCAGAAGCCGACGACGACGTCCGGCTTCACGCGCTTCATGGTGTCCACGAGCCGGGCGACGAGCTCTTCCTCGGAAACGTCGGGCACGCCGCCGTCGGGGTAGTCCCATACCTCGTGCTCATCGACGCCGAGGTTGAAGCTGTTCTTGAGGGCTTCGGCCGTACGCACGATGCCCAGGTCATCCTGCCGTGCCACCACGGGAACCTGGTGTCCGGCCTCGCCGGCGGTCGCCGTCATCATGGCGGTGTAGGCGCCGTCGCGGTCCTTCGCCCGCCAGAACAGGCCGTTGACCGTCTGCTCGTCATCGGGGTGCGCGAAGACGCCGAGCACGCGCTCGCCGCCGATCTCGCCGATGACCGAGTCGACGCCCTTCGCCGTGGGCATATGGAACAGGCTGCGGCCGGCCCAGTAGCCGCCGACGAGGGCGACGACGAGCACGGCGGCGACGACGATGAGCGCGATCCAGCGCTTGCGCATGAGAGCTCCGGTGTTCGGGTGCCGTCGGCTGTGACGGTCGAAGCATCCTAAAGCGGGCGGCATCCGAGAATCGACGGGTTGCGATGTTGTGATGCGACACACCGGGCGCTCAGGCGCCGCCCGGTCGGCCGTGTCAGAATATTCACTGGCGTGCCCGTGTCGCCGACTCCCCTCTGCGAGTCCCGCCGGGCCTGTGGACAGCGTCCGCCGGATTCCGCAAGGAGCATCATGCCTACGCCGAACACCGTGCCCGAGGACATCGTCACCGTGAACCGCATGCAGCAGCACCGCACGTATCTCATGTGCCGGCCCGAGCACTTCACGGTCAGCTACACGATCAATCCGTGGATGGAGCCCACCCGGCCCACCGACACGGCGCTCGCCGTGCGGCAGTGGCAGACGCTCTATGACACCTATGTCTCGCTCGGTCACGACGTGCAGCTGATCGACCCCGTGCCCGGCCTTCCCGACATGGTCTACACCGCCAACGGCGGCTTCATCGTGGACGGCGTCGCCTACGGTGCGAAGTTCCGCTTCGCCGAGCGCGTGCCCGAAGGGCCGGCGTTCATGGACTGGTTCCGCGATGCCGGATTCGACGTCGTCGAGCCGCGCGAGGTGAACGAGGGTGAGGGTGACTTCCTGCTCGTGGGCGACACGATTCTGGCCGGGGCGGGGTTCCGCTCGTCCGATGACAGCCACCGGGAGCTCGGCGAGGTCTTCGGCAAGGAGGTCGTCTCGCTCGGCCTCGTCGACCCGCGGTTCTACCACCTGGACACCGCGCTCACAGTGCTCGACCCCGTCGAAGGCGACGGAGGCGTCGAGCGCGCCAACATCGCGTACCTGCCGCACGCCTTCGATGAACGCTCGCAGCGCGTGCTCGCTGAGCGCTTCCCCGATGCGATCCGCGTATCCGACGAGGATGGCGCTGTCTTCGGGTTGAACTCCGCCAGCGACGGCCGCAACGTCATCATCTCGCCGCGCGCGAAGGGCTTCGAAGCGCAGCTGCGAGCACGGGGCTACCACCCCGTGCTCGTCGACCTGTCGGAGCTGCTTCTGGGCGGCGGCGGCATCAAGTGCTGCACGCTCGAACTGCGACGCTGAGGGGGAGAGTCATGACCACCGAAATGTTCCTGACGGATGCCACGACCGCGGCCATCATCGCCGCTGAGGCCGAGCACGTCGCGCGCACCTACGACCCGCTGCCCGTCGTCATCGCGCGCGGCGACGGCGCGTGGGTCACCGACGTCGAGGGCAAGCGGTACCTCGACCTGCTGTCGGCCTACTCGGCGCTCAACTTCGGGCACGGGCATCCGGCGTTGCTGGCTGCCGCCCGCGAACAGCTCGAACGGCTGACCCTCACGAGTCGCGCGTACCACAACGACCGGCTCGGGGTCTTCGCCGAGGCGCTGGCCGAACTCGCCGGCAAAGAGCTCGTGCTGCCGATGAACACGGGCGCCGAAGCAGTCGAGACCGGCATCAAGGTCGCGCGGGCGTGGGGTGAGCGGGTCAAGGGCATCCCGACGGATGCGGCCGAGATCATCGTCGCGCACGGCAACTTCCACGGGCGCACGACAACGATCGTCGGCTTCAGCGATGACCGGTCGGCGCGCGATGGCTTCGGCCCGTTCGCACCTGGCTTCGTGCACGCGCCGTTCGGCGATGCCGCGGCGCTCGAAGCGGCCATCACACCCCACACGGCCGCCGTGCTGATCGAGCCCGTACAGGGCGAGGCGGGTGTCATCGTGCCCCCCGAGGGGTATCTGCGAGCGGTCCGCGAGATATGCACGCGTCACGGGGTGCTCTTCATCGCCGACGAGATCCAATCGGGGCTCGGCCGCGTCGGCACGACGTTCGCGTGTGACCGCGAACAGGTCGTGCCCGATGTCTATCTGCTCGGCAAGGCGCTGGGTGGCGGCATCCTGCCCCTGTCTGCCGTCGTGGCCGATCGCGATGTGCTCGGTGTCATCCGACCGGGTGAGCACGGGTCGACCTTCGGCGGCAATCCGCTCGCCGCCGCGGTCGGGCTGAGGGTCGTCGAGATGCTGGAGTCGGGCGAGTTCCAATCCCGTGCCCTCGCGCTCGGTGAACACCTCGAGCAGAAGCTCACGGCGCTCCTCGGTCACGGGGTCACGGCGGTGCGCAGCGCCGGACTGTGGGCGGGGATCGACATCGACCCCGCCGTGGGGACGGGTCGCGAGGTCGCCGAACGACTGCTTGCGCGGGGCGTGCTCGCGAAGGACACGCACGGGCAGACGGTGCGCTTCGCCCCGCCCCTGGTCGTGCGGGTGACCGAGCTCGACTGGGCCGTCGAGCAGTTGCGGGTCGCGCTCGGCGCGTGAGTCTCAGACGGGCGGGCGGGCGGATCGAGCGTCTTCAGCACGGCCGATCGGCCCGCCGGAAACGCCGATTTTGACGGAGGCGGAACAGGACATACACTGAGTGAGCTGCCGGGCGGGATGGCTTGAAGCCAAACGACAGCAGCCGATCTAGCTTCGCGAAGTCGTCATTGACTGCTGTAGCCGACATCACGTCGGAAACGCCGATTTGACAGGCGCGAAGCAAGACATAAGATAGAGAAGTTGCCCGGCGGGCTGGCTTGAGGCCGAACGCCTGGGG